>NZ_JBNYXZ010000004.1:12305-412111 GCF_051380935.1 Janthinobacterium algoris | reverse complement strand
AATGAAAAGTCGACCAAGGTCGGCATCGCTACCAAACGCTTAAAAGCTGGCTGGAGTGCCGACTATCTTGCCAAGGTCTTGGGCTTACCGACTTGATGCTTCATGCAATCGCCCTGCCTGACGTAGTGTGTTGCCATCACTGTTGCCGTGATTCCATTATAATGGCGTGATATGTGAAAATCGCGCAACAATGCGGCAATATTAAGGCAGCAATGGATATCAATTCGGACGACCTGAAAATCTTCGTCACCGTCATCGACAGCGGCACCCTGAGCGCGGCTGCCGTGCACCTGGGACAAACTACCTCGGGCGTTAGCCGCGCCCTGTCGCGCCTGGAAGACAAGCTGGCCACCTCGCTCTTGACGCGCACCACAAGGCGCATGGAGCTGACGGAAGAGGGGCAGCTGTTCCTGGACAAGGCGCGCGCCATCCTCGCCTCGATGGAGGATGTGGAGGAATCGATCCGCATCCGCCGCCAGAAGCCGGCCGGGCGTTTGTCCGTGGACGCCGCCTCGCCCTTCATGCTGCATTGCGTGGTGCCCCACGTGGCCGAGTTTCGCGCCATGTACCCGGACATCCGCCTGGAACTGACCAGCAACGACCAGATCGCCGACCTGCTCGAGCACCGCACCGATATCGCCATCCGCATCGGTGCCCTGGTCGACTCGACCCTGCATGCGCGCCCGCTGAGTGCCAGTCCTTTGCACGTGCTGGCCACGCCCGCCTACCTGGCGCGCCACGGCGTACCAAATACGCCGGAAGAGCTGTCCGGCCATGCGCTGCTGGGTTTTGCGCAATATGAACTGGGCAATCACTGGCCGCTGCGCCACGATGCCGGCAACAGCCTGCAGATCGTGCCTGCGCTGGCCGCTTCCAGCGGCGAAACCTTGCGCCAGTTGGCGCTGCATGACCAGGGCATCGTCTGCCTGTCCGACTTCATGACGAGGGACGACATCGCGGCCGGGCGCCTGGTGAAGGTGCTGCAGCCGTTCTACACGGGCTACCGCCAGCAGATCCACGCTGTGTATTACCGCAATACGCAACTGGCGCAGCGCATCAGCTGCTTCCTCGAATTCCTGCAGCAAAAGCTGTAGGTCCGGTCATGATGGAGACCGGCATGCAGTGTCCCACTTGCGGCGAGTATGGCGATCTGCGGCATGCACCATCCGCAAAACGGAGCAGCAGGTGATCGTCTGCAAGGAGTGTGTGCGCTATGGAAGCATCCGGAGACGCGGATCACGGCCGACAGCATGCTGGATGTTGCGACGTTTCTCGCCGAGTCAGGACTGCATGTCGGCTGGGATGAGTTCGAGACCGTGGTGAGGCCGCTAGCGCCAGGAATGCCTGCAATAAAACCGTAGTGCCTCGCGTGAGAAAGTGTGTATTTGCTATTGTGTAAGCCATGTTAGCATGTCGCAACTTAAAACATTGCAAAAAAAATATGCACAAACATTTTGCCCTGATCGCCTTGTTATACATGACCAGCGCCGGTGCCGCCAGCATCACCTATGCGGCAAAGCGGACTGCCGCGTTGCCGAGCATGCGCGGGTGACCGGGCACATAGCTTACTGGACTGGGGCTTGCAACGATGGCTATGCCAGCGGACCTGGTGCTTTGCAGTGGAGCAAGGACGGCAAGGCAACGGAACGTTATGAAGGAGCGCTGAGCAAGGGCGTGCCAGAAGGCGCAGGCATTTCACAGTGGGCGGACGGCAGCTTGCATGAAGGGAACTACCGGGATGGCATGCTGCAGGGCCCTGCCGTGGTAATCTTTAAGGGCGGGGAAAAACTGGAAGGCAATTTCGAGCAGGACAAGCCAGTGGGCAATGTCAAGTTCGGCTCTCCGGGCGACGATCAGTATGAGGGAGGCTGGCAGGATGGTCCCGGAGGCCACGGCACCATGACATTTTTTATGGGTGGCGCCTATCGTGGGCAATGGCGCGAAGGCCGACCGGTTGGTGACGGTGCGATCTTGTATCCCAACGGACTCGTGTTGAAGGGGCGTTTCAATGGTAGCTTCCACCTGAAGGCGCAGCCGGAATTGCCCGTGGCACCTAATATGTACACCATCAAGGAACAAAATGCGACGATTGGCTCGAACATTCGTGGCACTGCCTCTGGTGGTTTTGTGGTGCCCCCGGAAAAGTCATACGCCCAGTTGACGCCGGAGCAGCAGCAGCTCGTGAAAAGAGACTACGCGGTCTTGCAGGATGACGATGCACCGCCGTATCCGGAGAAGGGCATACTGGAAATATCGCGGGCCATGCAAAGCCTGATCTCGTACAAGGACGCTATCGGCGAGTTGCACGTCAATGTCGGTGTCGATGAACAGGGCGTGGCGCAGAATGTCACCCTGCTGAAAAGCCCGGACAGTGAGTCCGGCAAACTGGCGGCGGCCATGTTCATGCATCTCCGGTTTACACCGGGCCGTTGCGCAGGCCAGCCCTGCGCGATGGTAGTGCCGTTCAGGTTTACGCTCAGTTACAAGAAATAGCAAGCCGGCCTGACCTTATGCGGTCGCGTGCGAGCTGCTCAGCAGCAGCTCTACCTCGTGCGCGGGCAGCGGGTGGCTGAAATAAAAGCCTTGCGCTTCGTCGCAGCCGTGCTGGCGCAGGTAGTCCAGCTGTTCCACCGTTTCCACACCTTCGGCCACCACGCGCAGCTTCAAATTGTGCGCCAGGGCGATGATGGAGACGACGATGGCGGCATCGTCCGCGTCGCGCGCCACGTCGCCCACGAAACTGCGGTCGATCTTCAGCACGTCGATGGGGAAGGTGCGCAGGTAGGCGAAGCTGGAATAGCCGGTGCCGAAGTCGTCGATCGACAGCTGCACCCCCAGTGCCTTCATGTCGTGCAGCTGGCTGACGGCCAGCGCCACGTCGTGCATGAACAGGCTTTCCGTCAGTTCCAGTTCCAGGCAGGCGGGCGGCAGGCCCGTTTCAAGCAGCACTTCGGCGATCGAGGCGACCAGGTTCGGCTCGTTGAACTGGCGCGCCGACAGGTTCACGGCCAGGCGTAGCTGGCCCAGCCCGGCCGCATGCCAGGCCTGCATCTGCGCGCATGCCTGGCGCATGACCCAGGCGCCGATCGGCACGATCAAACCCGTATCTTCTGCCAGCGCGATGAAGCGCTGCGGGGCTACCATGCCCAGGTCCGGGTGTTGCCAGCGCAGCAGCGCTTCCACGCCGACGATGCGCCCGCTGGCCAAGTCCAGCTGCGGCTGGTAATGCAGCACGAACTGCCCGCGCTCCAGCGCGTTGCGTAGCGCGGTCTCGATGCGCAGGCGCTCCAGGGTGGCCTGGTTCATGGCCGTCGTGTAGAACTTGATGTTGTTGCGGCCCTGTTTCTTGGCGCAGTACATGGCGATGTCGGCCTGTTCGATCAGGTTCTGCGTCTCGCCATTCAAAGTCGCGTCGCCGGGGGCGTCGTAGCGCGACATGTCGTAGACGGCCACGCCGATGCTACAGGTGACAAAGAATTCCTTGCCGTCGAGCAATACCGGCTGGGCCACCGCATCCATCAGGCGCTGCACGATGGCGCCGCTGAGCACTTCGTCGGCCTGTTCGCACAGGATAGCGACGAATTCATCGCCGGACAGGCGCGCCACTGTGTCGCTTTCGCGCAGGCTGGCCTGCAGGCGCGCGGCAATGGTTTTCAATAGCAGGTCGCCGGCCTTGTGGCCCAGGCTGTCATTGACGAACTTGAAGCGGTCGAGGTCGATCAACAGCACCCACAGCGCGCGGTTCTTGCGGCGCGACAGGGCCATCGCTTGCGCCAGGCGGTCGCGCAGCAGGGCGCGGTTGGGCAAGCCCGTCAGCACGTCGTGGTGGGCGATGTGCTGGATTTTCTGCTCGGCCAGCTTGCGTTCCGTGATTTCGGACCCCGTGCCCCGGTAGCCGCGAAATTCGCCCAGCTCGTTGAATAGCGGTTCGCCGTTGATGCTGAACCAGCGCAGCTGGCCATCGCGGTCTTTCATCGCATATTCGAGGTTGGAAAAGGGCAGGTGCGCTGCCAGGTTGGCGATATGCTGCTTGCCCCAGCGCGAATTGCGCATCTCCGGGTTGTTTTCCCAGCGCGTCATGCCGATGAAGCGTTCCAGCGGCATGTTCGACTTGTCCGTAAAACCGCTGGTGATGTGGGTGAAGCAGAAGTTGGCATCCTGTTCCCAGTACCAGTCCGAGGACAGTGCCAGCAGGCGGCGGAAACGTTTCTCGCTTTCCTGTAAGGCGCGTTCCGTGCGCTGGCGTGCCCGCACGTCGGCGCTGAGCAGCTCATTGCTGCGCTTGAGGTCGGCCGTGCGCTGTTCCACCAGCAGCTGCACGCGGCGCGAGCGCTGCGTCAGCGACTGCACGAAGGCGGCCGTCAGCATGCTGAACAGCAAGCCCGTGATCAGGGTGAACAATGAACCCAGGTGCTCGGCCAGGAAGGGGCGCGGATGGGCCACCACGCGCACATGCCAGGGCCGGCCGGCGGATGAAAATGCCCGGTCATAATGGCTGTGATAAGCAAACTGCAGCCAGCGTGGCAGCGATTCCCAGGCGCCGCCCGCTTCGTCGGCAGGTGCCTGGCCATGCCGAAAGATCATCTGGCGCGGGTCGGCGCCAGCGTCCGCGTAGACGCTGAGTTCAAGCTGCGGGTCGCCCAGCAGGTCGGCGCCGGCGAGGATTTTCTGCACCAGTTCTCCGGCGCGGATGATGGCCGCCGTATCGCCAATCAGCGCCGCGCGTCGCTGCTGCACCGTTTGCAGCGGCATGCCGTGGCGGTACACGGGGCGCAGGATGACGAAGCCCTGCTGCGGTCCCTGCGCCAGGGCCAGCAAGCCGGTGGCGGTGGTCTGGCCGCTGATGATGGCTTGTTCCAGCGCGCGCGCCAGCAAGCCGTTCGGGCTGACGTTCAAGCCGAAGGCAGGGCGGTTACCCTGCAAGGGTTCAAGGTAGTCCACCACCAGGTAGCTGGCGCGCGTTGTCGCGGGCACAACGACGCCGTCGCGCATTTCCGTCATGGCGTAATCGGGCACGATGCGCCGCAGTTCGGCCTCGAATGCGGCGCGCTGCGCATGCGGCACGAGGCGGTGAAAATTGAAGGCCTGGATGAAAGGGTGGCGCTGCAGCAGCGGCGTGGTGAAGTCGTGGAACTGCTCGCGCGTGACGGGCATGACGGCAGCAAACAGCTGGTTGGTCGTGGTCAGCACCTCGACCGCATCGTCGAGTCCCTGCTCGATGGCGGCCACGCGCGCGCCGGCGCGCTGCTGCAGGCTCAGACTCATCTTGTCGTACTCGAGCTGGCTGATGGCGGCGAAGAGCACGGCGGTGATGCTGACGCCGCAGGTAAAGGTCAGCGCGGCCGCGGCAGAGATCGACAATGGCAGGCGGCCACGCAGCATGTTTTTTCCTATCTCACTTCATGAATACTTGAATTCGGCGGCGCCTGCCGGCCCCGCGCAGGCAGTAGTTTGTCATAAACCACATCCATCATGCTGATTTTGTACCAAATTACTACTAATAAGCAACAACATCCATGGCCGGGGAAGACGACTTTCAGCCCCTGCCCGCGCCTGACTGCTGACGCACCCGCCACAACTGCCATGCGGGCAGCACGCGGTTCAGGAACGCCAGGCCGCACACCCGCCGCCAGCGCACCAGGCGCACGATGCGCAGTGCTCGGCCCGCCCCGCGCTTGTCTGGCCTGGCGGCGAAGACGATGCGGTTGTTGCCGGCGATGCCATCGAAGTGGCACACGGCGCCGCGGAAGGTGAGCAGCAGGCGCGCCAGCATGGCGGGGTAGTGCTCGTCATAACTGAACAGGTTGGCCACCAGCACGCCGCCGGGCAGCAGGGCGCGCAGGCAGTCCGCATAGAAGCGCGCGCTGCCCAGTGCGGGCGGCAGGCCCGTTTCATCGTAGCCATCAAGCAGCAGCACGTCGGCGCAGCCCGGATGCTGGCGGATATAGCTGACCGCGTCCGTTTCGATGATGCGCAGGCGCGCGTCGTCGGGCGGCAGCATGAACTGCTCGCGCAGGGCGATCACGTCGGCGCGCAATTCCAGCACCGTGATGCGCGCCTCGGGCAGGTAGCGGTGGCAGAACTTCAGCAGCGAGCCGCCGCCCAGTCCCACCATCAGGATGTGCCGGGGACGCGGCACGAACAGGGTGAAGCACATCATGGCGCGCGCATAGCGCAGCAGCAGATGATCGGGGCGCGACAGCAGCATTTCGCTCTGGATCATGCCTGGTTGGAATTCCAGGCGACGCCGGTCGCCGCAGGTATGCACCTGGGGCGCGCGCACGGCAGGTAATTTGCTATCCGACATAGGACGACTTCGCTGAGTGGACAGGGGGAGATGCTTTGTTGCATTCAGAGAAATCTGATAAGCTCCCGTGAGCATACCCGATTAATCCGCGCCGAGCATGTGTAATGGCGCGCGGCGGCACGGCCGCGCAGTCGGGCACCATGGAGACAAGCATGTTTTTGGATCACCCCATCATTACGGCGACGAACAGTTTTACCGAGCCTGACCGCATCGAGCGGCTGACGCGCGTGTACGGTTACGCGGCGGCGCTGGCCGACCAGGCCGACAATGTCGGATTCATTGAAAAAGTAGCGCAGATCCACGATCACAAGGGCACCCTCATCGTGTTTTGGCATGAGGCGCCCAGCGAAGTGGAAAAGCAGTATTTCGTGCAGGCGTGGGCCAGCAAGGTCGGCGACGGCAGCAGCAATGTCGAACACGAAATCTGATCTGGCGCGCCGCGCCTGCGCATCGATAGTGTAGCCCATGGATATCAAGACCCTGGTACTGGCCCTGGCACTCGGCAACCTGAGCCTGTGCGCGGCCCTGTTCTTCTTCGAGTACGAGCGCAAGAAGTCGCTCAGCATGTCTACCTGGGCGGTAGCCAAGCAGTGCCAGGCCGTGGCCTGGTGCTTGCTGTATTTCCGCGGCGTGCTGCCTGATTTCCTCTCCATCTTGCTCGGTAACAGCCTGCTGTTTGCCGGCATGGCGCTCGACGCGGGCGCGCTGTGGCAGGCGGCCGGGCGCAGCGGCTGGCGCCGCTATGTATTGCCGGCGCTGGGACTGTCGGTGGCGCTGTTTGCCGCCTGCTATCTGTTCGACGTGGCGCCCCTGTTGCGCAGCGCCGGCGGTTCGCTGATCGTGGCCGGCTTCTTCCTCGCCGGCGTGGCCGCGCTGTGCCTGAAATGGCGCGAGGCGAGCATGCTGCGCCGTTTCCTCGTCGTCAGCATGGGCCTGCTGTCGCTGCTGATCGCCGCGCGCGGCGTGCTCGCCGCCGCCGTCCCCGCTTTTGATGCCGAGCTGCTGCAACTGGCCGGTTTTGGCGCCCTGTACCTGATGATGCTGACGAACGCCTTCGGCTACCTGCTGCTGTCGCGTGAAAAACTGGGCGGCGAACTGGCGCGCCTGGAAGTGCTCGATGCGGCCACGGGCGTGCCGAACCGGCGCGGTTTTTACCAGGCGCTGGCGCCGTGGATGGCGCTGGCGCGCCGGCCCGGCTTGCCGACGGCGCTGGTGGTACTCAATATCGACCATTTCAAGCGCGTCAACGACAGCTATGGCCATCCGGTGGGCGACGCGGTACTGAAAACCATCGTCGACACGTGCCGTCAGCAACTGCGCGACAGCGACCTGATGGGTCGCCTGGGGGGCGCCGAATTCGCCATCCAGCTGCCGCGCACGACCCTGGCCGATGCGCTGATGGTGGCCGAGCGCATCCGCGCTGCCGTCGAAGTGCTGCCCGTCAAGACGGAGCGCGCCGTGCTGCAACTGACGGCCAGCCTGGGCGTGACCACCATCCGCGCCGAAGACAGCACTGTCAGCCTGTTCAAGCGGGCCGACGAGGCGCTGCAGGCGGCCAAGCAGGCGGGCCGCAACAGGGTGGTCGAGGCGCAGGGCGCCAGCACCTTGGATATTTAAATCGGCTTACTTCTTGGGCGACCCCAGCCAGCTGGGTTCCTTGCCGCATTCCTTGCTCAAGAATAAGGCGTCGAGGCCCGGGATCGCAGCGCCTGTCAGGCGCCTTCATCGGCTCCACGTTCAACCATTCACTCCTGGGCAGGATCTTTTCTTCGCGTGGCGCCACCGGTGGCGCAGGCGGCAGGCTGTCTTGCCACCTTGGTGCGGCGGCAGGCGCAGGCGGGGTGGCCCAGTTTGCATCAAGCTGCGCTGTGGGCGCTGGCGGTGTGTCCGCATGTGCGGCGGCGCACAGCAAGCTGCCCGCGAAGATGAACGTACGCATGGCGGCACTGTTTACTGAAATCATGGTCTGTCCTTGATCGGTGCCGGGAGGGCGGCCTTGCATTATGACGGCAGCCGGAAGCAAAAAAACAAGGAAATTGCAACGGCATGTTACCAAAGGGACTATAGTTACCGATAGCAAGCAGGTGCACTGCAGCAAGGTAGTCGAGACGCGGGGCGCCGGCAGCCGGACGTGTGCATTGCCTAACTTTCATTTAAGCTAAGCAAGTTATGCTATGGCGCGCACGCTGGGCTCCCCTTTGCCGTCCGCACCGCAGTTCCCCTTTTTTTACTCTTGCCAGGCCCATAATGAAAATGCTTAAATCCCTGCCTGTATGGCCGCTTGCCGCCCCCCTTGCCGGTTGGCTGTTCCTGTTCGGTTCCACCTTCAATGTCGGCGGCGCCTACCAGATCCTGCTGGTGGCGGGCCTGATCGGCAGCGTGCTGGCCGCCGTGTACCACGCGGAAGTGGTGGCGCACCGCATCGGCGAACCGTATGGCACCCTGGTGCTGGCGCTGGCCGTGACCCTGATCGAGGTGGCGCTGATCGTCTCGCTGATGCTGGCCGGCGGACCGGAAACGACGGGACTGGCGCGCGACACGGTGTTTGCCGCCATCATGATCATTTTGAACGGCATCGTCGGCATCTGCCTGCTGCTGGGCGCCGGGCGCCACCGCGAGCAGACTTTCGGCCTGCTGGGCGTGAGTGCGTCGCTGGCCACCCTGGCGGCCATCGCCATCCTGACGCTGGTGCTGCCAAATTATACGTCCAGCGCCGCCGGACCCTATTACAACTCCAGCCAGCTCATTTTCATCGCCGTCATCTCGCTGGTCCTGTACGGCACTTTTGTGCTGGTGCAGACGGTGCGCCACCGCGACTACTTCCTGCCCAAGGAAGCCGTCGGCGATGAGGAGGTGCATGCTGCGCCGCCGACGCCCACCGTCGCCTGGGTCAGCGCCGGCGCGCTGCTGGTGTGCCTGGGCGCCGTGGTGCTGCTGGCCAAGTCGCTGGCGCCCGCGCTGGAGACGGCGATTGCCGCCATGGGCGCGCCAAAGACATTGGTCGGCATCGTCATCGCCGCCATCGTGCTGCTGCCCGAAGGCCTGGCCGCCGTGCGCGCCGCGCGCGCCAACCGTTTGCAAACGAGTCTGAATCTGGCACTCGGCTCCGCACTGGCCAGCATCGGCCTGACGATTCCCGCCGTGGTGGTGGTATCGCTGGCCACGGGCCTGACCATTACCCTGGGACTCGATATCAAGTCGACAGTGCTGCTGTTGTTGTCGCTGATGGTGGCCACACTGTCGCTGGGTACGGGCCGCACCACGGTGATGCAGGGTACCGTGCACCTGGTGATTTTTGCTGTTTATCTGTTCACTACCATCGTGCCCTAAGCGTCGTCGCCGTACGACTTCTTGTCACAATCCTGTCACGCCGCTGTCATACGATGAGGGTAGTGTGGTAGGATTTTTAAATCGTTTAAATGATTTATATAATTTACCAATTGAGTTTGCCAATTTTTTGGCGCTTGGTACAGCAAAGACAAGACAAGAGGCCAGTATGTATGCAGCGGTGGACCTGGGGTCCAACAGTTTTCGTTTACACGTCGGCAAGCATGATGGCGACACCATACGCGTGGTCAAGAGCGTGCGCGACCCGATACGCCTGGCCGCCGGCCTCGATGCCAATGGCGACCTGACAGAGGCGGCCATGCAGGGGGCGCTGGCCTGCTTGCAGCGCTTTCGCGCCATCCTCGCCGGCTTCGAACTCGATGCCGTGCGCGTGGTGGCCACGTCGGCCATGCGGGTGGCGCGCAACGGCGCCGTCTTCCTGCCGCTGGCCGAGCAAGCCATCGGCCATCCGATCGAGATCATCTCGGGTGAGGAAGAGGGGCGTTTGATTTACATGGGCGTGGCCAATGCGCTGGCCATTCCCGGCGAACGTCGGCTGGTGATGGATATCGGCGGCGGTTCGACCGAACTGATACTGGGGCGCGGCAACGATATCGAACGCGTCGAATCCTTCAGCCTGGGCACCGTCAAGCAAAGCCTGTCGTTCTTCATCGGCGGGCGCATCGACGCGCCGTCGTTCGAGGCGGCCATCCTGTCGGCGCGCAGCCATTTCGAAGATGCCGCGCCGCCCTACCATCCGCAGCACTGGAAGACGGCCTACGGCTCTTCCGGCACCATCCGCACGATCGCCGACATCATCGCCCGCAACAAGCTGGGTGATGGCTTGCTCACCAGCGCCAGCCTCGATGCGCTGGCGCGGCGCTTCATCGAGCTGGGTCACACCAGCCGCATCGACATGCCCGGCTTGCGCCCAGACCGCGCCAGCACCATTGTCGGCGGCCTGGCCATCTTGATCGGCCTGTTCCGCGAACTGGCCATTCCCGTCATGACGCCGATCGAGGCAGGCTTGCGCATGGGCGTGATGTGGGATTTGTATCTGCGTTCGACCAAGCGCGACCGCCGTGAACAGTCGGTGCAGGGCTGCATGGAGAAATTCCATATCGACCAGCAGCGCGCCGGCCGGGTGGCCGAACAGGCACTGACCATGTACGCGCAGCTCAAGCCCACGTCCGATGCCCTGGTGAAATGCCTGCGCTGGAGCAGCCTGCTGCACGAAGTGGGGCTGGCCGTGTCGCAGACGGGCTACCACAAGCACGCATCCTACATCGTGGAAAACGCGGACTTGCCCGGTTTTACCACGCGCGAACAGAAGACCATGAGCCGGCTGATCTTGGCGCAGAAGGGCAATTTGCGCAAGATCGGCGAAGTGCTGTCCGACCCTGATTTTGCCAAGGCCGTGCTGGCGCTGCGCCTGTCGATTCTGCTCATGCATGCGCGCATCGAAGCCGATTTCAGCGAACTGCGCCTGCGCATGAAGAGCCGCATCGAACTCGACATCAAACGCGGCTGGGTGGCGCACCATCCCACCGTGTCGTTCTGGATCGAGAAGGAACAGGAATTCTGGGATGAGGTCGGGGTCGATTTCACCATCCGTGCCAGCGCCTAGGAGGCCATGCCGTTCGCATGGCTTGATGTGCAGCAAGCAAGTTTTCAAAAAAGAGTATATATTGTTTATATTATTTATTAGATTGGATAATCCATGACCAAAACCGTTCCAGTGAAAAAAGCCGACAGCGCGACCGTATCGATGTTCCCCACCAGCGCCTCGATCAATGCGGCAGCGGCCAAGGCCGCACCGGCCGCCAAGCCTGCCGTAAAACCGGCCGCCAAGCCGGTGGCAAAAGCCGCCGCCAAGCCAGTGGCCGCCAAGCCCGCCGCAGCGAAGCCGGTAGCAGCAAAGCCTGTCGCTGCCAAGCTGGCGACCAAGGCCGTCGTGGCCAAACCAGTCGCCAAAGCCGCTGCCAAGCCGGCTGCCAAGGCGGAGGTGAAAGCCGTTGCCAAACCGGCGGCCAAGGTTGCTGCGAAACCAGCCGCCAAGGCCGTCGCCAAGCCGGCAGTGAAAGCCGCCGTCAAACCGGTAGCCAAAGCCGCTGCCAAGCCGGCCGCCGCAAAAAAAGCGCCGGCCGCCAAGGTTGCCGCCGTCAAGGAAAAAGCCCGCAAGCCGAAACTGGTGCGCGACAGCTTCACCATGCCGGAAGCGGAGTATGAAGTTTTGGGCCAGGTCAAGAAAGCTTGCCTGAAGGCCGGTTTCGAGATCAAGAAAAGCGAATTGCTGCGCATCGGCGTGGCGCTGATCAGCCAGATCGATCTGGCGACCCTGCAAAACGTGCTGGCCGGCTTGCCGCAGCTGAAAACGGGCCGTCCGAAGAAGGATTGATGGCGCGAGCGGAGGGGCCACCCCCCCGCTTGCCCATTCTGGTTTACCATGGGGCCTGTGATAGTTCCCCCATGGTTGCCATGTCAGAAGAAATCAGTATTGATCGCGCCGGCTTTGTCGAGCGCGCCATCGTCCGCCACCACGCGGGCGACTCCACTGCCGCCATCGACCACGTCGCCGAAGAAATCCCCGTCGCGCTGGTCTTCAATGGCATTTCCCACGTCGTCATGATGGCTACCCCGCGTGATCTGCAAGCGTTTGCCTATGGTTTCGCGCTGACGGAAGGCGTGGTCGCTTCTGCCGGCGCCATCTTCGACTGTGAAGTCTTCCTGCGCGCCGGTTCCGCCGAAGTGGCACTGACCATTGCGCAGGAGGATTTCGTGCGCCTGAAGGACCGGCGCCGCGCGCTCACGGGCCGCAGCGGCTGCGGCGTGTGCGGCATCGACAGCATCGACATGCTCGACTTGCAACCCGAAGCGCTGCCGCCGTCCCTGATTCAGGTCGACTTGCCCGCCGCGCTGGCGCGCGCGTCGAGCGGCTTGCGCGAACACCAGGCGCTGATGCAGGCAACGGGCGGCGTGCATGCGGCCGCGTGGTGCACGCCCGACGGCGATATCGTGCACGTGTTCGAGGATATCGGGCGGCATAACGGCCTGGATAAACTGATTGGCCACCTCGCACTGAGAGGCACCGACATGCGGCGCGGCTTCGTCTTCTTGTCCAGCCGCGGCAGCTACGAGCTGGCGCGCAAGGCGGCGCGCATGCAGATTCCCTTGCTGGTGACCATTTCCGCCCCCAGTTCGCTGGCCATTTCCATCGCCACGCAGGCGGGCATGAAGCTGGTGGGCTTTTGCCGCCAGGATGCTTTCGTCGACTACACTCCCGGCATCGCGCTTTAAGTTCCGCTGGGTTCCAGCGGTACGGGGACGGATTTCGACGTCGGTGCGCCACGCCATCGTCCCAGGCGCTGATCATATCTGCCAGCTCGCCATCGGCAAAGCCCACATGGCGATATCTTCCTTGTTGGCGAAGACGACCTTGCGCGTGCCGTACACCCCGCGGTAGCGGTCATCCATGCCGTAAATGGTGGTGTTGTACTGGTCGTGCGAGCGCGTACTCATCAAGACCATCAGGCGTTCCCCATGGCGCGACGTTGTAGTCCTAAAAATCGTCAAACACCTTTTCGATGTCGTCGCGGATGCGCGCGTAGTCGTCAGCATACGCGCGCCAGTCCACCAGGGCGCAGCCGACCGTCGCTTCGGCCATGCCGGCCACTTCCGAGCGCATTTGCGGCGAAGCGGGTGTATTGCGACCGTACGAGATATGCACCATGCGCATCGAGTCTTCCACCGTCACGCCTTGCGCCGCGCCGCCCCCTGCGATGGGCACATAGCGGTCGCTGCCTGCGTCGTAGACCATCGGTTCGGTTCGGTTCGGTTCGGTCAGCCGGCCGTGCTGTTCCAGCGCATAGTCGGACTGTTCCAGCAGTTGCGTTACGGTGGTGTTGGCAAACAGGTCCGCACCGGTGCGGCGGCTGGTCGCTTCCGCGGCGACGGCCTTGGTGCCGTTTTTGCAAAACGCAAACGTGGAAGCGTGGTTGCGGTCTGGCCAGGCGCAGCCGGGGCAGTCGAAGCCGTCCGGCTGGTTTTGCGCCAGCAGGGCTTTCAGATTGCCGGGCGCCACCCGTTCCTGGCGCAGGCTGATGGCCACGTGTTTCAAGGCATCCCAGCCGGCGGCCGGCTTGGTATAGGGCGTGATGTGGGGGGGGGGGCGTCCTGGTCTTCCATCCGGTTTTCCTGCCGGGCGAGTGTGGTAATTATGCACGATCCCCGAATGACATTGACTTGCGTCATGGAAATGACATTCGACTGTCATTTTCCTGACATATTAGACAAGTACGCTGGAGTCGTCTTGATCACAGGGGATGAAACCATGCAAAACATAAGCACGTCAAACGAAGCCAAGGCCCGGCCGGTCCAACTGGTGCTGAGCCAGGCCACGACAGCGGTGGAATTGCGCGAAGTCCAGCGTTTGCGTTACAAGGTGTTTATCGAGACCATGGGCCTGACGTCGCTGGCCAATGCCGATGGCCTCGACAGCGATGAATTCGACGCGCATTGCGATCATCTGATCGTGCGCGATGCCGATACCCTGAAAGTGGTGGGCACCTACCGCGTGCTGAGCGCGGCCAAGGCGGCCAAGATCGGCCGCCTGTATTCCGAAAACGAGTTCGACCTGAGCCGCCTGAAGAACCTGCGCGGACGCATGGTCGAAGCGGGCCGCGCCTGCATCCACCCGAAATACCGGGGCGGCAGCGTGATCATGCTGCTGTGGTCGGGCCTGGCCGAGTACATGCGCCGCGAGCGCTGCGACTACCTGGTCGGCTGCGCCAGCATCAGCCTGGCCGATGGCGGGCATAACGCTGTCGCCGTGTACCAGGCGCTGGCGGAAAAGCACATGGCGCCGGCCGAATACCGCGTCACGCCGCACCTGCCTTTCCCCATCCACCAGGTGGAAGCGGCGCACAAGCCGCAGGTGCCGCCGCTGATCAAGGGTTATCTGCGTTCGGGCGCCTGGATTTGCGGCGAACCGGCCTGGGACCCTGATTTCGAAAGCGCCGACATGTTCATGATGATGCCGCTTGCGAATCTGGATGAGCGCTATGCGCGCCATTACGGAGTGGTGCCTGGCTAAGGCAATCAAGATTCATGCCGGGCAGTGACGCCTGCAGCTGGCTGGCCAGCGCTTGCACGGCGCTGCGCAAGCCGCTCTCCGCGCTGTCGGGCGGCAGCAGTTCCAGCAGGAAGTGCAGCGGCGCCGTCAGCCGCGTCTTCGGTCCCAGCACCAGGCCCGTATGGGCGATGCCGGGGCCGGCCACTTGGGGCTGTGGCGGATGCGCCGCTCGAACGTGAAGCTGCCCTGGTAGCGCGTCTCGGCCATGATTTGCTCGATGGCCGCAGCGGCGGCAATGACGCGCGCCAGCAGCGAACTGCCGTCGCACAGCAGCAGTTGCACCACGTCGGCCGGACCGATATCGAGTGCGATGCGGCTGCTGCCGATACCGCGCGCGCCCGACAGCGCGTGGGTCGCTGGATATGGGGTTGAGATCACTGCTTAAAAGCTGACCTTGATGCCTGCGCGTACTGTGCGTGTTGTGTCAGATCAAGTTTGAGTGGAAATGCTGGCTGGCGGGAGCAATGCGAAGTGAAAGCAGGGAGGGGTAGCGCGGGAGCGGGAGGGCTGAGAAACGGTCAGCATGGTTTGGGCTGGGTCTCTTCGCTATCGTGCTCGGATGTTGTGCGGTGAGCGAACTACGCGAATTGTATGGCAAAAGTTCATGGCGCCGGGAACCTGGGTGCCTGGCAGGGCATTACAACAGCGGATGTATCAGTGGACTGGCGTGGCGGACAGTTCCTTCAGTTCGCGGATGGTGATGTCCGATTTTTCATGCATGCGCAATAAAATCGTTGCACCGACCGACAGTTTGCCGTGACGAATCTTGCTGATGATGGGAGGCTGTACTTCCAGAACACGGCACAGTTCCGCATCATTTTTCAGGTTCATCTTCTCGATCAGGGTATCGAGCAGCTTGTTGGGCACAAAACTCGATGGTTCGAGCGCCCGCGCCCGGTTCATCGCTTCAATCATTTCCAGCTTCTTTTGCCGAACGTTCATTTACTCCTCCTTCAGGTTATGCAAGGGACGAGACCACACACTGCGGTCCCGGCTAAAGTTCGTCATCGCAGTAAGGCTGTCCGGGTGACGTAACAACATTCGCATTAAAACATTGATAACCATGCAAGTGTTTTCAATAATACTACGATAACAAAACTTGTGACAGATAGTTAGTTAAATTAACTGTTTGTTTGATTAATTCGGTTGACGATTGTTGTATTTTGTAAGCCGTTTTTCGTCAGGATCATGGTTCTGTCCGCCATTTCGGCGGCGGCCAGCGAATGCGTGACCATGATCGCGCAACTGCCGTTGGCCTTGATTTCGGCGCGCAGCAATTGCAGGATGCTGTGCGCCGTATCGGGATCGAGGTTGCCGGTAGGCTCATCGGCCAATACCAGCGCCGGCTTGTGCACGAGCGCGCGGGCAATGGCCACGCGCTGCATTTCGCCGCCGGACAGTTGTTGCGGAAAGTCGCCGCCGCGTCCGCCCAGGCCGACCGCTTCGAGCATGCTGGAGGCACGCTCCTGGGGAAGTCCGTTGAGCAGCAGCGGCAGGGCCACGTTTTGCAGCAGGGTCAGGTGTGGCAAGACGTGGAAGGCCTGGAATATAAAGCCCATGCGGGCGCGACGCAGCCGGGTGGCGGCGGCGTCATCGAGGCTGGACATGGCAATGCCGTCCACCAGGATAGGGTGCGCTTCGGCACCCGCATCGGGCGTATCGAGGCCGGCGATCAGGTTCAGCAAGGTCGACTTGCCAACGCCCGAGTCACCCATGATGGCGATGAATTCCCCCGCCTTGAAGCGGCAGGAAATGTTAGCCAGCACGGGACGGGCATGGGCATAGGACTTTGACAGATGGCGCAATTCGAGCATGGTGTTAACGGCTATCGTAAAGGGAGGCACGCGGGGGAGAGGGGGGCCTGGGAACTGCTAAGGGGCGCGGATTGTTTGGCCGGCAACGTGTAGTATACGACAGGCTTATCCTTTTTGCTTGGCAATACCAATTTTATGTGCACACTGCTAGTTTGATCTTGCGTTACCTGTCGCACGGCTGGCTTGTGCGGATTCCGCTATGATGGGAAAAAATCATCGGCAATGGCGTCTTCCATGCCCTGCGCGGCAGCAGGCAGCGCGCGCATGCCAGGTACCAGCCCAGCAAGCCTTTTGTGAACCTTGATAGACGACGCCAGCCCATGACCATGCCACTCGCGCAACAGCAGTCAGATTTGTCTCCCGCCAGCAACGTCCGAGTGGCCAGCGCCACACCTGCCACGATAGTCGAGATCAGCAGCGGCCTGCTGGCGCGCGAGGCATGGACCTCGCCCAAGTACCTGTACGACGCGCTGGGCTCGAAGCTGTTCGAAGCCATTTGCGCCTTGCCCGAGTACTATCCGACGCGCACCGAGGCCGCCATCTTTGCCCGTCACGGCGCCGAGATCGCGCACGCCGTGGGGCCGGGCAGCACCCTGATCGACCTGGGGGCAGGCAATTGCGCCAAGGCCGCCAGCCTGTTCCCCCTGCTGCATCCAGTCCAGTATGTGGCCGTGGATATTTCCTATGATTTCCTCAGTGAATCGCTGAGCCGGCTGCAGCAGCGCTTTCCGCACATCGAGATGACGGGCCTGGGCCTGGATTTCTCCAGCCGCCTGGACTTGCCCGACAGCGTGCGCGAGGCGCGGCGATTGTTCTTCTATCCCGGCTCGTCGATTGGCAATTTCGCTCCTGAGCAAGCGACCGCCTTCCTGCGCCGCCTGCGCGCCAATGCGGACGGCGATGGCGGCCTGCTGATCGGCGTTGACCTGATCAAGGACGACGCCATCCTCGACGCGGCTTATGACGATGCGCTGGGCGTCACGGCCGCCTTCAACCTGAACATGTTGCGCCACGTGAACGGGCTGATCGGCGCGGACTTCGACGTGCGCGCCTGGCAGCACCATGGCTTTTTCAATGCCGACGAGCGCCGCGTCGAAATGCACCTGGAAGCGCGCAGCGAGCAAGTTGTCCATTGGAAAGGTGGCCAGCGGCGTTTCGCGAAAGGCGAACGCATCCATACAGAAGACAGCTATAAATACACGCGCGCAAGTTTTGTCGGCTTGCTAGAGCAGGCGGGATTTTCCACCGTGCAAGTCTGGACAGACCCGCAGCAGTGGTTTGCCGTCATTTACGCCAGAGTGATCCGGGATTAAGAAGGAAGAGATGTTGATCGATCATTACAATAAGGTGCGCCAGCACTCGCTGTGGCTGGCCGAACCGCTGTCCGACGAGGATTGCGGCGCCCAATCGATGCCGGACGCCAGCCCCGTGAAATGGCATTTGGCGCATACCACCTGGTTTTTTGAAACGTTTATCTTGGAAAACATGGAAGCGGCGTTCACGCCATTCCACCCCGCCTTCCGCGTATTGTTTAACTCGTACTACAACGGCGTGGGCGAGAAGCATCCGCGCGCCCAGCGGGGCTTGCTGACGCGCCCCGGCATGGCGCAGGTGCGCGCCTACCGGGCCAACGTCGATGCGCGCATCGCCCGCCTGCTGGCGGGCGAGCTGGCGCGTGCCGAGCGCGAACGGCTGACCATGCTGCTGGCGCTGGGCCTCGAACACGAGCAGCAGCACCAGGAATTGCTGTTGACGGACGTGAAACACTTGCTGGCGCAGAGCGCCCTGTTTCCAGCTTACATGGACAGTGCGCTGGACAGCGCGGCGCCGCCAGCGCAGCAAGCTGCACAGCCCACGGCCTGGCTCGTTTTCGACGGAGGCCTGGCGCAGATCGGCCATGCGGGCGACGGTTTTTGCTTCGACAATGAATTGCCGCGCCATCCGCAATACGTGGCGCCGTTCGAACTGGCCAGTGCGCTGGTGACGAATGGCGAGTATCTGGCCTTCATCGAGGCGGGCGGCTACCGCACGGCGCATTGGTGGCTGGCCGAAGGCTGGGACTGGGTGCGCAGCCAGCAGCTGGAATGTCCGCTGTACTGGCAGCGCGACGAGGCGGGGCGCTGGCAGGAATTCACCTTGTTTGGACTGCGCCCGCTAGACGTCCAAGCGCCGGCCACGCATTTGTCGCTATTCGAGGCGGATGCTTATGCGAACTGGGCTGGCGCGCGTCTGCCGACAGAAGCGGAGTGGGAAGTGGCGGCGCAAGGCATCGAAGTGCAAGTCGGGCAACTGCATCCAGCCCCGGCCACCTTGCGTGCAGGCTTGCGGCAAATGTTTGGCCACTGCTGGCAGTGGACCAGCAGCAGCTACGCGCCGTATCCCGGCTACCGCACGGCGCCCGGGGCGCTGGGCGAGTACAACGGCAAGTTCATGCTGAATCAGTATGTGTTGCGCGGTGCGTCGTGCGCCACGCCGGCCGGCCATGCGCGCGCCAGCTACCGCAATTTCTTCCCGGCCGGTGCGCGCTGGCAGTTTTCCGGCATCCGCCTGGCGCGCCAGGTGACGTAAATAGCCTAGTGCAAGCGCGGGACGGTGGGCGCATCAGGGCGGGGCGGCGCCTTGGCGATGGTGTTCGGTTCCAGCTTGAACTGGCTGACGAGGGTTTCCAGTTCGCCCGCCTGTTCATGCATGGCCGCTGCCGCCGCGGCAGCCTCCTCGACCAGGGCCGCGTTCTGCTGCGTCGTCTGATCCATCTGCATGATGGCGGCATTGATCTGCTCGATGCCTTCGCTCTGCTCGTGGTTGGCGACGCTGATTTCACCGACGATGGCGCTGACCCGGCCCACGCTGGCCACCACTTCTTCCATCGTGGCACCCGCCTGGTTGACCAGCTGCGCGCCCTGGTCGACCCGATTGACGGAGTCGGCAATGAGTTCCTTGATTTCCTTGGCGGCGGCGGCCGAGCGCTGGGCCAGGTTGCGCACTTCGGACGCCACCACGGCAAAGCCGCGTCCCTCTTCGCCCGCACGCGCCGCTTCCACGGCCGCGTTCAGGGCCAGGATATTCGTCTGGAAGGCGATGCCGTCGATGACGGCGATGATGTCGACGATCTTGCGCGAGGAGGCATTGATGGCATCCATGGTGCCGATTACTTCCGCCATGGCCGTGCCACCGCGCTGCGCGATGCCCGATGCCGAGCGGGCCAGGCTGTCGGCCTGGCGCGCATTGTCGCTATTGCTGCGCACGGTGCCCGTCAGTTCGATCATCGACGAGGCGGTTTCTTCCAGCGCGCTGGCCTGCGCTTCCGTGCGGGCCGACAGGTCGGCATTGCCGCTGGCGATCTGGCTCGACGCCACGGCGATCGTGCCCGTGCCACCGCGTACTTGCCCCACCAGCGTGGCCAGGTTGGTATTCATGTCGCGCAGCGCCTGCAGCAACTGGCCCGTTTCATCCATGCCATCGGCGACGATTTTACTGCTTAGGTCGCCTGCGGCCACGGCTTGCGCCACGCGCAGGGCATACGCGATCGGCGTGGTGATCGAGCGCGTGACCCACCAGGCAAAGAGCACGCCCAGCAGCAGCGCGGTCGTGCCCAGGCTGGCCATCAGCACATTCGCTGCGGAAATATTCTGCCGGATTTGCTGGCCGCCATGCACGACCACTGCGCGTTGGATTTCATTCAGGCGGTTCACCGTTTTTTGCAACTGATTCAGGGCGGGCAAAGTGTCGTCGCGCACATGCACGGCCGCTTCCGCGCGCTGTCCCGCCACCAGCAGCTTGTCGGCCTGGCTGAACGAGACCACATAGGCCTTGCGCTGCTGCTTCAGGGTGGCCAGCAGTTCCTTGCCTTCAGGCAGCACGATCAGGTGGTCGAGGATGGCCAGCGCATCGCTGATGGTGGCCTTGTTGGCATCGATTTCGCCGTGGATGGCGTTGGCGCGGGCCGGATCTTCATGGATGAACAGTTCCAGCACCAGCGCCGCGTTCGAGCGCGTGGTGCTGCGAATGGTGGCGATGGCATCGGCCTTGGCCCAGTCTTTCTCGATGATGGCTTCACTGAGTGCGCCGATCTTGTCCAGTCGGAAAAGGCCCGTTCCTACCAGCACTGCCATCAGCAGCAGCACCACGCCAAAACCGGCACCCAGGCGCACGCCTATCTTCATATCCGTCAATTTCATACTGATTCCCTCGGTAGCTAATGATCTGTCTCCGGTGGTCTTGTTATGAAACGATTATACGGTCGGCGATACCTGATTTGCACTACTAATTGCCCGGTAGAAATGAAAAAGCGGCACGGCGATCAAGCCGTACCGCTTTTTCTCCTATGAAGCGCGCTGAAATTACTTAGGCGGCGCTGGCCGCCACATCGGCCGCAGTTGTTTTTTCGGCGTCCGTCTGCCCGATGCGGCGGTTCACGGCCGACAGCACGGCCTTGAACGAGGCGGTGACGATATTGCTGTCGATGGCGGCGCCGAACAGGGTCGGGCCGTTGTCGAGGCGCAATTCCACGTAGCAAGCCGCTTGCGCATTGGCGCCGGAGCCGATCGAATGCTCATGGTAATCCATCAGCTTGATGTCCAGGCCCAGCGCATTCACGAAGGCATCGATGGGGCCGTTGCCGCCGCCTTGCAGGGCCAGCGGCGTTTGGCGGTGCGACAGGCTGATGTCGATCTGCACGGATTCATCGCTGCTGGTGTCTTCCACCATGCGGTGCGAAGCGTAGGCGTACGGCGCCGTCTGCTCCAGGTATTCCTTCTGGAATATTTCATGGATATCCTGCGCGGCGATTTCGCGGCCCGTGGCGTCGGCCACGGCTTGCACGGCGCGCGAGAATTCGATCTGCAGGCGGCGCGGCAAGACCAGGCCATATTCCTGTTCCAGCAAGTACGCCATGCCACCCTTGCCGGACTGGCTGTTGACGCGGATCACGGCGTCGTAGCTGCGGCCCAGGTCGGCCGGATCGATCGGCAAGTACGGCACTTCCCAGATGCTGTCCGGTTGTTGCTTGGCGAAACCTTTCTTGATCGCATCTTGGTGCGAGCCGGAGAATGCCGTAAACACCAGGTCGCCCGCATACGGGTGGCGCGGGTGGACGGGCAACTGGTTGCACTCTTCCACGCACTTGCGCACGGTATCGATGTCGGAGAAATCCAGGCCCGGGTGCACGCCCTGCGTGTATAAGTTCATCGCCAGGGTCACCAGGTCGACGTTGCCCGTGCGCTCGCCATTGCCGAACAAACAGCCTTCGACGCGGTCGGCGCCTGCCATCACGGCCAGCTCGGCCGACGCGACGGCCGTGCCGCGGTCGTTGTGCGGGTGCACGCTGATGATGATGGAATCGCGGCGCGCCAGTTTGCGCGACATCCATTCGATCTGGTCCGCATACACATTGGGCGTGCTGCATTCCACGGTCGATGGCAGGTTGACGATCATCTTGTTGGCCGGCGTCGGCTTCCAGATGGCGCTGACGGCGTCGCAGATATGCTTGGAGAAATCGAGCTCGGTGGTGGAAAACGATTCCGGCGTGTATTCAAAGCCCCATTGCGTTTCCGGATGCTGCGCCACCAGCTGTTTGACGAGGGTGGTGCCGGTGGTGGCGATCTGCGTGATTTCCTCGCGCGACATGCCGAACACGACCTTGCGGAACACGGGTGCCACGGAGTTGTACAGGTGGACGATGGCGCGCTTGGCGCCGACGACCGATTCCACCGTGCGGCGTATCAATTCCTCGCGCGACTGGGTCAGCACGATGATGGTGACGTCGTCCGGGATGCGGCCTTCATCGACGAGCTTGCGCACGAAATCGAAATCCGTCTGCGATGCCGATGGGAAACCCACTTCGATTTCTTTCAGGCCGATGGCAATCAGCATCTCGAAGAACCGCAGCTTCTTTTCCGCGCTCATCGGCTCGATCAGCGACTGGTTGCCATCGCGCAAGTCGGTGCTCATCCAGATCGGCGGTTTGCTGATGATCTGGTTTGGCCATTGACGGTCGGTCAATTTGACGGGAGGAAAGGCGCGGTATTTGGAAGCTGGGTTTTGCAACATCATGATCGGGTACTCCTGAAAATAGGGGAAATCAATGGTTGTGGCGCAAGCTTGCCGGGCGGCCACGCAACACTAGGCCAGGCAAGCGATCGGTAGTTTTAGCAGGCAAAGCACGGCAACGGCACCAGTGGTGGTGGTCGCGTCAGAAATTACGGGTGTAGCGGGGGATGGTGCAAACATCATCAAACCTTCCAGGGTTTTTGAAACACGCCGGCGTGTGGCCAGGCGAAGCAATGCGGAAAACTTATGCGCGTGCTAGGTGTAGTCGCGATAGCGACAGCAGGGAAGGGGAGGAATGTTTGAAGGAGGACATGCACTTAATGTACGGGAAGTTGGGCCGGGCTGTCAAGCATATTTCGGCAGGGAACGCTGCTGCTGCCATGTCACAGGTCGACTTATTGTTTCTGCGCAACTTACTTTTCTATCATTATTGAATAATGCAGTTTCCGTCTGGCGACCTGTGTCGCCCGCCCTGCTTTGGAGCTGCCAGCATGGAATCGTTGCTGAAGTACTATGAGCTGGAACTGGATATGCTACGTACGCATCAGCAGGAATTTGCTGCGCGCTATCCCGGTGTCGCCGGTGCACTGGGTATCGTGGGTAGCAGTTGCCAGGACCCGCATATCGAGCGCCTGATCGAGGCATATGCTCTGTGTAATGCCCGTACGGCCAAGAAGATCGATGATGCGCGTCAGGGTTTCACCGAGTCCATGCTGGAAGTGAATTTTCCACACTACCTGAGGCCGTTTCCCGCGTGTTCGATTGCCCACGTGGACGCCAGCGGTGTGCCGGGCCAGGCGCGCGACGGCATCGATATCTTGCCGCGTGGAACCTTGATGCATGCACCGCAATATCAGGGCGTCGTCTGCAAGTTTCGCACCGCCTATGATGTAGTGCTGGCGCCGCTCAGTCTTGCCGGCGCACGCTTCGTTCCCCTGATTGATGTTGCTGCGGCAGTCCATTTACCGTCCGACATATCGACTGCGATCGCTATCGATATCGTGTCCACGTCGGCCACTGGCACGCTGGAGCAATTGATGCTGCCTGCCGTGCGCGTATTCATCGATGGCACGCCATCGCTGACGGCCACCTTGCGCGATGCCCTGTTTTTGCATGCCGCGTATGCCTGGATCGAGGCCGGTGGCGTGCAGTTGCCGCTGGCGCAAGTGCCGCTGCGTGCCGTTGGTTTTTTGCCGGAGGAGGCGCTGTTGCCGCGCAAGCCGGGTTCCCATCGTGCCTACTGCTTGCTGACAGAATACTTTGCCTACCCTGAGAAATTCCAGTTTTTTGATATTGACCTTGGCCTGATTACACCACGCTTGCCGCCTGGATGCCAGCGTTGGACTTTGCATCTGGGCCTGCGCGCCACCGCTGCCAGCAGCGCTGGCGCACGTTTGCTGCGGTCCGTATCGGCAAGCAATTTGTTGCTTGCCTGCACGCCGGTGATTAATTTGTTCCAGCAGGCTGCCGCGCCGATCAGGTTGACGCAAATGCACAGCGAGTATCCGCTGCTCGCCGAACATAAATATGCGCACGCATATGACATTCATAGTGTCGATGCCGTGCGCCTGGTGCGGCAGGGCGCCCATGCCAACACGCTGACGCACTGCCAGCCGTTTTATGCCATGCGCCATGGGCAGGCTGGCGGAGCGAAGAGCCGTTATTGGGTGGCGCGGCGCGATGAGGCGCGGGCGCTCAGTCATCCCGGTTACGAAAGCAGCCTGGCGTTTGTCGACGGCGACGAGGACGATACCTATGCCGGGATAACGACGGTATCGGTCGATTTGACTTGCAGTAATCGCAACCTGCCGAGTGCATTGCCAGTCGGTTCACCGGATGGCGATCTGCGGCACGAGGGAACGGCTGGCGCGCTCCCGGTGCGCTTGTTGCGCCAGCCGAGTCCAGCGTATCGTTTCAAGGCGGACTTGCCTGCGCAAGCCCGTTTGCTGGCACTGTTGTCGTTGAATCATCAGGCGTTGGTGGAAGAGGGTGTGGCGCTATTCCAGGAAATGCTGGCGCTACATAATTTGCCTGCTTCACTTATGTCACAACGGCAAATTCAAGGCATCCAGGCTTTGACGCACCGCGCCAGCAGCACCTGGATGCCTGATGCCAGTGGCGGCGTGCTGGTGTTTGGCATCGACGTCTTGCTGACGGTGGATGAAGAGGCCTACGTCGGCAGTGGCCTGCATGTCTTTGCGCAAGTGATCGACCATGTGCTGGGCATGTATATTCATGTCAACAGCTATTGCCGTTTGCTCCTGATTTCGCACAAGAGTGGAAAGGAGTTGCTGCGATGCCCGCCCCGCAATGGCCAGCAAGCACTGGCGTAATCGCGCTGCTGTCCGAGGCGCCATACCGTTTTGGTTTCTTTCAGACCGTGCGCCTGCTCGAACGCTGGCTATGCCGGCAGGGCGCGTGCGCCGATTCAGCGCTGCACGATGGCCTGCGTTTTCATAACAGCGTTGCTTTGGCCTTTCCCGCCAGCGAGGTGGAGGCAGTGTGGCATGACAGCGAGCATGGCCGCCTGCACCTGCGGCCCAGTTTCATGGGCTTGCTGGGCGTGCAGGGCACTTTGCCCCTGCACTATACGGAGCGGCTGGTGCGCCAGGAGCGGGCGACGGGCGATGCCGGCGCGCGCGCCTTCCTCGATGCCTTGTCGCAACGCGCGCCCGTGTTGTTTTATCAGGCCTGGGCCAGCACCCGGATCGAGTGCCAGGTCGACGCAAGCGGCCGCCCCGGGTTCCTGTCGTTGCAGTTGGCGCTGGCTGGCGCATGGCCGTCGCGCCTGGCAAGTACCGGCGCGCTGCCTCCGGAGGCGCTTGCTTACTACGCTGCAGCGCTGCGGCAGCGGCCCGTCAGCGCCGAGTTGATGGCCGATGTGCTGGGTGATTATTTCGGCGTGCCTTTGCGTATCGAGTCCTTCGTCAATACCTGGCACGTGCGGGCAAGCAATGAGCATTCCTTGCTCAATCTGAGCAATGTTGGTTTGGGACAAGGCGCCATGCTGGGCGCACGCTGCCGGCGCCGGGACTTGCGCGTGCGCCTGTACCTGGGGCCCTTGAGCCGGGCACAGTTCGACGATTTTCTTCCCGGACATTCCGCTGCGCTGTCCTTGAAAAGCATGTTGAGCCTGTTTGGCTTGCCATGCATGCAATACGAAATCCGTCTGATCCTGCGCGCTGCCGATGTGCATGGCAGCAGCCTGACGGCCAGGATGGGGCAGGGCGCAGCTTGCCTGGGGCAGGCCGCGCGCTTGCTGACCGGAGAGGCCAGCCGCGACTGTGACGCCATGTGCTATGACATCCGATTTCCCGGTGCCGCTTGATGCGCCGCAATTGGCCGCCGGCAAATGTATGAATACTGATGAGCTGGGAGCGAGGCGTATCGACACTGGGGAGATGGAATGGAGAGCGCGGACGAATTCATGCAGTTCATGCTGGCGACGAAGGAACTGAACGCCCGTCACCGGCCATTGCGCCTGCGGCTGGCGTATGCGGACGGCGTGAACGACGATGTGCTGTTGCCGCAGCAGGTAGATGGCCGCGAAGCCATTTGCGCCAGTCTGGAGTACTGCATACGTTGCGTCTCGCTCGATGCGCACTTGCCACTCAAGCAGTTCATGGGTGTTCCGGCCGAGTTGCAGATCGTTACTGACGCAGGGCAGTTGCGCAGCGTCTGCGGCATTGTCGCGCAAGCCTCTGCCGGACTGAGCGATGGCGGCCTCGCCACTTACCAGCTGGTGCTGCACGATGCGCTGACCTTGATGGAAAAACGCCGCAATACGCGTGTGTTCCGTGGCAAGACGGAGCTGGAGATCGTCGAACTGCTGATTGCTGAATGGCGGCTGGGCAACACCATCATTGGCGCCACGTTTGCTTGCGAAATCGATCAGGCGCTGGCCTATCGTCAATTTCCGGCGCGCGAACTGACCATGCAGCACAATGAATCCGATGCCGCATTCATTCGGCGCTTGCTGCGGCGGCGTGGCATTTCCTGGGTCATCCAGCCTGGCGCCGCACAGCATGGCGCATCCGACGCCATGCCGTCGCATGTCTTGTTGCTGTTCGACGACGCCAGCCGCCTGCCGGAGAATGTGGCGCCTGTCATCCGCTACCACCGGGCGGACGCTACTGAAGAGAGCGATTCCATCACGGCCTGGGGTGCTGTGCGCACCCTGCAGGCAGGCAGCACGGGGCGTCATAGCTGGGATTATGCGGCGCCACGCAACCGCCAGTTCATGCAGACGGATGCGGGCGGCATGGCCGATCAGGGTGCCAGCGGCAATTGCCTTGCCGCCAACCTCGACGACTATTTTGTGGCGACGCCGCACATGGGCAATGACGCGGAAGATTTTCGCCAGCTGGGCTTGCTGGCGATGGCGCGCCATGACGTGGAAACCAAGTGTTTTCATGGCGAGGGCGTCGTGCGCTCGCTGTGTGCTGGCCAGCAGTTCAGCCTGGAAGGTCATCCGGAAATCGACCAGCATCGGCCAGATGCCCGGCGTTTCCTTGTCACGGCATTGGAAGTGCATACCAGTAACAATCTGCCGCCCGCCCTGGATGCGGGCATCGCGCGTCTGTTCGCCGCCAGTGATTGGCTGGCGCAAGGCGCGACCTCGGTGGCAGGGTGCACGGGGCCGGAAACGCCGCGTTATCGCATGCGCTTTAGCTGCGTGCGTTCCAGCGTGGTCCTGGTGCCCGCATTCGATCCGCAGCGCGATGTGCCCCAGCCGCAGCTGCAAAGCGCCATCGTGGTCGGACCCAGCGGTGAAGAAGTGCATTGCGACGAGCAAGGGCGCATCAAGGTGCGTTTCCCTGCGACCCGCGCTGCCGACCATGCACATGCGCAAGGTTCCGGCGCCTCGGATACGGAGCGCGACACGGCCTGGCTGCGCGTCGTCAGCAATTGGGCTGGCGATGGACAGGGCAGCGCGCACCAGTGCGGCACGCTGGCATTGCCGCGCGTCGGCTCGGAAGTGCTGATCGGATTCTTGGCGGGTGATCCCGACCGGCCGATTGTACTGGGGCAATTGTTCAACGCCGTGGCGCCGCCGCCGGCACTCAGCAAACGCGGCGCGCTGCCGGGCAACCGCTACCTGGCGGGCATGCGCAGCCGCGAAGTGCGCGGCCAGGGCGGCAATCAGCTGCGTTTTGACGACACGCCCCGGCAGATCAGTGCCCAGCTGGCCAGCGATCACGCCACCACTGAGCTCAACCTTGGATTTCTGGTCGAGCCGCGCGCCGGCGGCGCTGGCCAGCAGCGTGGCGACGGATTCGAGTTGCGCAGCGATCACGGCGGCGCGATCCGCAGCGGCAAGGCGCTGCTGCTGTCGGCCTGGCGGCGGCTCGACGCGGCAGGCGGCCAGTTATCGGCCGAGGAGCATCTGGCGTTGATGCAAGAGTGCCTGGACTTGTTCAAATCGCTGGGAGAGTACGCTGGCGCGCACCAGGCGCTGCCGGTTGACGTGGCGAGCGCCGCCGCCTTGAAAGAAGCGGTGGCTGGTGCCGTGGCGCCCGCTGCCAGCCTGACGGCGCCCGCGGGGCTGGCGCTGAGCAGCCCGAAGACCATAGTCAACTACGCCGGCGTGAATGTCGACACGGTGGCGCAGCAGCACGTGCACGTGATCGCGGGCCAGCGCTGCAGCATGCAGGCTGGCGAGGGCGTTTCCGTGTTTGCCCACAAGGGCGGCATCACCCAGATCGCGCACCATGGCAAATTTCTCATGCAGAGCCAGTTTGACGAGATGCAACTGAACGCCGCCAAGGCCCTGAAATTGACGGCCAATACCCGCATGATCGGCATGGCGCAGGATGAAATCACCTTCATGACGGCGGGTGGCGCCTATCTGAAACTGGCGGGCGGCAGCGTGGAACTGGGTGGTCCGGGTGCGCTGACCATCAAGACCGACGGCCATCACTGGAATGGCCCGGCCAGCAGCAAGGCTGAATTGCCGAGCTTTGACGAGGGCGACCTGGGCCGCATGCCGCAGGTGCTTTCCGGCCTCGATGGCAGTCCCGTCGGCGGTGTCAAGATCGTCGTCGGGCGCGAGGATGGCTCGCAGCAAGTGGTGGATGCCGACAGTGAAGGCAAGGGCGCCGCCATCGTGGGCGACAGTCTGGAAAAACTCAGGGTGCGTATTTTCAGGCCGCGCGACTAAGTACCGGTGTTGCACGTTCTCTGTCATTCACGGGAGTCAGACATGAGTGTACACAAGCCCAAGGCGGGTTCCTTGCCGTTCGACGAAAGCAAATACCTGCAGATAGGCGAAAAAGACGGCTTGCTGCGCTTCGATCACGACAAGTTGCCGATTACTACGCGCCTGCCCTTGCCAGGCATCATGATTTTCGTGCACGGTGTGAATTCCGATGGCGAATGGTATGACGAGGCGGAAACTGGTTTGTGCGCGGGATTGAATGCACGTTTGCACCGGCGTGTACACGATACCGGGCGCGGCGCCCAGGAAGGTATCGCCATGACGCCGGCCCGCTATATGGGCCAGCTGACGCGCGACGGTTTCATTAACCCGCTGATGAAACCAAAAACCTTCATGCAGGCCGATGGCTATTCGCCCGTGATCCGTTTCCGCTGGGGCTACGCAGCCAATGATATCGAGTTGCAGACATATGGCGACGGCATATTCCTGAATGAACAGAATTACTGGGGCGGCGGCCCTTTTGCCAATGGCTGTACTTCGCTGCCGGACCTGTGGGGCGAAGGCTTGTCGGACCAGCTGTTTCTGTGGATGCAGATCCAGCACATGAACCCGACCAATGACCGGCAGGTGTACGCCTGCCCGCCACGCCCGTATTTCGTGCTGGCCGCCTACCGCCTGGCGCGGCTGATCGAGGCCATCCGGCAAAAGCAGGCCGACGTGCCGATCACCATCGTGTGCCACAGCCAGGGCAATATGGTCAGCATGGCAGCGGCCTTCCTGGGCGAGCGCCTGCCCAAGGTGGCGGACTCCCAAGGCAGGATGTGGCCTTGCATTGCCGACAATTATGTCCTGTGCAATCCGCCGTACAGCGTGGTGGAAGACAACATGGCGGAGAACTGGACGTCGTCGAACCTGAAAGCGGCGGACGGCAGCACGGGCCGCCAGACGGCTGCGGCACGCATCGACACGCTGGCGGCTTTCTTTGCGCTCATCGGCGAACGGCGCGCCGCACAATGGCAGGCCGAGAAAATCGACCAGGCCATGAGCAGTGCGCACCACCCCTTCAAAGCGCAGCACGATATTGATACTTATGGCGTGCGGGGCGCAACTGTGGGACGCGTGACCCTGTATTGCAATCCGCACGACCAGGTGATTTCCTCCTTGACGGTGCAAGGCATGGGCTGGCGCGGCTTGGCCGGTCCTGTGCTGGACAAGGATGGCCTGCCAAAGAAAGACCGCCAGGGCAAGGTCGACCCTGGCGAAATCGCCAGGGCAGGCGGCGAGGGAGTATTTACCCAGCGCGTGTTTGCCGAGGGTTTTCCCGTCGGCGTAAAAGGCGCGTACGACTACTGGGGCGATCATCGCCCTGCTATTGATTTTGGCAACGACCATTTCTGGAATCCACCTTCCATGATTTCCACGTATAGCGTGGCCAAGGGCCTGGAAGCGCAAGAAAAATGGCTGTTCCAGATACTCACCGTGGCGTTTGCGCCCATCGCCATCGTGGCCACCGCATTGATGCGCAAGCGTATAAATGCCTCGCCCGACAAGTACTGGAAAATCCCGCTGGAAGCGCCCGACCTGCCAGAGACATTCTTCCCGCAAGCGAAGTTGTTTGGTGCGATCTGCCCCAGCTTTGACATGGGACTGCATCCACACGGCTGGGAGCGCAACACGGATGCCGCGCATCCGGAGGGCGATCCTTTCCACGGCGAGCGCGAGCTGTCGATACCGCGTGGCGGCCTGCATGGCGAAAAACAGCGCACCGATGCCGCGCGCGGCAACGAGGAGAGCGAAGCGGCACTGCAATACGAATACCACGCCTCCCTGCGCATGATGGCCAAGCGCGAAGGCAAGGTCGAGAAAGGCAAACACGTCACGGAAGAAGACCATCCCGAGACGGCGAGCGCGCAATACACGGCATGGCGCCAGCGGAAAATCCAGGCGGGCCTGGCCGGCAACGTGGGGACCTATGCCACCGATCACTCCACCATCCTGACCAACAGCGAACATTCCAGAAAGGCGCTGGCGTATGACGTGGCCGTGGGCTGCTGCCATCTGTTGGAAACAGATTTGCGGGAGTTGAGAACGATGGCGGATTGGCGGTTTCTTGATGATCTTGGAGGCCCTGAGCATATAAATATGTCTATTGAATATTTTTACGAAGGCAAAGTGAATGGAGCCGCGCCTTCGAAGTGGGTAAGAAAATCAGTAGATGGCGTAATGCCAAAAAAAATAAGTGATTTACGTGAAAATAATGTCCCTTAATTTTTATTTAAAAATATATGCATGGGAGGGGAGAGTGGCTAAGAATTTCATATTTACTTCTGTCGCGGCGATCATGGCGACGGTAGGGCTGTCGTCATGCGTAGTAAAATCGGAAGCAATGATCGACAAAAACAAAGCTGGCACTTCTGGTGTTGGAATGCCGTTTACTGCCCAAGTAGTTGGGGTGCAATGGTTGAATCCGCTTCATAGACAAGATTATCCTACCGAATGGCAGTTATTGTGGACTCTAGGAAAAGTTTGTCCAAATAAAAAAGACGACATGGTGGAGTTGTACCCAGCTATTTTTTCGAATGTTAGATCCGTTGCAGGGATAGCATCTTCGAACGATGGGAAAATTACTTTTAGTGATTTCCATATTAAATACGCTAGGCAAATAATAACAAAATTCCATGGTATGTATTTTTCAAATCCAACCTATTTTTATAACGCCCACGACGTAAAAAACAAAAAAGGCTGGAATGAATTGGCGGGTATCCATGTTGAGTACACTTTGCCTGCAGAACGGTTTGATCCCCTTCTTGCAGGCGACGACTTGCGCAAGCAAATTACAAGTACTTTTTCAATTGGAAATCCGAACTTCCCCAACTCCTGGACCAAGTCCACCCCGCCCGACGTGCGCGTGACGCCAGGTGGCGCGAATGCAGGCTTTGTGTCTCTGGCGGCCGCCCTCGATTATTTGCAGGCGCATCCCGCTGAAACGGTCTGGGTGATGAGCTGGGATGCGCCCAGCTTCCCGAAAGATGAGCAAATCAATGAAAACATGGTCTTGCTGGTACTGGCCGGTCCCCATTACAAGACGGAGCGCGATGCGCTGGCGTGGATAGCTTATCCCGCCACGCAGCAGGTCAGCGCCTTTGCAGCGCAGAAGGGCTTGCCGCCGCCCACGGTACAGGCGTGGCAGGCGACCCTGGCGCAGGCGGCAGGCAACGGACGCAAGAGCGAGGTAGATATCGGCTATGTGATCCATGATGCGAACAACACCCGGCCGGCGTCGCCGGACCGCATCGCCTACCTGGCGCAAACCTTGACGACCGAGCTGCCGGCCTTCGATTTCCTCCAGCAAAGCTTCAATACGCCGGCCTTGCTGGGTGAAATGGGCGCCGCCACGGCCTTGACGAATGTGGCGCTGGGTATCGCCCAGGCGAATCACTTTGGCCAGAACGTGCTGGTGGCGGGCACCAGCGACGCCGGCCAGACGAGCGGCGTGCTGATATTGCCGCCGGCCAAGGTGCGCCCCATCGACCCCGTGAAACCGTGGTTCCGCGCGCGCGGCGGCGGCAATGCCTATTTGATGTGGTGGGGCATCCGCCATGCCTGGGCCAAGCTGGACGCGGGGCAATTCAATGAGCAGGGGTATTCGAAATAGAAAATATCGCAGGCTCAGGCATAGCGTACCTGCGCCGCCTGGGCCGGCATGTCCAGTGCCATGCGCGCCAGGATGCGCTGCAGGATGGCCGCATCGCGCGGCAGCCGCTCTTCCAGCGCTTGCCATGCTGTGAATTGTAACTGTTGCGGCATTTCCACCAGGCCCGTGATGGCATCCCAGAAGGCATCCCAGTTCATGCCGTAGAAGGCCGGAAAGGCCAGCGCGGCTGCCAGGGTGGCATGCAGCTGGCGCGCGGTATTGATATCGCTCAAGTCGATGCTGATATGGGCTGGCCTGTTCACAGTATGCCCTTGAGCAGCTTCTGCAGGTTTTCGCGCATGTCGCCCACCATGGCCGCATGCTGCTCCAGGATGGCGGGCGCATGCTTGAACGGTGCCGCATCGAGATACAGGCGCGGCAAGTCGGCCAAGGCCACGCCGCGTGGGCCGCCGCGCAGGATTTCGTCCACATGCTTGTTGATCGAGTTGACGGCTGCCTGGATGCGTGGCGTGGCTGACGCGGCCAGGCAGGCGACCAGCGCCGCATCGAGGTCGGTGCGCGCGGGCGCCTGCGGCAGCACGGGCGCGGCGATCTGTTCCAGCGGCGACATGTTGACGGCCGGCTTGCGATACGCGCGCAGGGTATCGAGCGCCATCAGCCGGTGCGCGCCGCCGCGCTGCAGCCAGTCAAGGATGCGCGGCCAGGGCGTGCCCAGCAGGGCTGCCGCCACACCCCATTGCCCCGCCACGGGCGAGCCGATATAGTCATCGATCCAGTCGATGGCGGCCGGGTTGCCCGTGTAGGCCAGCAGGATGGCGTTCGACGAGCGCAGCGCGGGCGCTTGCGTGGCCAGCACGCAAGTCAACCAGGCGAGGGCGCCGTCGCCGGGGTGGCTGGCCAGTTGCTGTGAAAAAGGGGCGCTCAAGGCGCGGCTGTCGGCAAATTGATGTTCTGACATATCGGGAGCAAGTAACAAAGCAGGCGCCAGTCTAGCAGCCGTGTGGTGGCAGAGTCGGCCCGTACGAACATTGTCACCGCAAACATTTAAGACAGGCTTCAGTGCGGGCGGCCCCGCTTGCGCTACAATCGGCTCTCCTTTGTTGCCACTGCCGCGCGCGGTTCTCTTCTGCCACTATGCTCCCTAAACGCCTGACCCTGCTTGCCCTGGCCGCCTTTGCGCTGGCCGGCTGCGATACCACCGTCCCGAAACCCATACAAGTATTGACGCCTCCCGAGCCCATCGTCGTGCCGCCGCGCAAGATCAAGATCGGCCTGGCCCTGGGCGGTGGCGCGGCGCGCGGCTTCGCGCATATCGGCGTGATCAAGGCACTCGAATCGCAGGGCATCCACGCCGACATCGTCACCGGTACCAGCGCCGGCAGCGTGGTGGGTGCCTTGTATGCGGCAGGCAACTCCGGCTTCGCCCTGCAAAAGATGGCGTTCGACATGGACGAGGCGGCCATTTCCGACTGGGCCTTGCCCCTGTTCGGCAAGTCGTCCGGCGTGCTCAAGGGCGAGGCGCTGCAAAGCTATGTCAACAAGGCTGTCGGCGGCGTGCCGCTGGAAAAACTCAAGATCCCGTTTGGCGTGGTGGCGACCGATTTGAAGAATGGCCAGCCGATCCTGTTCCAGCGCGGTAACACCGGCATGGCCGTGCGCGCCTCGTCGGCCGTGCCCGGCGTGTTCCAGCCCGTGACGATTGCCGGCCACACCTATGTCGATGGCGGCCTGGTCGCTCCCGTGCCCGTGCGCTTCGCGCGCGACATGGGCGCCGATTTCATCATCGCCGTGAATATTTCATCGCAAACGGATACTCAGAAGGCCATCAGCTCGATGGAAGTGCTGATGCAGACGTTTGCCATCATGGGCCAGCGCATCAACCAGTTCGAGCTGAAGGATGCTGACGTGGTGATCCAGCCCAGCCTGGGTACCATGAAGGGCAACGATTTCAACAGCCGCAACCAGGCGATTTTGGCGGGCGAGCAGGCGACCTTTGCCGTCATGGCGCAGCTCAAGCAAAAGCTGAAAGCCAAGCGCGAGCAGTAAACGATCGCGCCGCTGCGCATTTCGTATACAATTTTGCTTCAACATAACAAGGATGCACCATGCAATCGAAACCGATTTTGACCCTGGACGACGTAAAGAAAATCGCTGCCGCCGCCGAAGCGGAAGCGGTCAAGAATAACTGGGCGGTCACGATCGCCATCGTCGATGACGGCGGCCATTTGCTGTGGCTGCAGCGTATGGATGGCGTGGCGCCGATCTCGTCGCACATTGCCCCCTCGAAAGCCAAAACGGCCGCGCTGGGCCGCCGCGAATCGCGCATCTATGAAGAGATGATCAATGGCGGCCGCGTGTCGTTCCTGAGCGTGCCGGAAATCGACGGCTTGCTCGAAGGCGGCGTACCCATCGTGTTCGACGGCCACTACGTGGGCGCCGTCGGCGTCTCGGGCGTGAAGTCGGCGGAAGATGCGCAAATCGCGAAAGCTGGTATTGCAGCGTTGACGGCCTAAGAACGTGTTCATGATCTCCTGAGCAGCATCGCCAGGAAAGCCAGGTGGATGAACTGCAAGCTGGTGTTAAGCCATCGTTCGCAGTTTTTCCACAGTCGCCTGTTTTTTTCCAACCAGGCGAAGCTGCGCTCGACCACCCAGCGCTTGGGTATCACTGCGAACTTGTGCAATTCACTGCGTTTGGCAATCTGCACCGTGACCGCCTCGCCCAAGGTTTCCTGCACACCTTGGGCAAAGGGTTTGCCCACATAACCGCTGTCGGCCAGCACGCTTTGCACTTTATCCAGGCCGCCTTTGCAACGCTGCATCGCCTGCAGCGCTCCTTTGCGGTCCGTAACCTCGGCCGTCGTCACGGCAATGGCATGGGGTAGCCCCTGTGTGTCAACACCGATGTGGCGCTTGATGCCTGAAACCTTTTTGCCCGCGTCGTAACCCTTGCTACCGGCCGTGTCGGTATTTTTTACGCTTTGTGCGTCAACGATCAACAGCGTCGGCTTGGCGCTGCGCTCCAGTCTCTCGCGGGCCGCGCCAACCTGATTTTTTTAATGCCCGTTCCAGCACGCTGATACCGTGCTGGTCGGGCTCGCTCCATTTGGCAAAGTACGAATGCACCGTCCTCCATTTCGGAAAATCCCTTGGTAGCATCCTCCACTGGCAGCCACTGCGCAGCAGATATAGCACCGCGCAGAACACTTCGTACAAGTCCACCGTGGTCGGTTTCGTGCGTTTCCTCACGCTTTGCAGCAGCGGTAGGATTTCTTCAAACTTTTCTCGACTGATGTCGCTGGCGTAAGGTTTTCTCATCCCGCCATTATCCGGCTATTCGGATAGATTGTGAACACGTTCTAAGTAGTCGCCGCAGTTGCAGAACTAGCCGCCCCGCGCAAGCCGGGCGGCTTTTTCATGGCGCGCGGGTTTTATGCTGTTGTGCAAAAAAATGCCGGGCCTTCTACATTTTCTTCTACATTTTCTTCCTTGTGGAAAAGCTTCCTTTTGGTTATAATTCAAAGGTTTAGCCAATCACACATATACCGTAGCGACTACCCATCCCCTCATTCAAAATGACCGTTGAAACACCCTGAGTGCATCTGGCTCGGGTAATTAGGCGGTCGGTCTGACGTGGCGCAGCTACGGTAACTTTATCAGGAGTTGCCCTTGCCGCCATTTTTTTCTGGCCCTGCCGTTCCAGCCATATTAGCGCTTGCTGATGGAACGATCTTTAAAGGTTTTTCGATCGGTGCCGCCGGTCATACCACGGGCGAGGTTGTTTTCAATACCTCCATGACCGGGTATCAGGAAATCCTTACCGACCCAAGCTATTGCCGCCAGATGGTCACCCTGACCTATCCGCATATCGGCAATACGGGCGTCAATCCGGAAGATGTCGAATCTTCCAAGGTTCATGCCGCTGGCCTCATCATCCGCGATCTGCCATTGCTGGCATCCAATTTCCGTTCCACGCTCTCCCTGTCCGACTACCTGAAAGCTGAAAATATCGTCGCCATCGCCGGCATCGATACACGCAAGCTCACGCGCATCCTGCGTGAAAAAGGTGCGCAGGGCGGCGCCATCCTGGTCGGTACGCAAGGCAATGAGCCATCCGCCGCGCAAGCGCTGGAACTGGCCCGTTCCTTCCCCGGCCTGGCCGGCATGGACTTGGCCAAGGTGGTATCGAGCAAGACTGCCTACGAGTACCGCGAAACGGAATGGACCTTGGGCGAAGGCTATGGCCAGTTGGCCGACGCCGATGCGAAATACCACGTGGTCGCCTTCGACTACGGTGTCAAGCGCAACATCCTGCGCATGCTGACGGCACGCGGCTGCAAAGTCACCGTGCTGCCGGCGCAAGCCACGGCGGCCGACGCCCTGGCGCTGAATCCGGACGGCATCTTCCTGTCGAACGGTCCCGGCGACCCGGAACCGTGCGATTACGCCATTGCTGCTACCCGCGAATTGATCGAGAAGGGCATCCCGACCTTCGGCATCTGCCTCGGTCACCAGATCATGGCGCTCGCTTCCGGCGCAAAAACGCTGAAGATGAAGTTCGGTCACCACGGCGCCAACCATCCGGTGCAAGACCTGGAAACCAAGCAAGTCTTGATTACCTCGCAAAACCACGGTTTCGCCGTCGACGCGGCAACCTTGCCCGCGAATTGCCGCGTGACCCATGAATCGCTGTTCGACGGCTCCCTGCAGGGCTTTGCCCGCACGGACAAGCCGGCTTTCTGCTTCCAGGGCCACCCTGAAGCGTCGCCGGGCCCGATGGATGTTGCTTACCTGTTTGACCGCTTCATCAACTTGATGGCTGCGGAGGAGAAAAAGAAAAATGCCTAAACGTTTAGATATTAAAAGTATTCTGATTATTGGCGCTGGCCCGATCGTGATCGGCCAGGCCTGCGAATTCGATTATTCCGGCGCGCAAGCGTGCAAGGCCCTGCGCGAAGAGGGCTACAAAGTCATCCTGGTCAACAGCAATCCTGCGACCATCATGACGGACCCGGAAATGGCCGACGTGACCTACATCGAACCGATCACCTGGTCGGTGGTTGAACGCATCATCGCCAAGGAGCGTCCGGACGCCATCCTGCCAACGATGGGCGGCCAGACGGCGCTGAACTGCGCGCTGGACCTGTTCAACAATGGCGTGCTGGCGAAATACAACGTCGAACTGATCGGCGCGTCGCCGGAAGCCATCGACAAGGCGGAAGACCGTTCCAAGTTCAAGGACGCGATGACCAAGATCGGCCTCGGTTCGGCCAAGTCGGGCGTGGCGCATTCGATGGAGGAAGCGTGGGCGGTGCAGCGCACCCTGGGCTTCCCGACCATCATCCGGCCATCGTTCACCATGGGCGGTTCCGGCGGCGGCATCGCCTACAACGAAGAAGAATTCGAAACCATCTGCAAGCGCGGCCTGGAAGCCTCGCCGACGAAAGAGTTGCTGATCGAAGAATCGTTGCTGGGCTGGAAAGAGTACGAGATGGAAGTGGTGCGCGACAAGGCGGACAACTGCATTATCATTTGCTCGATTGAAAACCTCGACCCGATGGGCGTGCACACAGGCGACTCCATCACGGTGGCGCCAGCGCAAACGCTGACGGACAAGGAATACCAGATCATGCGCAATGCCAGTCTGGCAGTGCTGCGCGAGATCGGCGTCGACACCGGTGGCTCGAACGTGCAATTTTCGATCAACCCTGTCGATGGTCGCATGATCGTCATCGAGATGAACCCGCGCGTGTCGCGTTCGTCGGCCCTGGCATCGAAAGCCACGGGCTTCCCGATTGCAAAAATCGCTGCCAAGCTGGCCGTCGGTTACACCCTGGACGAGCTGCGCAATGAAATCACGGGCGGCGCCACGCCGGCCTCGTTCGAACCGTCAATCGATTACGTCGTCACGAAGATCCCGCGTTTCACTTTCGAGAAATTCCCGACCGCCGACCACCACCTGACGACGCAGATGAAATCCGTCGGCGAAGTGATGGCGATTGGCCGTACCTTCCAGGAATCGTTCCAGAAAGCCTTGCGCGGCCTGGAAGTGGGCGTGGACGGCATGAACGAGAAAACCAAGGACCGCGAAAAGATCGAAGAAGAACTGGGCGAGCCTGGTCCTGAGCGCATCTGGTACGTGGGCGATGCGTTTGCCCAAGGTTTCACTTTGGAAGAAGTGCACAACCTGACCAAGATCGACCCATGGTTCTTGATCCAGATCAAGGAAATCGTCGACCTGGAACTGTGGCTGGACACGCAGAAGCTGGAAAATCTGGACAAGAACACCCTGTACAAGTTGAAACAGAAGGGCTTCTCGGACCGCCGCCTGGGCTTCCTGTTGCAAACGACCGACACGGCCGTGCGCCAGCAGCGCCATGCGCTCAACATCCGTCCTGTCTACAAGCGCGTCGATACCTGCGCAGCGGAATTTTCGACCGACACGGCGTATATGTACTCCACGTACGACGAAGAGTGCGAATCGAATCCGACCGACAAGAAAAAGATCATGGTGCTGGGCGGTGGCCCGAACCGTATCGGCCAGGGTATCGAATTTGACTATTGCTGCGTCCACGCGGCCCTCGCCATGCGCGAAGACGGCTACGAAACCATCATGGTCAATTGCAACCCGGAAACCGTGTCGACCGACTACGATACTTCGGACCGCCTGTACTTTGAGTCCCTGACGCTGGAAGACGTGCTGGAAATCGTCGCCATTGAAAAACCGGTGGGCGTGATCGTGCAGTACGGCGGCCAGACCCCGCTGAAACTGGCGCTGGACCTGGAAGCGAATGGCGTACCGATCATCGGCACTTCGCCCGACATGATCGATGCGGCCGAAGACCGCGAGCGTTTCCAGCAATTGTTGCACAAGCTGGAACTGCGCCAGCCGCCTAACCGCACCGCCCGCACGGAAGCCGACGCTTTGGCGCTGGCGCAGGAAATCGGTTACCCGCTGGTCGTGCGTCCATCGTACGTGCTGGGTGGCCGCGCCATGGAAATCGTGCATGAGCAACGCGACCTCGAGCGCTACATGCGCGAAGCGGTCAAGGTTTCGCACGATTCACCCGTGTTGCTGGACCGCTTCCTGAACGACGCCATCGAGTGCGACGTCGATTGCATCTCCGACGGCGAAACGACGTTTATCGGCGGCGTGATGGAACACATCGAACAGGCTGGCGTACACTCGGGCGACTCGGCTTGCTCGCTGCCACCGTATTCGCTGGCACCGGAAACCATTGAAGAACTGAAACGCCAGACGGCGCTGATGGCCAAGGGCTTGAACGTGGTCGGCCTGATGAACGTGCAGTTCGCCATCCAGAAGCAGGAAATTGACGGCGAAATGAAAGATGTCGTCTTCGTGCTGGAAGTCAATCCGCGCGCTTCGCGTACCGTGCCTTTCGTCTCGAAAGCCACGGGCTTGCAACTGGCGAAAATTGCTGCCCGCTGCATGGTCGGCCAATCGCTGGCCTCGCAAGGCATCACGCAGGAAGTCGTGCCGCCATATTTCAGCGTCAAGGAAGCCGTCTTCCCGTTCGTCAAGTTCCCGGGCGTGGACACTATCCTGGGCCCTGAAATGAAATCGACGGGCGAAGTCATGGGCGTGGGCCTGACGTTTGGCGAAGCGTTTGTGAAATCGCAACTGGGCGCCGGCGTGAACCTGCCAAAATCGGGCAAGGTCTTCATCAGCGTGAAAGCGTCGGACAAGCCGCGCGCCGTGCAAGTGGCGCGTGACCTGGTCGAGTCGGGTTTCACCGTGGTCGCCACCAAGGGCACCGCCGCCGTGATCGCCGCTGCCGGCATCGCCGTCACGCCAGTGAACAAGGTGATCGAAGGCCGTCCGCACATCGTCGACATGATCAAGAACCATGAAATCGTGCTGGTGATTAACACTGTGGAAGAAAAACGCAGCGCCATCGTCGATTCGCGGGCCATCCGCACTTCGGCCCTGGCGTCGCGCGTGACGACCTACACCACCATCGCGGGCGCGGAAGCGGCCGTCGAAGGCATCCGCCATCTGGATGAGTTGCGCGTGTACGATCTGCAAGGCCTGCACAAGACCCTGCAGCAAGCTGAATAGTCCGCGTGTCATTTGCAGTGGCCGCCGTTAGGCGGTACACTGCATGCTTATCAACCACAGAGTTCCGTGCAGAGCAGCGCGCGGCCTCTGTGGTTTTCACTTGGTGCATCCGTTAACCGTGACAAAACACGGACAACGGCGCCGATAACTAGCAGATAGTAGAGATAACATGACCTCAGTCCCATTGACCACATACGGTGCAGAACTTCTGAAAGAAGAGCTGCATCATTTGAAGACCAAGGAACGCCGCATCGTCATCGATGCGATCGCCGAAGCGCGTTCGCACGGCGACCTGTCGGAAAACGCCGAGTATGACGCCGCCAAGGAGCGCCAGGCGTTCGTGGAAGGCCGCATCGCCGAACTCGAAGGCAAGCTGGGCGCAGCGCAAATCATCGACCCGACCGCGCTCGACGCGGAAGGCCGCGTGGTCTTTGCCTCGACCGTGAACCTGGAAGACCTGGAATCGGGCCAGAAAGTCACTTACCAGATCGTGGGCCTCGATGAAGCCGACCTGAAAAAGAACAAAGTGTCCGTGACGTCCCCGATCGCCCGCGCGCTGATCGGCAAGTACGCCGGCGACGTGGTGGAAGTGCAGGCGCCGTCCGGCCCGCGCGAATACGAAATCCTGGAAGTGCTGTATATCTGATGCTCGCCCGCGTGCGCATCCTCGTTGCCACCCTGTGGGCAGGCAGCCTGTGGACCATCGGTTTTATCGTGGCGCCCACGCTGTTTGGCACTCTGAGCGACCGTGTGCTGGCGGGCAATATCGCCGGCAGCATGTTCCGCGCCGAGGCCTGGCTGTCCATCGCCTGTGCGTTGATACTGTTGGCCTTGCTGCAATGGAGTCCCGGCGCGCTGGAGCTGAAGCGCCGGCGCCTGCTGGCCGCGCTGGTGCTGTCCATGCTGGTGTGCGCGCTACTCAGCCATTTTGGCATCTCGCCCCTGATGGCCGAGCTCAAGGCGCAAGCGCCGTCGGGCATCATGCACGAAGCCATGCGCAGCCGCTTCGGCATGCTGCATGGCGTGTCGACCCTGATCTTTGCCGTGCAGAGTTTACTGGCGGGCGTATTGATCTGGAAACAGCAGTAGTTTGATATAAGTAAAGTAATTGCATGAAAAAAGCGGAGCAGGGGATATCCCGTGCTCCGCTTCTTGTTTCAAACCCGGCAGCCTTGCGGTTGCCGGGTGAACAGGCTTACTTGCTGCCCAGTGCGCTTTTCTTGGCGCTTTTCTGACGTGGCTTGGCACGCTTGATGGAACCGCCTTCGGTAACGCGCTCATTGCCCTTGATCATGACTTTCGTCACGCTGGGGCGCTTGGTGCCGCTGGCGCTGGCTTTGACGATGGTCACTTCGCGCATGCCTTTGCCGGCGCTGACCTTCTCTTTAACCACTTCTTTTTTCGGACGGTAGATTACCAGCAGTTTGCCAATATGTTGTACCGGGGCGGCGCCGAGATTGCCGCAAATCGTATCGTACATTCCGACGCGGGCTTCGCGGTCGTCGCCGAACACGCGGACTTTAATCAGACCGTGCGAATCCAGGCCAAGGTCGATCTCTTTGAGGACAGCAGGTGTCAAGCCCGCTTCGCCAATGATGACGATAGGCTTCAGCGCGTGTGCTTCGGCGCGCAGTGCGCTGCGCTCTACGGGTGTAAGTTTTAGCATAATAATATTTAGTAATTCCCTTAAAAGCAGTATTCTACGCGAATGGCAAAGAAGAAATTAAACAAAAACTGGTTGCACGACCACATAAATGATCCTTATGTGAAGTTGGCGCAAAAAGAGGGCTATCGCGCCCGGGCAGCATACAAGCTCAAAGAAATCGATGAAGACGAAAAACTGATCAAGCATGGCCAGGTAATTGTCGACCTTGGTTGCACTCCTGGCAGCTGGGCCCAGTATCTGCGGCGCAAGCTGGCCGGCAAGGACGGCGGCGGGGTCAATGGTACCCTGATTGGCCTGGACATGCTGGAAATGGAGCCGATCGCCGATTTCCACTTCATTCAGGGCGACTTCCGCGAAGCGCGCGTGCTGCGCCAACTGGAAGTGGTGTTGCAAGGGCGCAAGGTCGACGTGGTACTGTCGGACATGGCGCCCAACCTGTCGGGCATCGCCACGGCGGACGCCGCGCGCATGGAGCATTTGATCGACTTGGCCATCGAATTTTCCCAATTGCATTTGAAGCCATCGGGCGTATTGCTGGTGAAATGTTTCAAGGACATGGGTTTCAGCCAGATCGTGGAGAAATTCCGCGCCGAATTCAAGGTTGTGGTGCAGAAAAAGCCCAAGGCCAGCCGCGATAAATCGTCAGAAATCTTCCTGATGGGGCGTGGTCTCAAGAATCCGCTGAAAAATGCTGTGCAAGAAGATGATTCCGCCCTTGATATTTAAGAGGGAATCCGCACATGGGAACGAGAAGTGCAGTAGCGTCTGATGGCATAAAAGCCTAAATTGTTTATACTGCATTTTTTTTGCGTGAACGCGGTTTTTTCGCGCGCACGGATCGGCGGGCTTTGGCACGGCCCGCTTATTGCGAGTAAAATCGTGTTTCTAGCTATTGGTAAAGAGATGCGCACTGCATCCAAGGAGTCTTCGTGAATAACATGTTTTCCAAATCTGCCATCTGGGTAGTCGTATTGCTGCTGTTGTTCATGCTGTTCAAGCAATTCGACAGTCATGGCGCCACAGGCGGCAGCAAGGCCATCGCTTATTCCGATTTGCTGGATGAAGTCAAAGCCAAGCGCGTCAAGGATGTCGTGATCGAGGGTTCGTCGATCACCGCCAAGCTGATGGACGACACCAAGGTGCGTACCACCGCCACCAGTCTCGACAAGGGTCTGATCGGCGACCTGCGCGACAATGGCGTGCATTTCGATGTGCGCCCGCCTGAGGAAGCGTCGTTCCTGCAAACTATTTTTGTATCCTGGTTCCCCATGCTGCTGTTGATCGGCGTCTGGGTCTTCTTCATGCGTCAGATGCAAGGCGGCGGCAAGGGCGGGGCATTCTCGTTCGGCAAGTCGAAGGCGCGCATGATGGATGAAGCCAGCAACACCGTCACCTTTGCCGATGTCGCCGGTTGCGACGAAGCGAAAGAAGAAGTCAACGAAGTGGTCGACTTCCTCAAGGACCCGAGCAAATTCCAGAAACTGGGCGGCCGCATTCCCCGCGGCGTGTTGATGGTCGGTCCTCCGGGCACGGGTAAAACCCTGCTGGCGCGCGCCATCGCCGGCGAAGCCAAGGTGCCGTTCTTCTCGATTTCCGGTTCCGACTTCGTGGAAATGTTCGTCGGCGTGGGCGCCTCGCGTGTCCGTGACATGTTCGAGAACGCGAAAAAGCATTCGCCTTGCATCATCTTCATCGATGAGATCGACGCTGTCGGTCGTCACCGCGGTGCCGGCATGGGTGGCGGCAATGACGAGCGCGAACAGACCCTGAACCAGTTGCTGGTCGAGATGGACGGTTTTGAAGCGAACTCCGGCGTGATCGTCGTGGCCGCCACCAACCGCGCCGACGTGCTCGACAAAGCTTTGCTGCGTCCGGGCCGTTTCGACCGCCAGGTCTCCGTCGGCTTGCCCGACATCCGCGGCCGCGAACAGATCTTGAACGTGCACATGCGCAAAGTGCCTATCAGTACCGACGTGAAAGCCGATATCCTGGCTCGCGGCACCCCTGGTTTCTCGGGCGCCGACCTGGCCAACCTGGTCAACGAGGCAGCTCTGTTTGCCGCCCGTCGCAGCAAGCGCCTGGTGGAAATGGCCGACTTCGAAGATGCGAAAGACAAGATCTACATGGGTCCTGAGCGTAAATCGATGATCATCCGCGAGGAAGAGCGTCGCAATACGGCTTACCATGAGTCCGGTCATGCGGTGGTGGCCAAGCTGCTGCCGAAAGCCGATCCCGTGCATAAAGTAACGATCATGCCGCGCGGCTGGGCCCTGGGCTTGACCTGGCAGTTGCCGGAACACGACAACTTGTCCGCCTACAAGGACAAGATGCTGGAAGAAATTTCCATCCTGTTCGGTGGCCGTATCGCCGAAGAGATTTTCGTGGGACAAATGTCCACCGGCGCGTCGAACGACTTCTCGCGTGCCACCAAGCTGGCCCGTTCCATGGTGACCCGCTTCGGCATGTCCGACAGCATGGGCGTAATGGTCTACGAAGACAGCGAAAATGAAGGTTTCTTCGGTGGCGCCACCAAGACGATCTCGGAAGCGACCCAGCAAAAGGTCGATGCTGAAATCCGCAACATTCTCGACACGCAATATGCTTTGTCGCGTAAGTTGTTGGAAGGCAATCGCGACAAGGTTGAAATGATGACTAAAGCCTTGCTGGAATGGGAAACCATTGATGCAGAGCAAATCAACGACATCATGGCCGGTCTGGAGCCACGTCCGCCGAAAGTCATCCCGCCACGCCGCAATGCGGGCGGCGACAGCGGCGCGGGCGGCATCTCGCCAAACGTGACGGCGCCAGCCTGATAACGGCAGCCGCTTGATCGGTGGCGTGCTGTCTAAAAGGGTAAGGAGCAATCCTTGCCCTTTTTCGTTGCCGCAGCAGTTTTTTCCTGACGACTAAAAAGAGTTACATGCGACATTATTTGCAATTCGGCCGTTTTGGCTTCAATCTGCAGGGCACGCAGGCGTTGGTGATGGGCATCCTGAACATCACGCCCGATTCCTTTTCCGATGCGGGCCAGTATCAACACCTGGAATTTGCCATTTCGCGCGCCGAGCTGATGATAGTCGACGGCGTCGACATCATCGATATCGGCGGCGAATCGAGTCGCCCCGGCGCACGGCCGCTGCCGTTGCAGGATGAGTTGCAGCGCGTCATGCCGGTGCTGTACGCCTTGCGCGACTGCGGCAAGCCCCTGTCCATCGACACGTACAAACCCGAAGTGATGCGCGAAGCCATCTTGGCGGGTGCCGACATGATCAACGACATCAACGGTTTCTGCGCGCCAGGCGCCATCGAGGCCGTGCAGGATAGCGATTGCGCGCTGTGCATCATGCACATGCAAAGCGTGCCGCAAACCATGCAGTATCAACCCCAATACGAGGATGTGGTGCGCGAAGTCATCGCCTTCCTGCGCCAGCGCATCGAGACAATGACGGCGGCCGGCATTGCCCGCGAGCGCCTGTGCGTCGATCCCGGCTTTGGTTTCGGCAAGACGGTGGAGCAAAACTATGCCTTGCTGCGCGCCACGCGCCAGTTGCGCAGCGAACTGGACCTGCCTGTGTTGGCCGGGCTGTCGCGCAAGTCGATGATAGGCGCCGTCACAGGACGTCCCGTCAAGCAGCGCCTGGCCGGCAGTGTTGCCGGTGCGCTTGCTGCGGTAGCGCAAGGTGCAGAAATTATCCGTGTGCATGATGTGGCTGAAACCGTCGATGCGCTGAAGGTCTGGCGCATGGCGCACTGAGCCTGTAAGATTCATTATAAACAACAAAAAGAGAAATATATGACGCGTAAATATTTTGGTACCGATGGCATCCGCGGTCTGGTGGGCACGGCTCCGATCACTCCCGATTTCGTCATGCGCCTCGGCTATGCGGCCGGCAAGGTGCTGGCCAAGTCGCAAGGCGGCAAGGCGCGCCCGACGGTGCTGATCGGCAAGGACACGCGCATTTCCGGCTACATGCTGGAAGCGGCGCTGGAAGCGGGCTTGTCGGCGGCCGGCGTGGACGTGATGCTGGCCGGCCCCATGCCGACGCCGGCGATTGCCTACCTGACGCGGGCGCTGCGCCTGTCGGCCGGGGTGGTCATTTCCGCCTCGCACAATCCCTACCATGACAATGGCATCAAGTTCTTTTCCGGCCAGGGCACCAAGCTGCCCGACAGCGTGGAACTGGAAATCGAAGCGGCGCTCGACGAGCCCATGGCTTGCGTGCCGTCGGACAAGCTGGGCCGCGCCAAGCGACTGGACGATGCCCAGGGCCGCTACATCGAATTTTGCAAGAGCACCTTCCCGAACGAGCTGGACTTGCGCGGCCTGAAGATCGTCGTCGATTGCGCGCATGGCGCCGCCTACCATATCGCCCCGCACGTATTCCATGAGCTTGGCGCGGAAGTCATCGCCATCGGCAACAAGCCCGACGGTTTCAACATCAATGCGGGCTTCGGCGCCACGGCGACCAAGGCCATGGCCGATGCCGTCGTCGAGCATGGCGCCGATCTTGGTATCGCCCTCGACGGCGATGCCGACCGCCTGATCATGTGCGACGCCACGGGCCGCTTGTATAACGGCGACGAGTTGTTGTACGTCATGGTCAAGGACCGCCTGGCGACGGGTCCCGTGGCCGGCGCCGTGGGCACCCTGATGACGAACATGGCGCTGGAAGTGCTGTTCAAGCAGCAAGGCATCGGCTTTGCGCGCGCCAAGGTGGGCGACCGCTACGTGCTGGAAGTCATGAAGGAAAAGGGCTGGATACTGGGCGGCGAAGGTTCCGGCCATTTGCTGTGCCTGGACAAGCATACGACGGGCGACGGCATTGTCTCTGCGCTGCAAGTGTTGTCTGCGCTCAAGCGTAGCGGCCAGAGTCTGCAGCAATGCCTGGCCGAACTGGTGCTGTTCCCGCAAACCCTGATCAACCTGCGCGTGGCGCCCGGTTTCGACTGGCAAAAAAATGCCGCCATGGTGGCCGAGAAAGAACTGGTCGAGGCTGAGCTGGGCGACACGGGCCGCGTGCTGATCCGCGCTTCGGGCACCGAACCGCTGATCCGCGTGATGGTCGAGGCGAAAGACAAGGAGGTGGCTGAATCGATGGCACGCCGCATCGCCGACAAGGTCGGTGTGTAAAGGCAAGGGGCGATAGTTATTTCCATCTAATTCGCCTGGGGCAATTGACGAAATTGGGCGGGGGCGTTATTATCTTGTCTTCGGAGTGTGGCGCAGCCCGGTAGCGCACCTGGTTTGGGACCAGGGGGTCCAAGGTTCGAATCCTTGTACTCCGACCAAAGTCATAAACGGGCTGTCAGAAATGACAGCCCGTTTTCTATTCCGCGCAGGCATGTCATTGCTGGCGCGCATGGATTAAAATACTGCACCTTTCCGCCCATCGTTCAACGGATAGGACAACGGTCTTCTAAACCGTGAATGGGGGTTCGATTCCCTCTGGGCGGACCAGTTTCATGCTGGCCACGGCTTGCGCCATGCGGCCGCTTCTTCTCTTTTCCTGTCTTCCGCACGCGGCCCTAAGGCTGCGCAAACAGCACCACGCTCAGCAAATACAGCAGCGGCACCGCACACAGCAGCGCAGATAATACCGACAGCATTTTCTTGCTCGCCAGGCGTGCCAGGCGCAGCCGTTCGCGCACGGGCAAATGCTGGCGCAGCACGCTGCGCGTGCGCGACTGGAATGGGGATTCATGCATGGAGGCTCCTTCGCAAGGGTGGCTGTGGTGCCAACCAGCATAGCGAAAGCGGCATAAAGGCGGTGTAAAGAGTGGGCGGCGCGGCGCAAGCGCGCTGTAAACATGGGTGCGCCGGCGCCGTGTTGCAGGTCTTCTTGATGCTCCTATTTTGCCTGGCGGCGGCGCGCCATGACACCGAGCAGGCCCAGGCCGGCGAGCAGCATGGCATAGGTTTCCGGTTCAGGTATGGCGGAAACGTAAGCGCGGTAATTGCTCAGGTCCTTGGGCAAGCCTTCTACCGTGAACGTCGTGCCGGCTGCGACGGGCGCGGCCCAGTGGAAGACCAGTTCGCCCTGGCCGAAGTGGATGGCCAGGAAGTCATAGGCGGCCGCGCTCGTATAGGAATTGACGCCGCCACTCAAGCCTGCCGTGGTGCCGGCAGTGCAGCCCGAAGTAGCATTGTCGCAATACGATACGGCTGGGCCCAGGCTGGTGCCGAAGACGCCATTGATATACCCCTGGATGTCGGATGGGCTTTGCGGCGTCAGGTTGCCGTCATAGTATTTCACCATCAGTGCCGGCGACGGCGTGTAGGTAACGGTACTGCCTGCGATGCTGAAACCGCTGGCCGGTCCCACGTCGATCCATGTAGCAGCCTGCGCCATGCCCATCAAGGCCGTCAGGGTGGCCAGTATAGATGTCCGTATTGCAATTCTTGTTATGCTTTTCATGAAAATCCCCTTTTATTGTATTGCAGAAATTTCACTGCTTTAGGGTGCGCGCCATCCAGTCAGGGAGGTCAACTTGTCACCCGGTCACCTTTGCGTGAGTACGCATATGCAAGCTTAGTCTTGATGTAAACTAATGCAATTCAAATAATTCTATTGACTTAGTTGATAACAGCGCATACGGCTATGTATGGCTGTGTTAGCGGGAGTCTGTGCGGCGAGCAGAAATGGCGTGACAACACGCACCACTTTGTGTTATGAAAAGAGAGCTTCAGTCGCTGTTATTGCTGACGCCAAACAGGCGGTCCTTGGCATTGAGCAGCTTTTGCACCTTGGCGCCCATTTTCATCAGTTGCGCCATCGATTCGGGCGACAGGCGCTGCAAGTCGTCGAACCAGGTGTTGGCCAGATCGACCAGTTCATACATTTCGCGCATGCGCTCCTGCGCATACTGATCCACGGCTTCCGTGGCCGGCGCCAGCAGCGATTCGCGCAGCACTGTCAGGGTGGGCGCCACTTCACGGCGGCGGCGTTCGGCGGCCACCACGCGGAAGATTTGCCAGACATCGCCCAGCGAGGAAAAATATTCGCGCCGGTCGCCGGGGATGCGCGACTGGCGTATCAAGCCCCAGCCCTGCAATTCTTTCAAGCCGATGCTCACGTTCGAGCGTGAAAAACTCAGGTGTTCCGCGATTTCGTCCGCGTGCAAAGGATGCTCTGCGACAAACAACAAGGCGTACACTTGCCCCACCGTTCGGTTAAAGCCCCAGCGGCTGCCCATCTCGCCGAAATGGCTGACAAAGGTCAGGATCAACGGCGTCATTTGGATATGTTGAGTTTTCATAATTATCTGAATTTTTTCACGCCATGCCCGCAGGGTCAATTGATATATGTCATGTTTCGCAGTATTATACAAAAAATCGAATTTACAGAAAATTCTGAAAACTCAAAAAGTATAGAGATGCCTACCACGCCACTGTCTTTGCCCCGCTGTATTCTTCCCCGTGCCGCCAGCCTGGCACAAGGTGGTGCCGCCTTGCTGTGGCTGCCACAAGCGGCCTTGCTGGCCTGGGCCGTGCAAGCCATGCAGGGCGGTGCACCCTGGCGCGCGGCCCTGCTGCCGGCTGCGGGCGTGCTGCTGCTGGGCGTGCTGCGCGCAGGCTGCGAAGCGTGGGGCGCGCGGCGCATGTATGCGGCGGCGCGCGAGCACCTGTCCACTTTGCGCGCACAGGTGGCGCAAGCGCTGGCGCACCGTTCACCGCTGGACCGCCAGCGCGCGCAGTCGGGCCAGGCTGCCAGCGTCATCGCCGAGCAGGCCGAAGCCATCGTGCCGTATCTGGTGCGTTACAAGCCCGCGCGCTGGAAAGTCGTGCTCGTGCCGCTCGTGATCCTGGCCGTCGTGACGCCGCTGTCGTGGATCGCCGCCTTGATCCTGCTCATCGCCGCACCCCTGATTCCCGTCTTCATGGCCCTGGTGGGCATGGGCGCGCAAGCGGCCAGCCGCGCGCAGATGGTGGAAATGGGCAGCATGAACGCCTTTCTATTGGACCGCCTGCGCGGCCTGGCCACCCTGCGCGCGCTCGACGCCGTCGACGCCACGGCCGCACGGCTGGATGCCTCGTCGCAATCCGTGCGCCGGCGCACGATGGTGGTGCTGCGCATCGCCTTTTTGTCGTCTGCCGTGCTGGAACTGTTTTCCGCGCTGGGGGTGGCCATGGTGGCGGCGTTTATCGGATTCTCCTTGCTGGGCAGCATCAATTTCGGCACCTGGGGTCGGGAACTGAACCTGGGGCAGGGCTTGTTCATCCTGCTGCTGGCGCCCGCATTCTTCGAGCCCCTGCGCGAATTGGCCGCCGTCTGGCACGACAAGGCGGCCGGCGAAGCGGGCCTGGCCGGTTTGCATGACCTGGCGGGGGAGGGCGTGCCCCTGCCTGGCTTTGGTGCGGAAGTGGCTGCCGTTTCCGCCGCCGCCATGGCGGTGGCCCCGCCGCCCGCCGTCGAGATCCATCAACTGCGCTTTGCCCACCCGGGCGAAACGCCCGTGTTTGACGGCTTCGACTTGTGCGTGCGTGCCGGCGAGCACGTGGCCCTGCTGGGCGCCAGCGGCGCCGGCAAGACCACCTTGCTGTCCTTGCTGGCCGGCTTGCTGCCCGCCAATGGCGGAGATATGCGCATCGGTGGCGTGCGCCTGACCGACAGCACCGTGAATACCTTGCGCCAGCGCGTGGCCTGGATGGGCCAGCGCCCGCATGTGTTTGCCGCGTCCGTCAGCCAGAACGTGACCCTGGGCCGCGTCGGCGCGAACGCTGCGCACGTGACGCAGGCGCTGCACCTGGCCGACCTGGCCGCCGTGGCCCAGGCGCAGCCGGCCGTCATGCTCAGCGATGGCGGCCAGGGCTTGTCCGGCGGCGAAGCCGTGCGCCTGGCGCTGGCCCGCGTGGCCCTGCACCCGCATGCCGACCTGCTGCTGGTCGATGAACCGACGGCCCACCTGGACAGCGAAACGGCGGCGCGCGTGACGGACGCCCTGCTGGAATTGGCCAAGGGCAAAACCATGATCGTTGCCACGCACGACCCGGTGCTGGCTGGCCGGCTGCAGCGCACAGTGCAGGTCGATGCGCAGGCGCAGAAGGAAGAGGCGCGCGCATGAAAACTTCTCTCATCTGGAATCCCGTCCTGCGGCAATTGTTGCTGGCCCAGCCGGGCAAGCTGATCCTGGGCGCCATGCTGGCGGCCCTGACGGCGGTGGCCGGCATGGCCTTGCTGGGCTTGTCCGGCTGGTTTATCACGGCCACCTCGATTGCCGGCTTGCACGCCTCCACCGCGATCCTGTTCGACGTGTTCGGTCCCTCGGCCGGCATCCGTTTGCTGGCCATCGGCCGCACGGGCTCGCGCTATGCGGAGCGCCTCGTCACGCACGACGCCACGTTCGCCGCGCTGGTCTGCATCCGCGTGCAACTGTTTCGCGGCTGGTCGCGCCCGGAAGCGGCCAGCCGCTTGCTGCGCCAGCCCGCCAAACTGCTGTTCCGCCTGACGGCCGATATCGACGCGCTCGAAGCGCTGTACCTGCGCCTGTTGGTGCCGGCTTTTACGGCACTGTGCGCGGCCTTGCTGGCCGGCGTGGCGCTGGGCGTGATGCAGTGGCAGCTGGGCTTGGGCCTGGCAGCGTGGCTGCTGGCCGCCGGTGGCGGCATCAGCTGGCTGGTGGTGCGCCGCGCCCGCCATCCCGCCATCGTGCGCTCGCGCGCCATTGAAAAATTGCGTTCCGGTACCATCGACCTGGTGGCGGGCCAGACGGACCTGGTAATGGCGGGGCGCATCGATGCCCAGTGCCTCGCGCTGGGGCAGATCGACCGCTCGCTGGCGCAAGCCGATTTCGCCTTGCTGCGCTTGGACACGGCTGCCGGCGCCGCGTATGGCGTTGCCGGCAGCGTGACTTTGGCCGGCGTGCTGCTGGCCGTGGCCGCGCTGGTGCAGCAGCAGGTGCTGAACCTGCCGCTGGCAGCCCTGGCGTTGTTGATTGCGCTGACGGCCGTGGAGCCGTTTGCGGGATTGCGCCGTGGCGCGCTGGAAGCGGGGCGCATGCTGCTGGCCATGCGCCGCCTGGCGCCGCGCCTCGATGGACAGGACGTGGCGCCGTCCGCGGATGCCGCGCCGGGCTTGCGCCTGGAGCACGTCAGCGGCGCGCATGCGGGCAGCCATGTTGCAATTTTGCATGATATTTCCCTGCACATCGCCGCGGGCGAGCGCGTGGCCTTGATCGGCCCCAGCGGCGCGGGCAAGTCGACCTTGCTGGCCATCGCCGCGCGCGAGCTGGCGCCGCTGTCGGGAACGGTGGCCGCACCGCGCGCCTGTTTGTTCACCCAGAAGACGGAACTGTTCCAGGATAGCCTGCGCGACAACCTGCGCCTGGCCGACCCGTCCGCCAGCGATGCGCAGCTGTGGGCGGCGCTGCAATCGGCAGGCCTGGATGAGGAAGTGCGGGCCTTCGCGGGCGGCCTCGATACGCTGTTGGGCGAGGGCGGCCTGGGCTTGTCGGGCGGGCAGGCGCGGCGCTTCGCGCTGGCGCGGTTGTTCCTGCACGAGTCGACCCTGTGGCTGCTGGACGAAGCCACCGAAGCGCTCAATGCGCAGGCGGCAATCGATGTCCTGCAGCGCCTGCGCGCGCGCAGCGTCGGACGTACCGTGCTGATCGCCACCCACTTGCGGCGCGAAGCGGCGCTGGCGGACCGGCTGGTCATCCTGCGCGACGGCCGCATCGTGGGCGACGCGCGCCGTGGCACACAAGCCTTCGAGGCGGCGCTGGCTGGCTTGCGCGGCGATTGAGGAAGAATAGGGGAAGAGTAGGGGAAGAGTAGGGAGATACGGGCGGCGCTGCCTGACAGCTGTGCAACACCGGCGCCTAGCGAAACAGCATCAGATAGATACCAAGTTTACACACAGTAGGGAAATACCAAGGAAATCATATGGACTTCGATATTGTCGCTTTATCCAGACTGCAGTTCGCGCTGACAGCTCTGTACCACTTTATATTCGTTCCGCTGACGATAGGCCTGTCAGTGATCCTCGCCATCATGGAGACGGTTTACGTGATGACGAACCGCACCATCTGGCGCGACATGACCAAGTTCTGGGGTGTCTTGTTCGGCATCAACTTCGCCATGGGCGTGGCGACAGGCATCGTCATGGAATTCCAGTTCGGCATGAACTGGAGCTATTACAGCCATTATGTGGGCGATATTTTCGGCGCGCCGCTGGCCATCGAGGGCTTGATGGCCTTCTTCCTGGAAGCGACCTTCGTCGGCCTGTTCTTTTTCGGCTGGGACAAGCTGTCGAAGCGGGGCCACCTGGTCACGACCTGGCTGGTGGCCATCGGCTCGAACTTCTCGGCCCTGTGGATCCTGATCGCCAACGGCTGGATGCAAAATCCCGTCGGCGCGGCCTTCAATCCGCAGACCATGCGCATGGAAGTGACCGACTTCGGCGCCGTGCTGACGAATCCTGTTGCACAGGCGAAATTCGTGCACACGGTGTCGGCCGGCTATACGGCGGCGGCGATTTTCGTGCTGGGTATTTCCGCCTGGTATCTGCTGAAGGGCCGCCATGTGCAGCTGGCCAAGCGCTCGATGACGGTGGCCGCCTCGTTCGGCCTGGCCGCTTCGCTGTCGGTGGTGGTGCTGGGCGATGAAAGCGGTTACCTGTCGTCCGAACACCAAAAGATGAAGCTGGCAGCCATCGAAGCCATGTGGACCACGGAACCGGCGCCTGCCGCCTTCACGGCTTTCGGCTTCCCCGACGAGAAAGCGCGCGAGACGCATTATGCCGTGCACATCCCGATGGTGATGGGCTTGATCGGTACGCGTTCGCTGACGACGGAAATCCCCGGCATCGAGCAATTGGTCGACCGCGGCGAGCTGCTGATCAAGGATGGCATCAAGGCGTATGACGCGCTGCAAACCATCCGCAGCGTGGCGCCCGGCGCGCCCGTGCCGCAAGAGGCGAAAGACATGTTCGAGTCGAAAGGCCAGTCCATGGGTTACGCCTTGCTGCTGAAACGCTATGTCGACGATCCGCGCGAGGCCACGCCCGAGCAGATCCGCAAGGCCGCGCTCGACACCGTGCCGCCCGTGGCGCCCTTGTTCTGGTCTTTCCGCGTGATGGTGGGCCTGGGCATGTTCTTTATCTTGCTCACCGGTACTTTCTTCATCCTGTCGACGCGCCGCACCTTGGACAAGCACCGCTGGCTGTTGAAGCTGGCCGTGTTCGCCATCCCGCTGCCGTGGGTGGCGATTGAGGCGGGCTGGATCGTGGCCGAAGTGGGCCGCCAGCCGTGGGTGATCGAAGGCGTGCTGCCGACGGCCGTGGCCGTCTCTAACCTGGGTGCGACCACCTTGCTCATCACCATTGCCGGCTTTGCCGCCATCTACACCGTGCTGTTGATTATTGAAATGAAGCTCATGCTCAAGGCCATCCGCAAAGGGCCGGAAGAGACGCCACCGGCCCCCGCGCCAGCGGCCGCAGCCATTCATACTCAACGCGCCTAAGGAGGGCCAGACCATGATTTTGCATGAAATGATTTCTTACGAAACACTGCGCCTGATCTGGTGGCTGCTGATCGGCATCTTGCTGGTGGGCTTTGCCATCACGGACGGCTTCGACTTGGGCACGGGCATCTTGCTGCCCTTCGTCGGCAAGACGGACCTCGAGCGCCGTGTCGTCATCAACAGTATCGGTCCCGTGTGGGAAGGCAACCAGGTATGGCTGATCCTCGGCGGCGGCGCCATCTTTGCCGCCTGGCCGCAGCTGTACGCCGTCTCGTTCTCGGGCTTTTACCTGGCCATGTTCGTCATCCTGGTGGCGCTGATCGTGCGTCCCGTGGCGTTTAAATTCCGCAGCAAGCGCGAAGACCCGCGCTGGCGCGCCCGCTGGGACGCGGCCCTGTTCGTGGGCGGCTTCGTGCCGGCCCTGATCTGCGGCGTGGCGATAGGCAACGTGCTGCAAGGCGTGCCGTTCCGTTTCTCGTCGGACATGCACATCTTCTATGACGGCAGTTTCTTTGCGCTGCTCAACCCGTTCGCACTGCTGTGCGGCCTGGTCTCGGTGGCCATGCTGGTGATGCACGGCGCCACCTGGCTGCAAGTGAAAACGGACGGTGCCGTGGCTGACCGTTCGCGCCGCTACGGCAGCGTGGCGGCGATCGCCACCGTCGTGCTGTATGCGGCCGCCGGCGTGGCCCTATGGCTGTGGATCGACGGCTACCGCTACACCAGCGCCATCGTCGTCGATGGCCCGTCCAACCCGATGCTGAAAACGGCGGAAGTGTACGTGGGCGCCTGGTTCCTCAACTTTGCCGCCCATCCGTGGACCTGGATCGCCCCTGCGGTAGGCTTGTTGGGCCCCTTGCTGGCCTTTGCCTTCCTGCGCGCGCGGCGCGAAGTGCCTGCCTTGCTGGCCAGCGCGGCCAGCATCGCCGGCATCATACTCAGCGTGGGCGCGGCCATGTTCCCGTTCATCCTGCCCTCGTCGATTGACCCGCGCGCCAGCCTGACCGTGTGGGATTCCTCGTCCAGCCACATGACCCTGTTCATCATGCTGGTCGTCACGGCCGTCTTCATTCCCCTCATCGTGGCGTACACGACCTGGGTATATAAAGTGTTGTGGGGCAAGGTTGACGGCAAAGCCATCGAAGACGACACCGGTCACGCTTATTGAGAACACCAAACCAAACCTACTGCGCCTCGCGCTTTGCGGCCGGCGATGCTCACCGTACTAGAGTACGGTTGCGCTTCTCGGCCACAAATCGCTGCCGCTCGCTACGGTTTTGTTAGGCGTCGTTAGTTTGATCTTAAAAATGATCAAGTTGGAATTGAAGAAAGGACATAATTATGTGGTATTTCGCCTGGATACTGGGTCTTCCGCTGGCGGCGACGTTCGCCGTGCTCAATGCAATGTGGTATGAAGTTGCCGATGGCGACACGACGCCCGAGCAGTACCGCGACACGCCCAAGTAGGCGCGTGTCGGCTTGACTGGCCCCGCCCCGTGCGCATGCATCGGGCGGGGCTTTTACTTTTTATCAAAGCAAGATGAATTCGCCGCGGATGCGCAGCTTCATGCCGCGCGGCGCGTCGGCGCCCGCTGCCACGGCCCAGGCCGTGATCCATTGCGCGCAGCGTTGCCGCTCGGCCGCATCGTGCAAGCATTGCAAGCGCGCATCGGCCCGGTCGATGCGCTGGGCCAGATACAGGCGCTGATCCAGGGGATCCGTCTTTTTGCTGTAATGCTGCATGGCGATTCCTTTCCGCATGGTAACTTCGCGTGGTAACTTTGTTCGGTCATGGCATAGCCATGTACGCGCGGGCCGGGCGCCTGGATTCAGTTTCATGAAAATAAAAAGCCACGCACATCGCGCGGCGCGCCCGCTGCGCCTGCCCAAGGGGATGAGGGCGGCGTCTGCTACACTGCGTTCCACTTTTATCGACGGAACTGCCATGACTTCCCTTCCTTTGCCGTACCGCGCCACCGCCACCGAAGCCTGTGCCTGGCTGGCGCACCAGACCGGCACGCCGTGGACCCTGGCGCGCCTGCTGGAGCAGGGCGGCTTGCCGTTTGTCTGGCTCGATTACAGCGACGCGTGGGCCGAGCTATTCCATGACGGCGTGACACGCTATGCGGCGCCCGTCGTGTTCATCGGCGACAAGCAGCACCTGGCTTCGGGCGCCGAGGATGTCTGGCTGCGTTTTACGCGCGACTCTGGCAATATCGCCATCGAACTGAAGGCACCGGGCTTGCGCGTGCCCGTCGACGGCTTGCATTTCCAGGAGCGCGATCTGTTACGTTTGCTCAAGGAGTTGCAGCATCCGCAGCCGGCCGAGCCGGAAGCCGGAGCTGACAACGCAGTGCCGTTTGTCTTGCCCAGCGCCTTGAAGGGCCTGGGGCGCGAGCACATCCTGATCGCCTTTGCCGGCGTGGGCAAGGTCGACCTGGACAAAGGCATGGCCAGTGGCGTGGGCATCTTTGGCGACGACGGCGCGCGCGTGCGCAAGAATTCGCGGGGCGGCAAGAACAGCCATTTGTGGCATCCGGTGACTTTGGCGTTCGGCTTGCACGATGTGCACCGCGTGCCGATGGCGCACCTGAAGAAGGCGTTCGCCACGCAAGCGTTGCTGCGCGAATGGAAAGCGGACTGGCTGGAATCGCTGCGCTTGCTGGGCGAGTAATGGGTCGCAGCGGTCCTACAGTTCGATGGGCGCCACCTCGGTGCCGATATCGGGCGCCGCGTAATGCATGCTGAAATACACGAAGGCGCCGATATTGATGGCGACGGTGATCCAGAACAGCACGCGGAACGAACGCTTGCTGGACTTGTGGCGCAGCCATTGTTGCGCCAGTACGGCGCCGGGCCAGCCGCACAGCAGCCCCAACAGCAGCAGGGTGCGTTCCGATGTGCGCCAGCGCCCTTGTTTGGCGGCCGACTTGTCGATCGCATAGGCAACGAAACAGCTCAGGCTTAGCACGCCATACACGAGGGCGACCAAAGCGGGGATGTGGAAAAAGAAAGTGGCCAGCAGATACAGGACAGCAAAGAGCAGGATGGATAGATACGGCATAATTCTTGATATGTTTGCTTGAATGGATGGCTTAACCATCCGGGAGTAATAGGAATAAACGGCTAGAACAAACAGCCTTGCGCGGTATCAAGGTGTACGGCGCGGCGGCGGGCGTGGCCTGTCTTCAGCGCTTCGCGGTCGCTGGACAGGGCGATGCCTTCCAGGGCCAGCAGAGTTACCTTGGCATGCAAGCCGCCCGCAAAACCCGTCAATTCGCCCGTGGCGCCAATGACCCGGTGGCAGGGGGCGATGATGGAAATGGGATTCTTGCCGTTGGCGGCACCCACGGCGCGCACGGCGGCGGGACGGCCTATTAGGCGCGCGATCTCGCCATAGCTGCGCGTCTGGCCATACGGTATCGTCAGCAGCGCGCGCCAGACTTCCTGCTGGAATGACGTGCCGGCAAAATCGAGCGGGACGTCGAATTGCTGGCGGGTACCAGCGAAATACTCGCCCAGCTGGTGCGCCGTTTCCTGCAGCACGGCGCAACTGTCATCGACGCGCATCTCGCCCAGGCGCACGCGGTTGGGCTTGTCGTTTTCCCACAGGATGGCGGCCAGAGCCGCCCCGCGCGCCACCAGGGTCAGCTCGCCCACGGGCGAGGGCACCACGATGCAGTCGTATTCCATGTTTGTTCCTTGATCAGATAGCGCCAGTGTAGCAGGATGGCGGCGGTGTGCATGTCGTGTGCAGGATCCCGTGTAGGATAGTGTTTTTCAGCACGGAGCACTGGCTGTGACAAACATTTTCACCTATGACGATATCCGCGCGATTGCCGTGCGGCTGGTGCGCGAGCGCTATCCTGCTGCCGTGGCGGCCATCATCGGTGGCTCGTTCGCCACGGGCCGGCAGACGCCCAGTTCCGATATCGATTTGCTGCTGCTGTTCGACCACGTCGATTGCGCCTGGCGCTCGACCATCGTGGCCGAAGGGCGCACGGTGGAACTGTTTGCGCACGACCTGGCCACGTTCACGTATTTTTGCAAGGAAATGGATGCACCGGGCGGCACGGTGCCGCTGGTGCGCATGGTGCTGGAAGGCAAAAATATCGCTGCCTCCGGCACACATTACGCGCAATTGCTTGCGCTGGCGCAAGCCATCGACGGGGCCGGGCCGCCCGTGCTCGACGTGGACAATTTGCAGCGGCGCCGCTATGCCATCACCACCTCGCTGGAAGACCTGGTCGACAGCCGGCACCCGGGCGAGGCGCTGGCCGTCGCTTGCCAGCTGTATCAAGCGCTGGCCGACCTGCACTTGCGCGCGGCTGGTGTATGGAGCGGCGGCGGCAAGCACCTGTTCCGCCGCCTGCAGGCATTTGACGCGGCCATCGCCAAGGAGCTCGACGGTGCCTTGCGCCTGGTCGCCAGCGACCTGGCGGCGGGCCAGCGCGCGTTCGAACACGTCACCGCCGCCGTGTTGGCGCCCGTCGGCGGTCCTTTGCTCGATGGCTTCACCCTGCCGGCGCCCGCACACTGGCGCAGCGCGGCAGTGTGATGGCCGCGCTTAGAACTTGTTCATGATCTCCTGAGCAGCATCGCCAGGAAAGCCAGGTGGATGAACTGCAAGCTGGTGTTAAGCCATCGTTCGCAGTTTTTCCACAGTCGCCTGTTTTTTTCCAACCAGGCGAAGCTGCGCTCGACCACCCAGCGCTTGGGTATCACTGCGAACTTGTGCAATTCACTGCGTTTGGCAATCTGCACCGTGACCGCCTCGCCCAAGGTTTCCTGCACACCTTGGGCAAAGGGCTGGCCCACATAACCGCTGTCGGCCAGCACGCTTTGCACTTTATCCAGGCTGCCTTTGCAACGCTGCATCGCCTGCAGTGCTCCTTTGCGGTCCGTCACCTCGGCCGTCGTCACGGCAATGGCATGGGGTAGCCCCTGTGTGTCCACACCGATGTGGCGCTTGATGCCTGAAACCTTTTTGCCCGCGTCGTAACCCTTGCTACCGGCCGTGTCGGTATTTTTCACGCTTTGTGCGTCAACGATCAACAGCGTCGGCTTGGCGCTGCGCTCCAGTCTCTCGCGGGCCGCGCCAACCTGATTTTTTTAATGCCCGTTCCAGCACGCTGATACCGTGCTGGTCGGGCTCGCTCCATTTGGCAAAGTACGAATGCACCGTCCTCCATTTCGGAAAATCCCTTGGTAGCATCCTCCACTGGCAGCCACTGCGCAGCAGATATAGCACCGCGCAGAACACTTCGTACAAGTCCACCGTGGTCGGTTTCGTGCGTTTCCTCACGCTTTGCAGCAGCGGTAGGATTTCTTCAAACTTTTCTCGACTGATGTCGCTGGCGTAAGGTTTTCTCATCCCGCCATTATCCGGCTATTCGGATAGATTGTGAACACGTTCTTAGAGCCTATTCCAGTAGATGAATACATCCCCTGCTGGCGCCCCTCAGAAGCGGGGACTGCGTTGATCGTCGTCGCGTGGCTCGCCACGCGTCCTCCTCACGCCTTGTCCGCGCTCCTGATGAACTGGCAGCAGAAGACGCTCACTACTGGGATAGGCTCTTAAAACGTCGTGCGCACGGCCAGGCTGATGTTGCGCGGTTCGCCCCAGAATACGCCGTCGAAGAAGCCCACGTTGCGGTAGTATTGCTTGTCGAGCAGGTTGTTGACGTTCAACTGCACGCTGGCATGCTTGTTGAGCGCATAGCTGGCCATGGCGTTGACCAGCGTATAGCCCGCTTGCGGGATATTCGTCATCTCGCTTGACGGCGGGCGGCCGTACCACGATTCGCTGTAGATGGCGCTTTGCGCCGTCATGCTGGCGCCCGCTTTCAGACCTGCCAGACGGCCGTCGAAGCGGTAGCTGGTGGCCAGGCGCAGCAAATGGCGCGGCTGCGTGGTGGCGGCGCGGCGGCCATCGGCCTCGGCCGCGTGCAGATAGGTATAGCCGCCGCTGGCTTCCCAGGCGGGCGACAACTGGCCGGAAACGTCGAACTCGACGCCCTTGGCTGTCACGCCGGCGCCATTCGCCACCATGGCCTGGCCGCCGTCGGGCAGCAAAAAGCCGGGCGGCACGCTGCGGTCCAGTTCCGCCAGATTCTTTTTCTTCGTGTGGAACAGGGCGACCGACGCGTTCAGCTTGCCTTCATAAAATTCGCCCTTGATGCCCAGTTCCGCATTGTTGCCCGTTTCCGGCGCCAGGAACTTGTTGTTGCGGTCCTTGCTCGATTGCGGGTTAAACAGCTGCGTGAAGCTGGCGTAGGCCGAATATTGCTTGTTGATATCGAACACGGCGCCCACGTACGGCGTGACTTCATTGCGCGTTTCCACGAAGTCGCCGCTGCCCGTGTATACACCTTGCGTGTTGTAGTTGCGCGTGTCCGTGCGGTAAGTACTGCTGCGCGCGCCGACGATCACGTGTAGCGGGTCGGCCAGGCTCAGGCGCGTGGCCACATAGCCGCCCGTCAGGCGTGTCACGGTTTCCGTGTGCGAGCCGTCCGGGTAAAACACGGGGCGGGGGATGTTGCCCGTCCAGCTGCGGTAATCGGGGATGAATTTCGAGTAATTGATTTTTTCCTTGCCGCCGATGGAACGCTCCTGGCCGTTATTGCCATTCCAGCCGACGATGGCCGTGTGCTTGCGTCCCAGCAAGGTAAATGGCCCGCTAGCGTAAATGTCGAAATTGTCGCTGTTCATTTCGCCTGCACCCCAGGCGCCGTCCACAGTTCCATGCCTTTGCCCGTGGCTGGATCGGGATAACCTTTGCCCGCATGGAGAACAGTGGTGCGGTTCGTGCTTTCCGTGCGCGCATAGCCCAGGTGCAGATTCCAGTTGCCGGGCAGGCGCTGGTACACCGAGGTGAACACCGTGGCTGCTTGTTGGCCCAGCTGCTCCAGGGCGCCGTCCAGCTGGTGTTGCGCGGCAAGTTGGCCAGGCTGCCGTCCGCGTTCCAGTAGGGCACGGCGCCCCAGGTGGCGCCCGTGGGCTGGTTGTCCTGGAAGTCGACTCCGGCTATCAGCAGGGTGCCGGGACGCAAGTCCGCCTCGACGATGAGCATGCCGACGGTCTTGCGTTCGTGATACATATCCAGGTAGGGATCGCGTTTTTGCCAGGCCAGGGCCGTGCGCGCACGCACGCTGCCCTCCGCGTTCAGCGGCGTGGAAAGGTCGGCCTCGACGCGCTGGTCGTCCCAGCGGCCCATGATGAGTCCGGCGCTGGCTTGGAATTCTTTCGTCGGCCGCTTGCGTATCATGTTGATGGTGGCTGACGGGTCGCCCGTGCCGCCCATCAGGCCGGTGGCGCCGCGTACGACCTCGATGCGGTCGTACAGGATCGTGTCTTGCAATGGTGCATTGCCGCCGCGCGCCATGCCATCGGCGTGCGCACCAATAGAGTGCGGCAGGCCAGGAGCGGCGCGCAGGCTGACCTTCTGCGATAATGCAGGCGCTGATAAAATATTTTCCACATTGAAAGAAATGCATGCGTACATGGATCGCTTGTGCCGGATGGTTGTGTGTCGTGTCGCTGGGCCGGGCCCAGGAACACGCGCCGCCGCCGGCTGTTCCCGCGCCGCTGCAAAGCGCCAGCGTGCCGCCCGCCGCCGCTGTTGTGTTGCCACCCCTTGTGCCGTCGCCCCTTGCGCCTGCCACCCCCGCTGCGCCAGCGCAGGACGCCTCGCCATCGCAAACGGTGACGATTACGGCCAACAGCGACGCCAAGGCGCCGCGCATACGTTTCACGGCTTACCGCGAGAGTTATCTGACTGCCAGGAAGGTGTGGCAAGTGTCGAGCGGCAGCGTGGTCATGGCACTGCGCCTGATTCCGGCCAAGCTGAGCGCCACCATCGACGATGTGCGGGTGGCCTTGCAAGGCAATGGCGCCCCCGTGCCGATCAAGGTGTCCGACGGCGGCGTGTTTGTCGTGCCGCTCAACGATGACATTGCCGCGCAAGATGGCACTTTTCTGGTGAACAAGGGCAGGGGCGAGCTGACGGCAAATATCGTCCTCCAGCCGTCCGTGGCGCGCGATGCGTGGAATGTCACGCGCGTGGGGCAAGTCCTGCGCGACGCCCGGCGCGCCGTGCGGGCCATCACGCCGTGGTACAAGCGGCCGTTTGCCAACGATGTGCAATCGCTGGCCTTTTGCGCGGCCGAACGGGGCAGCGCCTTGCGGTTGATGGATGGCGAGCAACTGATCGCCACCTTGCCCATGAACGAGCCAGCCGTCAACGACATCAGCCAGCCCGTGTTTTGCAAGATTTTCGATGGCGAAGACAAATACCCGGGACATTACCGCGTGGTCTTGCCCGAGCTAGCCACGGTGCTGCTGCTGTAGACGTTAGTTCGGTTGGCGCTGCACCAACTCCAGGGCCGCCGCCAGGGCCAGGTCCATGGTGGCCTGGTGAAAGATCAGCCATTGCGGCAAGAGCGAGAGCGCAAGGCGTCCCTGCTCCAGGTCGCCTTCATCGACGGCGGCCCAGGCATGGTGCAAACCGCTGAGCACGCGCGCATGCTGTTCGCGGTGGTTGGCCAGCGAGGGAAAGGAGATTTCTTCCATCAAATCTTCTTCCTCGCGGAAATCGCGTTCGACGGCCGCAATCAGCTCGCGAAATGCCACGCTGAAATGCTGGTCACTCAACTGTCCCAGCCGCGCCAGCTCTTGAAACAGTGCCTCATGCGCCTCGTCGATGGCGGGAACGCCCAGCGCCATCTCATCCTTCCAGTCCGATTTACCCATGCCGATGCTCCCGGTTAAGTCCGTCCCGATGCGAAGCGGACTGTTCCAGTGTGGGCGCAGCGACACTTCAAATCCATGACCTGGATCAAAAATATGGTGAAGAGGGCGAGGGAAACAAGACAAAAACAAATGGATAGAGGAACAAATTTCCACTCTGCAATAAAGCGGTTCTTGACGGTGAATGCCACTAGCAAGCGCCGCTGAAAAACGCCGTTGGCAAGGCGTCTTTGACGCAGACAGTACGCTAGTACGGCAAGTCAAAGCAACGCAGTCAGCGGTGTTTTCTCAGCTGCGCGTCTTGTCTTGCTTATTGCTTGGGCCAATGGCTCCACATGGCGTGCGCATCGACATTGGGTACCTGCAATTGCTGGCCGGCCGACAACTGCATGGCATCCCTCAGCACGAGGGGAGCGAGCAGCAAGGCCGACAAGGCAAGGCAGGCCAGTACTTTAAGCGTCAACATGGTCGTCTCCTGATGAGCCGGTGGCGGCGCGGGGATGCGGCGCCTGCCGGTCACTTCAATCGCGTACGCATATCTTTACTACCATGCTTGCAGTTTAGCTCACCTGGTCGTAACTTCAACTTATTGCTGTGATGCACCGCACCAGATACCGCTCGTGACTGCGCCTATTTCGCCTTGCGGCTGCGCCGTGGCTTGCCTGCTGCGGGCAGGAAAGAGTCGAACCACACTTGCGTCAATTGCCGCGTATTCTTTGCCGCTTCGCGCTTGACGGCGGCCGTGGCGTGACCGCGCGCCGTGTTGGCGATGCGGTTGGCCGCGCTCAGGTACATGCTCATCCAGGGGTTTTTCATGGCTAGCCTCGCAGACAGTGAGTGGAGCGGCAATCGTGCCGCGATGTCCCCACTGTAGTCCGATGGCTGGCGCTGACTGTGCGCTTGCCCACATAGCCGGGCGGCGCCGGGGGCGGACTGATGTAGATCAATACACGTCGCGGCGGTAGCGTCCGGCCGCCAGCAGGGCGTCGAGATCCTTCTGGCCCAGCACTTTGCGCACCCTGCGCGTCGCCATCGCTGCCGTCCGCGTTGCACCCGATGATTTCGGCCAGCGCGCCCGCTTCCCAGGTGGCATCGGCCGGGCCCGTCAACGTGATTTCATGCAGCTCGCCGCCCAGGCTGCCCGGGTTGAGCAGCACGCGGCGCAGCAAACGCCATTCGGCATATGACGCTTCTTCCTGCACGCCGATGGCGTCGATGGCGCTGCCGCTGCAGCGGGCCAATGCCTGCGACCAGTCGGCCAGGGCGGCTGGGTCGTGCTTGTCCACTTCGATCAGGGGGAACAGGGGCGTGGCGCCCAGCGCGCGCAATTGGCGCTCCAGCGCATGGCCAAAGCAGCAGAAGTCGCTGTAGTGGCGGTCGCCCAGTGCCAGCACGCCCACTTCCAGGCTTGCCAGCGGCGTGCCCGCCGTCTGCTGCAACAGGCGCGCGAAGCGGCGCGTGCCGTCCGGCGCTTCGCCTTCGCCAAAGGTGCTGGCGACGATCAGGGCCCGTTCATACTCGCGCAATTGCGCGGGATCAAACCGGTCCAGCGACTGCACATCGACGGCCACGCCCGCCTGCTGCAGGGCGCGCGCGCTTTCCAGCGCCAGGCGTTCGGCCTGGCCCGACTGGCTGGCGTAGGCCACCAGGGTCGGCAAGCCCGTGCCCGTCTTGCCTGGCGTACCGGCGCCCAGCATGGCGCGCTGTGCCTGCACAGCCCGTTTTGCCTTGCGGCGGCCCAGGTACAACATCCAGCCCGTGATGGCGAACAGGGGCAGGCCCAGGCTGGCCACGGTGACGATGATGCGGCCCGGCAAGCCGAAATACGTGCCCATGTGTAGCGGATAAATGATGTTGACGAGGCGCGTCCCCAGTCCCTGCTGTTTGTACGGTTCGTTTTCCGTGACCGTGCCGTTGGCCGGTGCAATGCGCATGCGGCTGCGCGCCCGCTCGTGCGGCGCATCGCTGGCCAGCCAGGTGAATTGCACGGCTTCGCCGGCGCGCGTGGGCAGGCGCACGCTGGCCAGGGTCCAGCCGGGGGCGTGCTGCTGGAAGCTGCTCCAGGCCAGGCTGAGGTCGACGGCCGGCGCCTTCTCCTTGGCCTGGCCTTTTTTACCCGGCACCTGCGCCACTCTAGGCGGCTTGCCGGCCCAGGCGTCGATATTGTCGCGCACCACGTCATAGCTCCAGTAAATGCCCGTCAGGGTCAGGGCCACGTAGACGAGCAGGCACCAGGTGCCGGCCACGGCGTGCAAATTCCACAGGAAGGAGCGGCCTTTCAGGGCCGGGTCGACAGTCAGCCAGGTGCGCCAGTCCAGCGGGCGGCGGGGCCAGCGCAGATACAGGCCCGACAGTGCCAGGCCCAGCAGGCACAGGGCCAGCGCGCCCGCCACTTGCCGGCCCGGATCGCGGGGCAGCAGCAGCCAGCGGTGCAATGATTCCGTCCACTCGAAAAATCCCTCCCCCGCCAGCGCCGGCTGGGTGGCGCCCGTGTACGGTTGCACATAAATGGACTCGCCACGCCGCTGGCCGTTCTTCGGCGCGAAGAACAGCCGGGGAGCAGCGCCCGCCTGTGCATACACGGTGATGGACGCCACGCGCTGGCCGTGTTCCGATGCGGCGATGCTGGCCAACTGGGCCGGCGTCAGCGGCGCGCGTGTTTCCACGGGCACATCGCGCACGCCGGGGTTCATGACATCGAGCAATTCCTCCTTGAAGGCCAGGGTGGCGCCGCTCAAGCCGATGATCACCAGCACCGTGCCGGCCGTGATGCCGATGAACCAATGCAATTGAAACCACACCTGCTTCCAACTCCAATGCCAGCGCCGTTGTTGCGGGGCGGCAAACAGACGCTGCCGGAGGGTTTCCGGCGCCTCGTCGGCGCTGGCGCGCAGCTGGGGTTGTGGAAGGGAGGAGGTCGTCATGAAGCGGCTTTCGATGGCGCCACCAAGCAGGGCGTCAGGCATGGCGGGGAAGAAGGAAGGCTGACATAATAACGCAAACGAGAATCATTCGCAAATGATGGGGCCGCTTTTCGCGGGGCAGGGTCGTCGTCTTGCGCAGCCTCCTGGCCATCCTCGTTTGCCTGATCAGGCGCCATAGGCGCTACAATAGGGATACTGTTCACTAGTTCCCATTGCCGCCATGACCACTTCCACACCGAATCTCGTCGTCACCCCATCCGCCCATCCCTTGTCCGACGCCGAACGCGCCGCGCGCATGGTCAATCCCGCCTTCGGCCGCATCTTCACGGACCACATGGTGGTGATTCCTTACCGCGACGGCAAGTGGCAGCAGGGCGAATTGAAGGCCTACGGCCCTTTGACGCTGGACCCGTCCGCCTCGTCGTTGCACTATGGCCAGGCCATCTTCGAAGGTTATAAAGCGTTTGCCCAGCCCGATGGCAGCATCAAGACTTTCCGTCCAGAACAAAATGCCCAGCGCTTCAACCGCAGCGCCGCGCGCCTGGCCATGCCGGCCATCCCGGTCGAGCTGTTCCTGGAAGCGGGCGACGCGCTGATTGCGCAAGACCGCAACTGGGTGCCGAAGAACACGGGCGAGAGCCTGTATATGCGTCCGCTGATGATCGCCACCGACCCTTACCTGGGCGTGCGTCCTTCGGAAGAATACCTGTTCGTGCTGTTCGCCTCGCCGGCCGGCGCCTATTTCCCGAAAGGCGTGAAACCCGTCACCGTGTGGATCAGCGAAGACTTCGTGCGCGCCGCGCCGGGCGGCACCGGTGAAGCGAAATGCGCGGGCAACTACGCGGCCAGCCTGATGGCCCAGTCGCAAGCGCAAGAGAAGGGTTGCGATCAGGTCGTCTGGCTGGACGCCGTGCACCGCGAATTCATCGAAGAAATGGGTGGCATGAACTTGTTCTTCGTCTACAAGGATGGCGAGAAAGTTACCGTCGTGACGCCGGAACTGACGGGCACCTTGCTGCCAGGGATCACCCGCCGCAGCCTGCTGGACATGGCGAAAGACCTCGGTTATGCCACGGAAGAGCGTAAATTATCCGTCCAGCAATGGCGCGACGACATCGCCTCGGGCCGCATGACCGAAGTGTTCGCCTGCGGCACGGCCGCCGTCATCACGCCGGTGGGTGTGGCCAAGGCGAATGGCTTTGAAATGACCATCAACAATAATGAAAACGGCGCCGTCACCCTGGCCCTGCGCGAAGCGCTGCTGGGCTTGCAGCATGGCACGGCCCCCGATACCCACGGCTGGATGCACACCGTCTGCTAGTCGATGTCACCTGACCAAACCTACTGCGCGTCGCGCTTTGCGACCACAAATCGCTGCCGCTCGCTACGGTTTTGTCAGGTGTCGTGACTGATGTTGTTCGTTTTGACCCCGCCGGCACTTTGTTGCCGGCGTTTTTATATCTTGAAGGAAACTCGATGAAAATTCGCTCTCTCTTGCCTGCCTTTGCCGTCCTGTTCCTCAGCCTGTCGGCCGGCGCCGTCCACGCGGCCGACGCCACCTGCGCGATTCCCCGCACCGTCAGCTACGTCGATTATGACGTCAAGCCGTCGGACGAGAAAAACACCTGCTACAAGCAAAGCACCAACGTCCCCACCGATTACTTCATGCTGGCGTTGTCGTGGTCGCCCGGCTTTTGCGACAGCCAGCGCCGCCGTGGCGAAGTGTCGAAAAAGGCCGCTTTCCAGTGCGCCGAGAGTAACCACTTCGGCTGGATCGTGCATGGCCTGTGGGCGCAGTCCAATAATCCGACCACGTGCGACGACATTTCCGTGACGCCGCCGCGCAAGACGGAGCTGCACCCGCGCTACTGCAAGGGCAATTTGCCGAAGCTGGCGCCGTCCGACATCTTGCCGTATATGTGCATGCAGCCCGGTGAAGCCTTGCTGCAGGGCGAATGGGAAAAGCATGGCGCCTGCGATTTCGATACGGCCAAGCAGTATTTCGAGAAGGAACGTGCACTGTTCCAGGCCTTGAAGTTGCCGGACAGCACCATGCCGAAGAATGAGCTGTTCCAGTGGATGAAACAGCACAACCCGCAGCTGAAGGGCCGCTGGCTCGGCTATGAAAAGCACTCGGGCGAATTGCGCATCTGTTATTCGAAAGAATTCAAGGTCATCGACTGCCAAAAGTGATGGGCATTGCTTGCCCGGCAGAGTCTGTCCATCCATGCTAGTGTCTTGCCTGCGGCATGCTGTGCCGCCCCGGACGGGCTAGACGAACAGGCAATGTGAATGAGTCATGATGAAGCAGCAGAATAGCGTGCAAGCCAGGGCGCAGCCCTTCCTCGTGGGCGAGGACGGCTTGCCGCCCGGTGCCCGTTTATGGGCCATGCTGGCGCTGGCTATCGGTGTTGGCATGGCCTCGCTCGATACGGCGATTGCCAACACTGCCTTGCCGGCCATCGCCAGCGTGCTGCATACGACGCCGGCCGCCTCCGTCTGGATCGTGAATGTGTATCAACTGGCCATGGTGGCGACCCTGCTGCCGTTTTCCGCCCTCGGTGAAATCGCCGGCTACCGGCGCGTGTTTATCTCCGGTATGTTCCTGTTTACTTTGGCCTCGCTCGCCTGCGCGCTGGCCTGGTCCTTGCCGTCGCTGGTGGTGGCAAGGCTGTTTCAAGGCGTCGGAGCCAGCGCCATGATGAGCGTCAATACGGCGCTGCTGCGCGCCCTGTATCCAAAACACTTGCTGGGACGCGCGTTTGGCAACAATGCGCTGGTGGTCGCTGTCGCGTTCGCCATCGGGCCCACGGCCGCGTCGCTGATCCTGGCGACGGCGTCATGGCCGTGGCTGTTTGCCATCAATGTGCCGCTGGGCGTGCTCGGCTTTTTCCTGGCCAGCCGCATGCTGCCGGCGACAAAACTGTCCGCGCACACGCTCGATGCGCGCACGGCGCTGTACAACGTGGGCGCCTTCGGCTTGCTGATCCTGGTCTTTGGCGACGCCGCCCATCATGCAGCCCTGTCGACCTTGCTGCCGGAATTGCTGGCCGTGGTGGTGTTGTTTGTCTTGCTGCTGCGCCGCCAAGCCGGGCACGCGGCGCCCATGCTGCCCATCGATCTGTTTCGCCGCCCCCTGTTTTTGCTGTCGTCGCTGACGGCCATCTGCACCTTTGCCGCGCAAGGCCTGGCCTTCGTCTCGCTGCCATTCTATTTTGAAGTGACACTGGGCCGTTCGCCCGTCGAGACAGGATTCCTGATGACGCCTTGGGCCGTGCTGGTAGCCGTGATGGCGCCCGTGGCCGGGCGTTTGAGCGACCGTTATTCACCTGGCGTGCTGGGCGGCATCGGCCTGGCGGCGCTGGCCGGCGGCTTGCTGACATTGGTCTGGATACCGGCCCACCCCAGCGCGTTTGACATCGGCTGGCGCATGGCCTTGTGCGGCATCGGTTTCGGCTTTTTTCAGGCGCCCAACCTGAAAGCCATCATGGGCAGCGCGCCGCCCGAGCGGGCAGGCGGCGCCAGCGGCGTGGTGGCCACCTCGCGCCTGATCGGACAAGCCATGGGCGCGGCGCTGGTCGCTTACTGCTTTACGGTTTCCGCCGCCAAAGGCACGACCTACGCGCTGTGCCTGGCGGCAGGGTTCGCCGCCGTGGCCAGCATCGCCAGCTTGTCGCGCCTCGTGGTGGCGCCGTCGGCGGGCAAGCGCGACTGACTGGTATAGCTTAGACGTCGATGGCCTTGTCCGACTGCATGCGCTTGCGCAATTCGAACTTCTGAATCTTGCCTGTCGACGTGCGGGGCAGGGGGCCGAAATAAATGGCTTTCGGCACCTTGAAACCAGCCAGGTTGTTCTTGCAGAAGGCGATCAATTCCGCTTCCGTCACGGTTGCCCCTTCGCGCAGCTCGACGAAGGCGCACGGCGTCTCGCCCCATTTCTCGTCCGGCTGGGCGATGACGGCGGCGGCCAGCACTTGCGGGTGGTGGTACAAGGCGTCCTCGACTTCCACGCTGGAAATATTCTCGCCACCGGAAATGATGATGTCTTTGCTGCGGTCCTTCAGCTTGATATAGCCGTCCGGATACATGACACCGAGGTCGCCCGTGTGGAACCAGCCACCGGCGAACGCTTCCTGCGTCGCGCTTTCATTCTTCAGGTAACCTTTCATGCAGATGTTGCCTCGGAACATGATCTCGCCGATCTGTTCGCCATCGGCCGCCACGGGCTGCATGGTTTCCGGGTCCAGCACGGCGATGGCGCTTTGCAAATGGTAGCGCACGCCCTGGCGCGATTTCAACACGGCCCGTTCTTCTTGCGTCAACGCTGCCCACTCATCCTGCGGCGCAGATGGCGGCCGGGCCGTACACTTCCGTCAAGCCATACGAGTGGATCAGATCGAAACCCATGGCTTCGATTTTCGCCACCATGGCCGCTGGCGGCGGCGCGCCAGCCACCATGCCGCGCACGGTCCAATCGATGCCGTCGCGCCAGTTGGCGGGCGCGTTGGCCAGGGCCGCGTGCACGATGGGCGCCGCGCAATAGTGGGTGATGCGCAATGCGCGCATCAGGTCGAACACGAGCTTGGGCTCGAACTTGCGCAGGCACACGTTGACGCCGGCGCGCGCGGCGATGGTCCACGGGAAGCACCAGCCATTGCAGTGGAACATGGGCAAGGTCCACAGGTAGACGGCATGCTTGGGCATGTCCCATTCCAGGATGTTCGACAGGGCATTCAGGGCCGCGCCCCGGTGGTGGTAGACCACGCCTTTCGGGTCGCCCGTGGTGCCGGACGTGTAGTTGAGGGCGATGGCATCCCATTCGTCCGCCGGCGGCTGCCAGTCGTAATCGGGGTCGCCGCTGGCCAGCAAGCTTTCATAGTCGAGGTCGGAAAAAGCCTCCACTTCCGGTCCCAGCACATCGTTGACCTGGATCACGCGCAAGCCGGGAATCTGCGCCGCCATCTGGCGCGCCAGCTCGGCAAATTCCGTGTCGGCCAGCAGTACCTTGGCGTGGCCATGGCGCAGCATGAAAGTCAAGGAGGCCAGGTCGAGGCGGATATTCAGGGCATTGAGGACGGCGCCGGCCATCGGGACGCCAAAGCTCGCTTCCACCATGGCGGGCGTGTTCGGCAGCATCACGGCCACCGTGTCACCCGTGCCCACGCCCAGCTTGACGAGGCCGGAGGCCAGGCGGCGCGTGCGCGCATACGTTTCGCGCCAGCTCTGGCGCACGGCGCCATGTGCAATTGCCAGGCGATTGCCATATACTGCGGCTGCCCTGGCGATATAGTCGAGCGGGGTGAGCGCCGCGTAATTGGCGCTGTTTTTGCCGAGACCGGTGTTGAAATCAGGTGTCATGCTTGTCTCCTGGTAAGTAATATTGGTGCTGGAATTCTCTAGCTCCCTGTTTCGGGATTGATACCGGCTAGCATAGCACTGGCGCTTGAAAATCACTGTCATCTTAGTGACAGGTCTGAAGGATGGAATGGATAGCAACGATAGTGTAGGCCGTGCGGTGCCCGAACTCGATAGCCACGACTGGTTCACCGCCCTTGATGCCCGGCATCAGGCCCTGTTGCGCGCCGGCAGCGTGATCCGGCATTACGAGGCGGGCGCCTTCATCACGCGACGCGGCGAACCGTCGCTGCACTGGCTCGGCGTGCACACGGGCTTGATCAAGCTGGCCGTCTACAATGCCGATGGGCGCGGCGCCACGTTTTCCGGCGTGCCGGCGGGCGGCTGGTGCGGCGAGGGCAGCGTGCTGAAGCGCGAACTGCGCCGCTACGACGTGGTGGCCGTGCGCGCCGCGAACATCATCCTGGTGCCGGTGGACCTGTTTCATCTGCTGCTGGCCGAGAGCCTCTCCTTCAATGCCTTCGTCATCCGCCAATTGAACGAACGCATGGGGCAATTCATCGCCACCATCCAGAACCAGCGCCTGCTGGCCGTCGATGCGCAAGTGGCGCAAGCCATCGCGCAGCTGTTCCATCCCATGTTATATCCGCGCACTTCCAGCGTGCTTGAGCTGTCGCAGGAAGAAATCGGCTTGCTGACCGGCATTTCGCGCCAGCGGGTGAACCTGGCCTTGGGGCGACTCGCCGAATTAAAACTGATCAGCATCGCCTATCAATCCATCCGCGTGGTGGACCTGGACGGTTTGCGCCGCTATGGCGTGGCGTCGCTGTGATGACAGACTGTTTGCGCGATGTGTGGCATGCTGACGGCTCGTTTACTACATTGACTTGACGCATGGCCCTCGTTTCCGATCATCCCTTGCACTTGCTGGGCTTGCGCTTTCCGCTCAGGCTGCGCGTCACCGTGCGCCAGGGTTTTGTGACTTTGCATAATGAAATCACCACCAAGAAACTGGGCAGCGGCGACAGTTTTGTCGTGCCCGCTTTTTTGCGCTTCGCCTGCGACGTGATGCCGGGGCGCGGCAAGCCGGCCGTGTTCACCCTGGCGCTGGAAGAGGATGACGCGCAGGCAGGCCATGGCGGCGGCAAGCGCTGGAGCCAGGCGCTGGCGCAGCACATCTTTGATACGCCGCAAGGCAAATGGACGTCGGCGCGTCTGGCGGCCTTGTGGCAAGTGACACCGCACAAGGCCAGGGCGCGCCTGTTTGCCGAGGGCGAGGCATTGCTCAGCCTGGTGCGCGAACAGCGCCTGGCACATGCGCTGCACACGGCGGCGCAAGCGTGCGCCGATGGAGACAACGGCGAACGCGACCTGGCGCAAGTGGCGGCCGGCTCCGGCTTTGCCTCGATCCCCGCGTTTTGCGACGCCTGCGTGGACGTGGCGGGCGTGCGCCCCAGCCTGTTCCTGCGCGGCCAGGCGGGCGCGCTTGCGCAACGCGAAAGCCATACTCCGCTATAATCGGCGGCATGGGATCATTCTTCAAGCGCAAACAGTGGCATATGTGGTTCGCCTGCCTGGCGATACTGCTCAATGCGCTGTCGCCGTCCCTGTCGTATGCGTTTGCCTCGCTGCACGCGAACGCGAACAACGCCGCCGTCGAAATTTGCTCGGCCAGCGGCGCCGTCTATACGCAAGCCGACCTGGCGTCGGCCGTCAAATCCACCACCGATTCCGTACTGCACCACATCGAGCATTGCCCGTTCTGCATGAGCCACGCGGGCAGCGTGGGCTTGCCGCCATCGTCATCCTCGCCGCTGGCCGTCATCACGGGCCACGATCTGTATCCGCCCCTGTTTTACCAAGCGCCGCGCGCGCCGTTCGCGTGGCTGGGCGCCAGCCCGCGCGGCCCGCCTTTGGTTGCCTGACGCACCAGTCACGCCTTTTACATCCTCACTTGTATCAACTACGCCCATTGGGCCGGAATTACCATGAAACGTCGTCTTTTCCTTCTCGCCGGCACGGCGGGATTGCTTACGCTTGCCGCTTGCGAACAAGCACCGAAACCCCATTACAACGGCCTCGACTTGACGGGGAGCGATTACAAGCCCGACTTCACATTGAGCGGCCCCGACGGCAAGGTGTATACCCTGGCCGACTTCAAGGGCAAGTACGTGATGGTCTTCTTTGGCTTCACGCAATGCCCGGACGTCTGCCCGACGGCCCTGTCGCGCGCGCTGGAAATCCGCCAGAAACTGGGTGCCGATGGGGATAAACTGCAAGTGATCTTCATCAGCATCGATCCCGAGCGCGACACGCCCGAGTTGCTGGGCGAGTACATGCGCGCCTTCGACCCCAGCTTCCTGGGCTTGCGCACGGACCCGCAGGCGACGGCGCAGACGGCCTTCAACTACAAGGTCTTTTACCGCCGCGTGCCGAGCGGCAGTTCCTATACGATGGATCACACGGCCATCAGCTATGTGCTCGATACCGAGGGACGCATGCGCCTGGGCTTGAAACACCAGTTGACGGGCGACGAGTGCGTGCAAGACATCAAGACCCTGATGAAATCGAAATACACCTTATAACCATACCGAGGAATGATCATGACCCATTTGAAAACCCTGCTGGCCACGACCCTGACCGTGCTGTCCTTCTCCGCCGCTGCCCAGACTTCCGTGCAAATTACCGACCCGTGGGTGCGCGCCACCGTGCCGCAGCAAAAAGCCACGGGCGCCTTCATGCAGATCACGGCGCCAAAAGCCATGCGCCTGCTGGAAGTGCGCTCGCCCGTGGCCGGCGTGGCGGAAATCCATGAAATGAGCATGACGGACAATATGATGCGCATGCGCCAGGTCAAGGAAATCGCCTTGCCAGCCGGAAAAGCCGTCGAACTGAAGCCGGGCGGCTACCACGTGATGCTGCTGGACCTCAAGGGCCAGGTGAAGGCGGGCGACAAGATTCCGCTGACCCTGGTCGTCGAAGGCGAAGACAAGCGCCGCGAAACCATCGAAGTCAATGCCGTGGCCCGTCCGCTGGGTACTGCGTCGGCCCCGATGCCGGCGATGAAACACTAAGCTGCTATACCGTTGAAAAGCCCGGTTCGCCGGGCTGCGCCCGTTTGAAAGTTAAACAGCTGTTTGATACAATGCTGAAGAATATTAAACAGCTGTTTAAATAATGGAAATGGCATGCCAGAAGAGAAAGAAAGCGAACCGGCACGCACGCGCATCCTGCAGGCGGCGGTCCAGCTGTTTGCCGACGAAGGCTACAAGCTTGCATCCGTACGCAGGATATGTGTAGCGGCCCACGTCAACGTGGCGATGGTCAACTATTATTTTCATGGCAAGGAAGAGCTGTACCTGGCCGCCTTCGACCATGCGCGCGCGCTGGCGCGTGCCTCGGCCGCCGACGTGGCTGCCGCCAGCGCGCAGGCACAGCTGCCGCCCATGGAACAGTTGCGCCTGGCCATCGAGGCGCTGGTGTCCGATATGCTGCGCTCCGGTTCGGCATCGCTGTTCAGCCGCCTGGTAGCGCGCGAATTGATCGAACCGACGGCCGCCATCCACAAGCTGGCCGAGCGCAATGTGCGCCCGCAGCACACCCTGTTCACGGGCTTGATCCGTGGCGTGGTGGGGAAGGCCATGCCGGACGAGGTGGTGCAGAAATGCGTGTTCAGCGTAATTGGTCAGGCCGTGTTCTATGCCCGTTCGCGCATCGTGCATGAACTGGTGGCGCCGGAAATTACCTATGACGAGGCGGGCATCGCCAGCATCGCGCAGCATGTCGTCGCGTTCTCGCTGGCAGCCCTGGCTGGCTTGCGCCGCCAATATGACGCGCAAGACAAGCAAGCGCAGGTGCGTGCATGAAGGCGCGCAAGCTGACCCTGGTGCTGGCCGGGCTGGCCATGCTGGGGCCGTTCGCCACCGATACCTTCTTGCCATCGTTTCCCGCGATCGGCACGCATTTCGACGTCAGCAGCGTGCTGGTGCAGCAGACTCTGAGCGTCTACCTGGCCGCCTATGCCTTCATGACCTTGTTCTACGGCACCTTGTCCGACTCGTTCGGCCGCCGTCCCGTGATTCTCGCCTCGCTGCTGATCTTCGCCGTCGGCTCCATCGGCGCCGCGTTTGCGCCCAGCTTTGGCTGGTTGCTGTTCTTCCGCGGCATGCAGGGCGCCTCGGCGGGAGCGGGCAGGGTCATCGGCCAAGCCATCGTGCGCGACACCCTGTCGGGCGCGGCCGCGCAAAAGATGCTGGCCAACATCATGATGGTGTTCGGCATCGCGCCCGCCATCGCCCCTGTCATCGGCGGCTGGCTGCATGTGGCCTATGGTTGGCAATCGACGTTCGTGTTCACGTTTTCCGTCACCGTGCTGCTATTGCTGGCCTGCCTGAAAGGCTTGCCGGAAAGTTTATCTGCCGAGCAACGCCAGCCTTTCCACCCAGGTAGCATCGCGCGCAATTACTGGCTGGCGCTGCGCCACCGGGCTTTTCTCTTGCGTTCGCTGGCCGTGGCCTTTGCCTTTGGCGGCTTCGCCCTGTACATCGCGTCGGCCCCGCACTTCATTTTGGAATTGCTGCGTCTGCCGGAAACGGCGTTTGGCTGGATGTTCATCCCCATGGTGGCGGGTTTGGTGCTGGGTTCGGCGCTGTCGGGCAAGCTGGCCCATGCCGTGAAAAGCACCGTGCTGGTGCGCTGGGGCTTGCTGGCCATGGCGGCCACGGGCGCGCTCAACATCGCTTACAACCACTGGTTCGCGGCCAGCATCCCGTTCGCCGTCGTGCCCGTCATGCTGTACGCCTTCGGCATGTCGCTGGCCTTGCCGGGCATGACCATGTCGACGCTCGATATTTTCCCGCAGATGCGGGGCTTGGCGGCGTCCTTGCAAAATTTCGTGCAAATGCTGGTGTTTGCGCTGGTGTCCGGTTTTGTCGCACCGTTGCTGTTCGACAGCGCGTTCAAGCTGGCGCTGGGGCAGGCGTCGGCCGTGGTGCTGGCCGCCGTGTTCTGGTGGCTGGGCAGCCGCCAGGTGGCGGGGCAGGGCGCATCTGCAATTATCAAAACAACATGACAGGCCCTGGAAAAGAGTGGCATGCTTCCTGCTTTGTTACACTGTGACAATCAGACTCCCGCTGCGGGCACAGCAGCACGCGCGGGGGGCTAAGCAGTTTTGCAACTTTACCTTTGGCGATCATGCACTTGATTAACTCCAGTTTGAACCACGCCTTGCGCGTGCCGCTGGCTGCGGAAATCCACTCGCGGCCGTTTTTGCAGCTCGATGCCCCCGAGCTGATCACCCATCTGGCCGTGTACAAGGATGACAGCGCGGCGCCGGGCGCGTCGAATATGGCGGCCCAGCACGCCACTTTGGCGGCCCTGTGCACGCATTTCGGCGTCACGCCGCCCGCTGCCGAAGCCAAGTATTTTTATTACGACTTTGGCCGCTTCCGCCTGAAATGGGAATGCCACACGGAATTTGCCACGTTTACCTTCGCCGAACATCCGGGCCAAGCCTTGCCCCTGGAACAGGCGTTCGAGCGCATGCCCCTGGAGCAGTTGCCGCAGCAATGGCTGGTGGGCTTGAAGGGCAAGCTGATGGTGGCCGCGCACGTGGTGCTGGAGCAGGCGACGGAACCGGCCGAGATCTTCATGCAGGGCTTGTCGCGCGTATTCGAGGGCAATACTTTGGCCGGCAGCAAGGTGTTGCAGGGGGGCGAATTATGGACGGATTTCACCATCCAGTCTGACGGCTTCAGCCGTTTCGTCATCCGCGATGCGGGCATGCGCTCGCAGCAGTCGGGCCGCCTGGTGCAGCGCGTGCTGGAAATCGAAACCTACCGCATGATGGCATTATTGGGCTTGCCCTACGCCATGCAGGCGGCGCCGTCGCTGAATGCCATCGAGAATGAATTGGCGACCCTGGCCGCCGCCATGGTCGACACGGATGACGCGCCGGGCCTGGCCAAGGCCGACGAGGGCGTTGCCGAGCAAGCCTTGCTTGACCGAATCACGCGCCTGGCGGCCCGCATTGAAAAGCTGTCGCTCGACAATAGCTACCGCTTTTCCGCCTCGAAAGCCTACATGGGCCTGGTCAAGGCGCGCATCGAGGAGTTGCGCGAAGTGCGCATCGAGGGCATACCCACGGTCGAGGAATTCATGGACCGCCGTTTGACGCCTGCCATGAACACGTGCGAAGCGATGGCCAGCCGCCAGGAAGCGATGGCGCAGCGCATCGCCAACACGAATGATTTGTTGCGCACGCGCGTGGGCATCGTGCAGGAATTGCAAAACCGGCAAATCCTGCAATCGATGAACACCCGCGCGGCGCAGCAGCTGCGCTTGCAACAGGCGGTGGAAGGACTTTCCGTGGCGGCCATTTCGTATTACGTGATCGGCCTGTTCAGCTACACGGGCAAGGCGGCCAAGGTGATGGGGCTGCCCGTGAATCCGGAAATCCTCGTCGGCGCGCTGGTGCCCTTCGTGGCGGCCGGCGTGTGGCTGGGACTGCGCCGCATGCATCACAAGCTGCACGTGGACTGAACAGGACGACACTGCGCCATCATTTTTGCTATCTTTCAACATTCGACCGTCAGGTGTTTTGAGAGGAAGTTGCGTGCTAGCGAATGTTGGCGATGTTTACAGTGTGTTTTCGTCCGAGCTGCAGCAGTATGTGGCTTGCCAGATCACCCGCATCAAAAATGCTTCATCGTCCAGGCCGGTAGCTGCCGTGCTGGAGCTGGACTGGACCGGTGACGCCTTGCCCGATGCGGCGGCCGTGCAAGCCATGCGGCCGCTGCTGTGCGATTATTTCTTCTGGAATAATCGCCACGATCACTGCTATGCCACGGCGAACGTGCCGCCTGGCCATACCCTCGTTGGCAATATCGCGCCGCTGGTGGATGTGGAAGTCAACAGCTACCGCAGCGGCTGGAACGTGGGCGACAGCGTGCTGCGCCAGCGGAATTGGGAGCGCATCGATCCGTTGCGGCGCCAGCAATTCAAGGCCGCGTCGGACGAGCGTGAAGTGACGCTCGGCGGCCAGGTCTTCCGGCAGGACGCGACGAAAATCAATGACAGCGTCTTGCAGGCGCTGGACGACCTGTCCGAGCTGGAGCAACTGCCTTGTTTGATGTCCATCGAGACCAGCGCCGGCACGCAGGCATTGATGGAGTTTATCCAGGGCAATCCCTTCATCAATGAGCTGCACTGGCAATCATCGACCATCCATGCGCTCGATTTCAGCGGCAGCGGCTTGAGCCGCCTGATCCTGCAGCCCGATGGTGTCAGCAGCCTGGTCTTGAACGAAGGCTTGAGCCTGCTTGCGCTGCGCAGCGCGCCATCGCCGGCGCTGCGCATCGAGGATGGCGCGGATGGCCGCCATCTGACACTCCAGTGTACGCATACGCTGCCGCCGTTCCATGGTCTCGACCGGCTGGGCGGCTTGTCGCTGGTGAGCATGAAAGAAGTTGATTTGGCGCAAGTGGCGCGGCGCTTTCCCCATCTGACGGCATTGCGCATCTGGGGCAAGCCGGGACTGGCGTCGCAGATGACCAGCCTTGCGCAGCTGACCCAGTTGCAGATGTTCAGCGCCTATGATCTGTTCGGTTTCACGGCGGAGGAGTTTCCATCGGCCACGCAATTGCCGAAGCTGTCGGCCCTGTGGCTGACCAGCTTGCCTGCCGATGCCGCCAAGGCCATCAAGGCCGGCTACAAGAAAGCGGCGGCGCAGGGACTGGATTTATCGGTGACCAAGCCGCGCAAGCCGGAATGGCTGGCTGAAAACCTGCTCAACCCGTTCCGCGACTGGGATGGCCGCGAGCATATTTCTCCTGCGTATGCGAAAAAGGCGGCGTTGGCTTACAAGAACATGCTGGCCGTGACGCGCAGCATCGATGCCGCCATGGAGGCGACGGCGGCGGCCGCCGCGTTGGAGGCGATGGTCACCGCCTATGTGGATGCATTCAACAAGATCGAACGGCGTGCGAGCATCATCGAGACGGTCGAGCGCGAGGAAATCTACACGGCGCTGGCGGAGCTGCTGGCACAGCTAAAGCAGCAACTGCAGCAACTGGGTGGGCAGGCGGCGCTACTCGTCGATGAGGCGGCCTTGCTGGAGTTGTTCGACCGCTTGCGCGAATTTTAGCCGCTTCCACAGTCTAGAAAAAAAGTTCTAGACATGAAGTTCTAGAATGGGTATTCTAGCGGCATGTTAAAAAATACCTCCACTCTCCATCCCACCGCCGCCGAACTGGACTTGCTGCGCATCCTGTGGCAGCGCGGTCCGTCCGACGCCCGCGCCGTGTATGAGGCCCTGGCCGCAGAGCGTGCCGACGCCAGCTACGCCACCGTGCTGCGCCAGCTGCAACTGATGCATGGCAAGGGGCTGCTGAGCCGCGATGAAAGCCTGCGGCCGCAGCTGTATGCAGCCGTCGAAGCGCAGGAAAAGCTGCAAACGAGTCTGCTCAAGGACTTGATCGGCAAGGTGTTTTCCGGTTCCGGCAAGGCGCTGGTGCTGACGGCGCTGCGCGAGCACGTGAGCGACGCGGAACGCCTGGAAATTGAAAAAATCCTGCGCAGCAAGGATGGCAAACAGCCATGAACCCGGACATGCGCTTGGGCATAGAGTTGGGCAACTTCGTTCCGGCGCTGGGCTGGGTCTTGCTGTATTTTGTCTGGCAAGGCGTGATCGTCGGCGCCGTCTCCGCTGTACTGCTCTGGCTGCTGCGCCACGCCAGCGCGCGCTGGCGCTATGCCGTCTGCGCGCTGGCGCTGCTGCTGTGCCTATGTATTCCCACCGTCCATCTGCTCTCGCTGCTATCGGATGCGGGCGCCTCGCCGGTCCGGCTGGCGATGGCCGCGCCACCCGCCTGGCGCGCCGCGCTGCAAGCGTGGATGCCGGCTCTGGTGCTGGCCTGGAGCGCCGGCGTTGGCTTGATGAGCTTGCGCCTGTGCCTGGGCCTGGCCTGGGTCGGCAAGCTGCGCCGCCAGGCCGTGGCCGCCCCGGCCATCTGGCAAGCGCGCCTCGATGCGCTGGCCTTGCGCATGGGCTTGTACCGGCGACCGCCGCTGAAGCTGCATGCGGGACTGGCCAGCCCCGTGACCGTGGGTTTCTGGCGTCCCGTCATCCTGCTGCCGGCCGCCTTGTTGAGTGGCATGCCCGTTGCCTTGCTGGAAGCGCTGCTGGCGCATGAACTGGGGCACGTGCGGCGCTGGGATTACCTGGTCAATCTCTTGCAAAGTGTGGTCGAGGCACTGCTGTTCTTCCACCCCGTCGTCTGGTGGCTGTCGGCGCGCATGCGGGCCGAACGCGAACAAGTGGCCGACGCGTTGGCTGCGCAAGCGCTGCAAGACTCGCAGCAGCTGGCCACGGCGCTGCATGCCTTGTCCCTGCACACGGCTGTGCCGCAACACTGCGGCTTGTTGATGTCTGCCCGGGGCGGGGCGTTGCTGACGCGCATCGAACGGCTGATGCTGCCCGGCCCCGACACGGCCGGCTGGAAACTGGCCGTGCCCGCCTTGCTGCTGGCCTGCGCCACCCTCTTGCTGCAGATGCAGGGCAAGCCTGTGGTCAATGCGGCAACCTTGTCCGATGCCGCCGCCGGCATGCTGGCCTTGCCCGTCAGCGCGAAACACATGCTGGTATTTGACGACAGCACGGGCCAGGTGCTGATGGCGAAGGATGCCGACGCCGTGGTGCCGATTGCCTCGATTACCAAGCTGATGACGGCCATGGTGGTGCTGGACGCGGGCCTCGATCCCGATGAAAAGCTGCGCATCGTGCGCGCCGATGGCGCTGCATCGATGCAGCGCCACAGCCTGCTGGCCGACGGCGTGGCCGTGTCGCGCGGCGTGCTGTTGCAACTGGCGCTGCTGCCGTCCGAAAACCGCGCCGCCGCCGCGCTGGCGCGCACCTATCCCGGTGGCAACACGGCCTTTGCGCAAGCGCTACAAGCGAAGATACACAGTCTGGGCTTGAGCCGCACCACCTTGACGGATCCCGTCGGCAGCTCGCCGGCGAATACGTCCACGGCCAGCGAGGTGGCGAAGATCGTGGCCGCCGCCGCGCGCTATCCGGACATCGCGCGCATCACCAGCCACCCGCAAGCCAGCGTAGCCGTCAATGGCAAGACGCGCACCTTGCACAATACCAACCCGCTGGTGGGCGGCAAGGGCTGGGACATTCTGCTGTCCAAGACGGGCAGCAGCCACGAGGCGGGCAGCTGCCTGACCATGCGCATGCGCAGCGGCGGCAAGCACGTCACCGTGGTGCTGCTGGACGCCGACGGTGCGCAGCGGCGCTCGCTCGACGCCGGACATATCCGCGACATCCTGGCCGACAGGACTGGCCGCATGCATTGATACCCCCCCGGGCGCGCCAGTGCGGGCGCCCTTTTTTTACACTCTGGAGATGAAGATGACACTATTGGCGAAGTTGATGCTGGCGACGGTTGCGACCATGACGGCAGGTACAGTGCAGGCAAAAACGCCGGCACCGGTGCAGAATAAACCTGTCGATTGCGATAATTGCAAAGAATGGAACGCGCCCGTCAAGCCATTCAATATCCATGGCAATAGCTGGTATGTGGGCACGGCCGGCCTGTCCGCCGTGCTGGTGACGAGTCCGCAGGGCCATATCTTGCTTGACGGCGCGCTGCCGCAATCGGCGCCCCTGATCATCGCCAGCGTCAAGGCGCTGGGCTTTCGCATCGAGGATGTGAAATATATTCTCAATTCGCATGCGCATTGGGACCATGCGGGCGGCATTGCCGCGCTGCAACGGGCCAGCGGCTCCACGGTGGTGGCCAGCGCCTCGGGCGCCCTGGGGCTGCAAAGCGGCACCAATGGCAACGATGATCCGCAATACCAGGCCGACCCCGTCGTGCATGTCGCCAAAGTCGCCAAGGTCAAGGTAGTGGGCGAGGGCGATACGGTCAAGGTGGGCCCTGTGACCTTGACGGCCCACATGACACCGGGCCACACGCCCGGCGGCACGACGTGGACCTGGACCTCGTGCGAAGGCGCGCGCTGCCTGAACGTGGTGTACGCGGACAGCTTGAACCCGTATGCCAGCGGCGAATTCCGCTATACGGGCAAAGGCGCGGGCAAGGGCAAGACGCCGGATATTTCCGCCTCGTTCGAAGCGAGCATCGCCAAGGTGTCCGCTTTGCCATGCGACATCATCATCCCCGTGCATCCGGGCACGACGGACGTGCTGGGCAAGGCGGCCAAGCGCAGCGCTACAAGCAATCCCCTGATCGACGCCAACGCCTGCCGCGCCTATGCGGCCGAAGCGGGCGGCTTGCTGGCCAAGCGCCTGGCGAAAGAACGGGGCGAGGCGGTGCCTCTTGAGACCAAGGGCGCGGCGCACGCGCACTAAACTGTTTTACTCTGTCGCCTGCCGCTGTTTTTGCAGGCGTTTCAGGAACACTGTCATTTCCTTGACAGCTTGCAGGTCGCCTTGCTGCTGGGCCACAGTCATGCCCGTCGTCCAGGCAGCCTGCGCTTCATCCAGCCGGCCCAGTTGGTGCAATGCCTTGCCCAGCAGTTTCCAGGCGGCGGAATAGCCTGGCTGCTGTATGGTGGCTTGCGCCAGGTGAGTGGCCGCTTGCTGCGCGTCATTGTCTTTCAGGTAAGCATCTCCCAGGCCAAAGCGCAGCAGGGCGCTGTCGCGTCCCTGCGCCAGCAGTTTTTCCAGTTGTTCACGCATGCCCGACCTCATTCTATTATGCAAGTTTATTCTTGCATAATAGCGCTTCCGCCTGCAATTAACCAGCAGGCATTCAATCAGCCATATCCCCCACCGGCTTGCCGCGCGCTGCCATCGGTTTGTGCCGCATGCCTAGGCGGAGAGGGCACAAAGAAAAACGGGGCGCGGCACGATGCACTATTTCAGTATCGTGGATAATCGCCGGCATCAAGGAGCCACTGGGCGACAGGCATGGACAGGCTGGCAGCACAGGTATTTTGTGTGGTGGTCGAGGCGGGCGTTTTCAAGCCCAGCGCCTGGGCATTTCCACGTCTTCCGTGAGCCGCTCAAGCGGGCTGCGGCATCGTGCAGGCGCTGTCCCACCCGCACCACTTGCGCGCGGCCAAAGTGCAAGTGTTTGTGGACTTTCTGGCGCAGATTTCTCACGAGGGCTTTAATGAGAATTGATTATCAATTATAATGCAAGCCTATTGCATTGAATTGCCCATAGTCAGGAATCCCATGTCCGTGTTTTTACGCCGCCCCGTGGCGCTTTTGCTGGCCGCCGCCAGTCCCTGGTCATCTGCATTTGAGCCCGCGCAAGCCGACGATGTCGTCACTGTCAGCGCCGAGCGCCAGCACTACCGCAGCCTGTCCGCCACGGGCGCCACCAAGACGGATGCCTTGCTGATGGATTTACCGCAAAGCGTGCGCGTGCTGACTGGCGACCTGCTGCGCGACGCGGGCGTGACGACCCTGGCCGGCGCGCTGGACCTGGCCAGCGGCATCGCGAAGCAAAGCCCGCTGGGCGGCCTGTGGGACAGTTACGCCATGCGCGGCTTTACGGGCGACCCGAATTTCGGTTCCGACTACATGGTCAACGGTTTCAGTTCCAGCCGCGGCTACAACGGCATGCGCGACGCCGGCAACACGCAGAATGTGGAAGTGCTGAAAGGCCCCGCGTCGGCCCTGTATGGCCGGGGCGAACCGGGCGGCACGGTGAACATCACCACCAAGAAGCCGAAGTTCGCGCCCGACTACAGCGCCGACCTCTCCTTCGGCAGTTTCCAGACGCGCCGCGTCGCGCTGGACTTGACGGGGCCCTTGAGCGACAGCTTTGCCTACCGCTTGAACGCGGCGCATGAAGAAGGACACAGCTTCCGCGATACGCTGCAGGTCGAGCGCAGCCTGTTTTCTCCGTCCTTCCTCTGGCTGGTGGGCGAGCACACGACCGTGTCGTATGAAATCGAAGCGGTGCGGCAGCGCGCGCCGTTCGACCGGGGCGTGCTGGCCGTGAATGGCCAGCTGGGGGCCGTGCCTGTGTCGCGCTTCCTGGGCGAACCAGGCGATGGCCACATGACGGTCAAGTCGCTGGGGCAGCAGTTATTTATCCATCATGCGTTGTCCGACGACTGGACGCTGCAGGCGGGCGTTTCCTACCGCGACAGCGAATTGAGCGGCTATTCGACCGAGGCGAACAAGCTGCTGGCCGATGGCCGCACCCTGAACCGCCAGCGCCGCCACCGCGATTTCTCGTCCACCGATGTCTCGGCCCGCGTTGAAGTGCTGGGCAAGTTCAGGACAGGCGCGCTGGCGCACGAGGTGCTGGCCGGTGTCGACGCCTATCATTTCGACGACCATCGGGTGCAGCTGCGCCGCAATCCATCGGCCGCGAATGCCTATGCCATCGATATTTTTGCACCCGTGTACGGCGGCAAGGCGGCTCCGCTGGCCCTGTCCATCGACACGCAGGAAGGACAACAGGCGCGCGGCCTGTATGCGCAAGATCAACTGGACTTGGGCGCGCAATGGAAGGCGCTGGTCGGCGTGCGCCACGATACGTATATGCAGGACGTGAGGAACAATCGCCTGAACGTGAGCAACCGCCAGTCGCTGTCGGCCACCAGCCCACGCGCGGGTCTCGTGTACCAGCCGTCGAAAATATGGTCGCTGTATGCGAGTGCGGCCAAGGGCTTCCGGCCCAATAGCGGCATCAGCATCGATAACCAGGCTTTCCCCGCAGAGCGCAGCCGCTCGTATGAGCTGGGCGCGAAGCTGGAGACGGGCAAGCTGACGGGCACTCTGGCCGTGTATGACATCCGCAAGAGCAATGTGTTGACGACGAATCCCGCCAACACGGACTTCGCCATCGCGGCGGGCGAGGTGGGCAGCCGGGGCCTGGAACTCGACGTAGCAGGTGAAGTGGCGCGCGGCTTGCGCCTCTCGGGCGCCTATGCGTACACCAACGCCACCGTCACGCGCGGCGACAATACCATCGTCACGGGCAGCCGCTTCGCCAACGTGCCGCGCCACAGTGCCAATCTGTTGGCCACGCAGCAATTCGCGCTCGGCACGGGCACGGCCAGCGTGGGCGGCGGTGTGCAATATGTGGGCGAGCGCCTGGGCGACGTGGCCGTCAGCAGCAAATTTACTCTGCCGGCCTACACGACGGCCAAATTGCTGGCGTCGTATTCGCCGACTGCGAAACTGCGCCTGGCTTTGAACGTGGAAAACCTGTTCAATCGCAGCTACTATGCGAGTTCCTATAGCCAGTTGTGGGTGGCGCCGGGGGCGGAGCGTACGGTGACCCTGAATGCACATTACCGTTTTTAATGGATGACCATGACATTGACTTCTCCTTCCACCCTGCGCACCCGCATCGCCGTCATTGACGTGATGCGCGGTCTCGTCATGCTGATCATGCTGTTCGACCATGTGCGTGAAACCGTCTTTTTACACCACCAGGTCAGCGACCCGATGGATGCGGCCCACGTCGATCCGGCCCTGTTCTTCACGCGCCTGGCCGCCCACGTGTGCGCGCCAATGTTCGTTTTCCTGACGGGCCTCTCGGCCTGGCTGTACGCGCATCCGGCTGCCGGGCCCCGCAGTGCGGCGGGTTTTTTGTTCAAGCGGGGCTTGCTGCTGGTGCTGCTGGAACTGGTGTTCGTCAACTTCGCCTGGAGCGGGGCGTTTCCGCCGCCCGTGCTGTATCTGCAGGTGATCTGGGTCATCGGCCTGGCCATGATGGCGCTGGCCGTGCTGCACAAGTTGCCGTTGAAAGTGCTGGCGCTGCTGGGCGTGGCGATTATCGCCGGCCAGCATTTGTTTACCTGGTTGCACGCTGAACAGGGTAGCCTTGGCTACTATTTGCTAACGGTGTTGCTGCAACGCGGTTACCTGGTGGCCGATGGCGCCATGAAGATCAAGGTCAGCTATCCGCTGCTGCCGTGGATAGGCGTGATCGTGCTTGGTTATGCGGCAGGTCCCCTGTATGCGCGTACCTTCAGCGCCGAGGCCAGGCGGCGCTGCCTGCTTGCGCTGGGCGGCGGCAGCTTGCTGCTGCTGGCCGTGCTGCGCGGTTTCAATATCTACGGCGAAACCCTGCCATGGGTGGCGGGCGACACGGCCTTGCGCACGGCCATGAGCGTGCTGAACTTCACCAAGTATCCGCCGTCGCTGGACTTTCTGCTGTTCACCCTGGGCCTGGGCTTGCTGGGCCTGGCCTGGCTGGAAAGTGTCGATAACTGGTTCACGCGGGCCTGCGCCACCTTTGGCGGCGCGCCCATGTTTTACTACTTGCTGCACCTGTACTTGCTGCTGGTGATAGGCATCACCTTGACGGCTGTGCTGGGTGCGAATCGCGGTGCCCGCTATGGCGTCGAACATATCTGGCAAGTGTGGCTGATCGCGCTGGCCCTGATGCCCGTGCTGTATTTCCCTTGCCGCGCGTTTGCCAATTACAAGCGCACGTCGCAGCAGGCGTGGGTGCGTTATTTCTAGGCTGGTCTATTGCGTGAGAGTGGCTATTTGATCAGTGCCAGCACGTCGCGGAAACGCGGGTGCTTGCAGTCGCGCAACCACTCGAAGGCCAGCATTTCCACCGTCACCAAGTGGGCGCCCAGCTTGCCCAGGCGGGCCAGTGCCGCATCGCGGCTGGCGGCCTGGCGCGAGCCGACGGCATCGATGGCGATGATGACTTCATACCCCAGCTGCAGCAAACCGATGGCTGTCTGCAACATGCACACATGGGCTTCGCAACCCGTGACGACGATTTGCCTGCGCCCCGCAGGCAGCATGGCTTGCAAGCCGTCGGCACAGGCGCCGAAATGCGTCTTGTGCAAGGTCCGTTCGCACAGGGCGGCGATCTCTTCCACGTTCGGCCCCAGCCCCTGGCGGTTTTGTTCCGTGCCCAGCACGGGCACGTCGAGCAGGCGAGCGATCTTTGCCAGGCGCAAGTTTTGCGCCAGCACCAGGCCGGCATCGTGGATGGCCGGCATCAAACGGCCTTGCAGGTCGACAATGACCAGTACCGCCTGGTTCGCATCCATCAGCATGGCATTCTCCTCATTAGTATGTGGCGACAGTGTAGCGCGCAGTCAGCTTGGCCAGCTGGGCGTGGACGTCTCGCCCATCAGGTAAGCGTGATTCAGGTCGATGGCGGCCCGCAGGTAATTCCACAGGGCGCTGACCCGCGCGATGTTGCGCCGCTCGCTCGGTGAAATCATCCAGAAGGCGCGCAGCAGGTCGATCTCACCGTCGAGCACGGGCAGCAGTTCGTTCGACTGCTGGGCCACGAAGCAGGGCAAGATCGCCAGCGCCTGGCCCGTGCGCGCCGCGTGGTACTGGGCGATCACGCTGGTGCTGCGAAACGCGCGCAGGGAATCGGGCGCCACATTATCCATGTAGCGCAGCTCCGCGCTGAAGACCAGGTCGTCCACGTAGCCGATGATGGGGTGCTGCGCCAGTTGCGCCACGCTGGTGATGGGCGCGTGGCGCGCCAGGTAGGCTGGCGTGGCGTACAGTTTCAACCGGTAGTCGGACAGCTTCGTCACCACATACGGGCCGGACAGGGGGCGCTCGATGGAAATGGCCACGTCCGCCTCGCGCTTGGACAGGCTGACGAAACGGGGCACGGCGATCAGGTCCACGCTGATGTGCGGGTAACGCCCGCAAAACTGCGCCAGGTGGGGCGCCAGCACGATGGCGCCGAAACCTTCCGTGGCGCCCAGGCGCACCTGCCCCGACAGCAGCCGGTTGTGCTCTCCCAGCTCCTCGGTGGCGGCAAACACCGTGCTTTCCATGCTTTCCGCGTATTCCATCAGGCGGTGGCCTTCGGGCGTCAGCTGGTAGCCCACGTAATTGCGGTCGAACAGCTGCGTGCCCACCTGCTCCTCGAACTTGCGCATGCGCCGCGACACGGTGGAATGGTCGATGCCCAGCTTTTTCGCCGCATCGACGAGGCCGGCGCTGCGCGTCAGTTCCAGGAATACCCGTACATTGTCCCAATCGAGCATGGCCGACCCTCCTTGTGCATTTTTGCAAAGGAATTATGCATTAATTTCACTTGAGTGCATATTTTTACACATGCAGAATGCATCTACACATATAAGAAAACCCATCCACCTGGAGACACGCATGAAAAAAACCGTTCTGGCCATGGGCGCGCTGGCGCTCACCCTTTCCTTTGGCGCCGCGCAGGCGCAAATTTCCGATGGCGTCGTCAAGGTCGGCATCCTGACCGACATGTCCGGCCCGTATTCGGCCATGGGCGGGCGCGGTTCCGTCATCGCCAGCCAGATGGCCGTCGAAGATTGCCTGAAAGCCGAATGCAAGGGCATGAAGATCGAAATCCTCTCGGCCGACCATTTGAACAAGGCGGACATCGCCGCCTCCAAGGCGCGCGAATGGATAGACCGCGACAAGGTCGACGCCATTGCCGACCTGACCAATTCCTCGGTGGCCCTGTCCGTGCAAAAGCTCATGAAAGAGAAGGGCGGCATCGCCATGTTCAGCGGCCCCGCCACCGGGCGATTGACGAACGAGGATTGCTCGCCGAACGGCTTCCACTGGATGTTCGACACGTATTCGCAGGCGGCCGGCACGGCGGCGGCATTGACCAAGCTGGGGCAGAAATCGTGGTACTTCGTCACCGTCGATTATGCGTTCGGCCATTCGCTGGAAAAAGACGCCAGCGAAGTCGTCAAGCGCAATGGCGGCACGGTGCTGGGTGCCGTGCGCCATCCGCTCAACGCGTCCGATTTCTCTTCCTTCCTGGTGCAGGCGCAAGGCTCGAAAGCGCAGGTGATCGGCCTGGCCAACGGCGGCGCAGACGTGGTCTCCGCCATCAAGCAGGCACGCGAATTTCGCATCGGCAGCGGCAAGGACCAGCGCCTTGCCGCTTTGCTGGTGTTCCTCTCCGACGTGCATGCGCTGGGGCTGGAAACGGCGCAGGGCCTGGTCTACGCGGACGGCTTTTACTGGGATTTCGATGACCGCAGCCGCGCCTTCGCCAAGCGTTTCGAGGCACTCAACAAGGGCGCCAAGCCGACCATGGTGCAGGCGGGCGTGTATTCGAGCGTGTACCACTACCTGAAATCGGTGGCGGCGGCCAAAAGCGACGATTCGAAAATCGTCGCCGAAAAAATGCGCCAGTTGCCCATCAAGGACGCCGTCATGAACAACGCCTCGATCCGTCCCGACGGCCGCGTGATCCACGATATGTACCTGGTGCAGGTGAAAACCCCGGCTGAATCGAAAGGCGCGTGGGATTACCTGAAAGTGCTGTCCACCATCCCCGCCGACCAGGCCTTCAAGCCTATGGATGCGGCGGCATGCAACCTCGTTAAAAAATAAGCACGGAGTCTCTGACAATGAACCAAGCACTTACACCGGTCACCGCCATCCCCCTGCATATCGGCGGCAAGCACCACGCGTCACTCAGCACCGAATGGCGCGATGTCGTCAACCCGGCCACGCAGGAAATCGTCGCCAAGGTGCCGTTTTCCACGCTGGATGAAGTCAACCTCGCCGTCGCCACGGCCAAGGAAGCATTCAAGACCTGGCGCAATACTCCGCTGGCGGCGCGCATGCGCATCATGCTCAAGTACCAGCACCTGATCCGCGAAAACATCGCTACCCTGGCCGAACTGATCACGCGCGAACACGGCAAGACCTTGCCCGACGCGGAAGGGGAGGTCATGCGCGGCCTGGAAGTGGTGGAGCACGCGTGCTCGATCGCCACCCTGCAATTGGGAGAAATTGCGGAAAACGCGGCCACGGGCGTCGATGTCTACAACATCTACCAGCCGCTGGGCGTGGGCGCCGGCATCACGGCATTCAACTTCCCCGTCATGCTGCCGTGCTTCATGTTCCCCATCGCCATCGCCTGCGGCAATACCTTCGTCCTGAAACCGTCGGAGCAGGACCCGTCGTCGACCATGTACCTGGTCGAACTGATGTACCAGGCGGGCTTGCCGGCGGGTGTGCTGAACGTCGTGCATGGCGGCGCGGACGTCGTCAACATGCTGTGCGACCATCCCGACATCAAGGCCGTGTCCTTCATCGGCTCCACCCATGTGGGCACGCATGTGTACCGCCGCGCCAGCGAATCGGGCAAGCGCGCGCAGTCGATGATGGGCGCGAAAAACCATTGCGTGGTGCTGGCTGACGCCAACAAGGAACAAGCGATCAATAACCTGATCGGCGCGGCATTCGGCGCGGCCGGCCAGCGCTGCATGGCTAATTCCGTCGTGGTGCTGGTGGGCGAAGCGCGCTCCTGGCTGCCGGAAATCGTCGCCCGCTCGCAGGCGCTGAAGGTGGGGCCGGGCAGCGACCGCGATGCCGACCTGGGGCCGATGGTCTCGAAAGCGGCCATGCAACGGGCGGAAAAACTGATACAGGCCGGCGTGGATGAAGGCGCGCAGCTGCTGCTCGATGGCCGTGGCCACAAGGTGGCGGGCTACGAAGGCGGCAACTTCATGGGGCCGACGATTTTCTCGAAGGTAGCAGCATCGAACTCCGTCTATACGCAAGAGATTTTCGGCCCCGCCATGTGCGTGGTCGAGACGGATACGCTGGACCAGGCCATCGCCTTCATCAACGCCAACCCGAACGGCAACGGCACCTCGATCTTCACCTCGTCCGGCTGGGCGGGGCGCAAATTCCAGAACGAGATCGACGTGGGGCAGGTGGGCATCAACGTGGCCATTCCCGTGCCCGTCGCGTATTTCAGTTTTACGGGATCGCGCGCCTCGAAACTGGGCGACCTGGGCCCGAATGGCAAGCAAGCCTTGTACTTCTGGACGCAGACCAAAACCGTCACGGCGCGCTGGTTCGCCCCGGACGACGGCGGCAGCGGCGTCAATACCACCATTTCGATGAAATAAGGGGCAGGGATGAGCTTGAGCACCAATATCGTTTTCATCGGCCTCGGTAACATGGGGCTGCCCATGGCGCAAAACCTGGTGCGCGCCGGCCATGCCGTGACGGGCTTCGATTTGCTGCCGGCCAGCGTGCGGCAGTTTGCCGATGGCGGTGGCCTGGTGTCCGATGACCAGGCGGCGGCGATTCACGCGGCCGACATCGTCATCACCATGCTGCCGGCCAGCCGCCACGTGCTGGGGGCGTACTTGGGTAACTCTTTTGGCGACGCGGGTATATTGGCGCAGGCGCGGCCCGGCACCTTGCTGATCGACTGTTCGACGATTTCCACCGAAGCGGCGCGCCAGGTGGGTCGCGCGGCGCAGGAGAAGGGCTTGCCCATGCTGGACGCGCCCGTTTCGGGCGGCACGGCGGGCGCCACCAACGGCAGCCTGACCTTCATGGTGGGCGGCGAAGAGGCGGCGCTGGCGGCGGCGCGGCCTTACCTGGAGATCATGGGCAAGGCGATTTTCCACGCGGGCGGCTCGGGTTGTGGGCAGACGGTCAAGATCTGCAACAACATGCTGCTGGGGATTTTGATGATCGGCACCAGCGAAGCCATACGCCTGGGCGTGGCCAATGGCCTGGACCCGAAGGTGGTGTCGGACGTGATGGCGAAAAGCTCGGGCCGCAACTGGACCCTGGAGGTGTACAACCCGTGCCCGGGCGTGGCCGAGAACGTGCCCGCGTCGCGCGGTTACACGGGCGGTTTTGGCGTCGACCTGATGTTGAAAGACCTGGGCCTGGCCGTGGAAAGCGCGCTGGCCAGCGGCGCGGCCGTGCCGCTGGGCGCCTTGTCGCGCAATTTATATAGTTTGCACAGCAAGGCGGGATCGGGCGCGCTGGATTTTTCCAGCATTTATCAACTGCTGGGGGAGAAAACTTAAAGCTGCTGCGCCTGCAGGGCGGCCAGTTCCGCCTTGGCCTTTTCCAGCTTGCCTTCCAGCTTGGCGATTTTTTTTGGCTCTTTGTTAGCTTCCTGGGCCAGGCGCAGCGAACGCTCCGTCTGGTTCACCTTGGCCTGCGCCTTCAGCACCTTCTTGTTGTGGCGTTCGACCAGGCTGCTGTCGCGGCAGTGGGCGTTGACTTCGTCGAGCGCGCGCGTGAGGCCGGCAACCTTGTCGGACAAGCCCTGTTCCTGCGCCTGGCGCAATTCGCTGCGGATGCTTTCGCGCTTGGCGGCGCAGCCGGCCAGCTGGGTTTCGGCGGCGCTGGCGCCCATGGAGGTGGCCAGGAGCAAGGTCAAGGCGAATTTGGACAGACGGTTCATGGTGTTCCTGGGCAGGTTGGTTTAGTTGATGCAATGTAAGCCTGCCGGGATGCCCTGTCAAACTTCCCGTGCAGTGCGCGCCTGTCTGACGTGGCATCAGCTACCATGCGTGTTTTCTTCTTCCCGACACCGTCGCATGCCCAAGAAATTACTTTTGCTGATTCCTTTTCTACTGCCGCTGCCCGTCCTGGCGCAAACCTCGCCCACCTTGCTCGAACTGCAGCTGATCGCCATTCAGGCAAGGGCGGATGCGCGGGCCAGCAGCCCGGAAAGTATCGCCGAGTTTGCCGAGGCGCAGCGTGCCGCGCAAGGGGGCGATGTGGAGGCGCAGCTGGCGCTGGCGCGCATGCTGCAGCTGGGCGTCGGCACGCCGCAAGACACGGCGCAGTCGATGGTCTGGGTACGCAAGTCTGCCGAAGGCGGCTATGCGCCGGCGCAATCGGCCTTGGGCCTGGCCTACACGGTGGGTGGCAAGGTGCCCATCGACCGCGTACAGGGCGAGTACTGGCTGCGCAAGGGCGTGGCGCAAGGCGACGAACTGGCGCAAACCATTTTGGCGCTGGAATTCATCAACGGCGAGAGCCGTGCCGAAGAACAGGCGCTGGCCATCACATGGCTGAAGGCGGCGGCGCTCGAACAGCACTTTGTTCCTGCCTATAACGCTTTGGGCGAGCATCTGATGCGCGCAGCCACCGACGAGCAGCAGCGCGGCGAGGCCTACACCTGGTATCAAAGATCGGCGCGTGAAAAGCAGCCGGCCGGCATGCGCAACCTGGCCCGCGCACACGAACTGGGCCTGGGCGTGGCGCAGTCGGACAAGTGGGCCCTGGTCTGGTACGAGCGGGCGGCATGGAGCGGCGACTTGCCCGCCATGCGGCGCATGCTTGATGTGTATGTCAAAGGCGAACTTGGGCAGCAGGCGAATGCCGAAGACGCCGCCGAGTGGCGCGGCAAATTGGCTGAAAAGGAAAACAAATGAAGGCCATGCTGTTCATCTTGAGCCTGGCCTTGGCGCAGCCAGCGTCCACCAAAGAACCGCGCCAGCATCCGGCGCTGGTCGAATTCGATATGACGGGCCAGGACGAGATGCGCGCGCGCGTGCAGGCGGTGATCAACCGTCCTGCCGACCTGGCGCCAGACAAAGTCGCCGCCTTCGACAAGGCGCGTCGCGCGGCGGAAGGGGGCGACACCGTCGCCCAGCTGGAGCTGGCGCAAATGCTGCACGGCGCCGAGGGCACGCCGCGCGACTATGACGCGGGCCTGGCATGGATGAAAAAATCGGCCGAAGGCGGCTATGGCCCGGCGCAGGCGTTCCTGGGCGTGGCCTATACGCTGGGCCAGGGCATCGCAGTCGACCGCAAGCTGGGCGAATACTGGTCGCGCAAGGGCGCTGCGCAAGGCGTGGAACTGGCCAACTTCATGGTGGCCCAGCACTTTGAAACTATCCGCAGCAGCCCGGAAGAACAGGCGCACGCACTGCACTGGCTGAAGTACTATGCGGAAAACGGCTTCATCCCCGCCTACAATGAAATCGGCTACCGCCTGATGATGACGGCGCACGATGATGCGCAGCGCAAGGAGGCATTTCGCTGGTATATGCAGGCGGCCAAGGTGCTCGATCCACCCGGCTTGAACAATGTCGCGTACGCGTATGAAGTAGGGCAGGGCGTGCCGCAAAGCGACGAAGCTGCCCTGGGCTGGTACGAGATGGCGGCCATTGCTAAAAGTCCACCGGGCCAGACGGGCTTCGCGCGGCTGCTGGAGCAGGGGCGTGGCGGCCCAACCCGGCAAGGGCCGGCGCCCAAGCCCTTCGCGCTGTACCTGCTGGCGGCGAAGCAGGGCGACGTGGAAGCGATCGAGCGGCTGGTCAAGGTGTACGATAACGGCGAACTGGGACAGGCGCCCGACCCCGCGCAGGCGGCACTGTGGCGTGAAAAGCTCAGGCTGTTCAAGACCCCCTGACTGGGCATGACGGCGTGGAGGCGGCATGCTATCATCATTGTTATCGATAACAATATCATGAGAGACCCATGACTCCCGATTTCCGCTCCAGGGAAATGCTCGAAAAGCATATCCTGCACACGATGCACTTTTATCACCCGCGCGCCATCGATGCGAGCGGCGGCTTTTACCATTTCTTCCTCGATGACGGCACGGTGTACGACGCCAGCACGCGCCATCTGGTCAGCAGCACGCGCTTCATCTTCAATTACGCCATGGCTTACCGCCATTTTGGCGATGACGATTACCAGGCGGCCCTGCGCCACGGCGTGGCCTTTTTGCGCGACGTGCACCGCGACCCGGCCACGGGCGGCTACGCGTGGCAATTGAAGTGGCAAGACGGCGTCAAGACGGTGGAAGACGGCGCCAACCACTGCTACGGCCTGGCCTTCGTGCTGCTCGCCTATGCCCACGCCTTGCAGGCAGGGATGCCGGAAGCGCGCGCGTATCTGGACGAGACCTTCGAATTGATGGAACAGCACTTCTGGCTGCCCGAACACGGCCTGTATGCGGACGTCGCCAGCGCCGACTGGGCGACGCTTGACGGCTACCGGGGCCAGAACGCCAACATGCATGCCTGCGAAGCCATGCTGGCTGCTTTTGAAGCGACCGGCGAGGCGCGCTATCTGCACCGCGCGGAGACACTGGCGCACAACATCACCGTGCGCCAGGCGGGTCTGGCGAACGGGATGATCTGGGAACACTACAAACCCGACTGGTCGATCGACTGGGACTACAACCTGCATGACAAGAGCAATATTTTCCGTCCGTGGGGCTACCAGCCCGGCCACTTCACGGAATGGGCCAAGCTGCTGCTGATCATGGAGCGCCACAGCCGGTTCATGGCCGGTCCGTCCGACTGGCTGCTGCCGCGCGCGCGCGCCCTGTACGACATGGCGTTGGCCAAGGCATGGGATGGCGCGCATGGCGGCATCCATTACGGTTTTGGCCCGCAAGATGAAATCTGCGATGGCGACAAATACTTCTGGGTGCAGGCGGAAAGCTTTGCCGCCGCCGCCGTACTGGCCGCGCGTACGGGCGACGCAGCTTACTGGCACAGCTACGACAAGATATGGAATTACAGCTGGCGGCATTTTGTCGACCATGAGCACGGCGCCTGGTACCGTATTTTGACGCCCGAGAACGGCAAGATCAGCAAGGAGAAAAGCCCGGCCGGCAAGGTCGATTACCACACCATGGGCGCTTGCTATGAAGTGCTGAACGTGCTTGGCGGTGCCGCATGAGCGCCGCTTTTTCACGCGATTTTCCACAATTCGTTTCAGCCGGCGAAGCGCTGACGGACATGCTGCGCACGGGCGCGGACTCTTGGAGCAGCCAGGTGGGCGGCTCGACCTGGAACGTGGCGCGCGTGATGGCGCGCCTGGGCGTGCCCAGCGCCTTTGCCGGCGCCGTCAGCCTCGACGTCTTTGGCGACGCGCTGGCCGCTGCCACCGAGGCGGCGGGCCTGGACATGCGTTTCTTGCAGCGCCATGCGAAGTCGCCGCTGCTGGCCATCGTGCATGAACTGCATCCGCCCACCTATTACTTCATCGGCGACGACAGCGCCGATCTGCATTTTGACGCGGCGCAGCTGCCCAGCGGCTGGATGCAGGGGGCGCAATGGGTGCATTTCGGTGGCATCAGCCTGGCGCGCGAACCGCTGGCGGGCAAGCTGGTAGCGCTGGCGCAGGAATTAAAAGCGGCCGGCGTGAACATCAGCTACGACCCGAATTTCCGCATCATGATGGATGAACGTTACGACGCCACCTTGCGCCGCATGACGGAGTTGGCTGACGTGGTGAAAGTGTCGGATGAAGACCTGGCGGGCCTGTTCCGCCACGACGACATCGATGGCGCGTTTGCCACGCTGCGCAGCTGGAATCGGCAAGCCACCTATTTATATACGCGTGGTGCGCAGGGCGCGGCCCTGTACCAGGGCGAGCAAACATGGCGGGCGGCGCCACCCGCCATCGAGGTGGTCGACTCGGTGGGGGCGGGCGACGCCAGCATCGGCGGCTTGCTGTACAGCCTGATGTACCGGCTTGACGCCGACGGCGGCCAGCACTTGCGCTTTGCCGTCGCGGCCGGGGCGGGCGCTTGCCTGGCCGCCGGCGGCGCCCCGCCGTCGGTGCAATTGGTGGAATCGTTGCTGGAGCGCACTATATTGCGATGATACGGGTAGCGTGTGTGTATTAGGCGGCGCCATGGCGCCCTTTTTGCAATAATAGGCGTAAGATTTGCTTTCTCGCCATGTCAAGAGCCTATCCTGGGAGTGTATACATCTGCGGGGATAGGCTCCAAGTCATCCGCTGAAAAATATACCGCTCCACCCACTGTGATGCACGGCGCCACCTGGTAGATTTGTGCGCCTTACAGAGCATGGGCGCTGAGAAGGAAGTTCGCATGCATAAGATATGGAAGTTTTTCAATCCCAGGAGCTTCAAATTCAAGATGACTGTGCTCGTGGGCGTGCTGGTGCTGTGCGCGACGGGTTCGGTTGCGCTCACATCGCTATATGTCGCGCAAGGGCAGATGGCGTCGGTCATCGGCAATCAGCAATATGCCTTGCTGACCAGTGCGGCGGCATATATCGACGAAGACTTGAATGCGAAGAAAGCACTGCTCAGGGTGTTGGCGGAAGGGCTACCTGCGGACGTGTATGAACATCCGCAGCGGATGCAGGCATTTATTGAAAATCATCCCACCCTGCGCGAGGAATTTTTTAATCTTGTCGCCTTTGATGCTACGGGGCAATTGATTGCCAGCATGAATGACCGGCGCGTGGTCGGCAAACTCAATTTCGCCACGCGGGAATATTTTATCGATACCGTCAAGTTCAGGGAAGGCGTGATATCGCGTCCATTCAAGAGCCTGTTATCGGGCAAACCCATTGTGCTGGTAACCGAACCGATCTATGACGAAGCCGGCAAATTACTGTATGTGATCGCTGGCGGTATCAATTTGCAAAGCCCGACATTTTTCGGCCAGTGGGAGCAGCTCAAGCCGGGCAAGAGCGGTTATCTGTTCATGTTGACCGATGACGGCACGATACTCCACCATCCGGATGCGACGCGCATCCTGATGCGAGAGACTGATGAAAAGAGCGGTGCGATGCCTTCCACACTGGCCGCCTTGCGTGGATTCGACGGCTGGACGCAGGGTAAAACCAGGCAAGGCGTGCAGGCGATTATCACGTACAAGCGTCTGCGCACGGCCGATTGGATCATCGGCGCCGTCTACCCTGAAAGCGAAGCATTCACGCCGATCACCGATATTTATGCCAAAGTCATCATTGCTTCCTCAGGCGTCGCCTTCCTGGCCAGTGGTGCCGGCTGGCTCGCGGTGATGCTGCTCTTGCGTCCCTTGGGTGATCTGGGCCGGCATGTGGCGAGCATACGCTCCGGCAATGCCGATATTGCGGTGTTTGATGTCGCCCGCAAAGACGAGTTCGGAAAACTGAGCCGTGCATTTTATGCGCTGTCGCTGCAGAGGGAAGCTGCGGAGAGCAACCTCGCGGCTCTGGCGCGCACTGACATGCTGACCGGCCTGCACAACAGGCGCATGTTTGACGAGGCGCTGACCGCGGCATTGACGCGCGCCCGGCGCGCTGGTACGGGCCTGGCGCTGGCCTATCTGGATATCGATTATTTTAAGAAAATAAATGATACGTACGGGCATGGCATCGGCGACCTGGTGTTGATTGAATTTGCCAAACGGCTCAAAGCTTGCGTCCGGGCCTCGGACACGGTAGCGCGCCTGGCAGGCGACGAGTTTGTCATCATTTTTGAACAACTGACGGATCAGTCCGAGCTCACCATACTGGGCAAGAAAATCGTGCAAGAGATGGTCGTGCACTTTGATTGCGGCGGCATCGGTCTGCATGTCGCCACCAGTGTCGGTTTGGCGTTCAGTGCCCAGGGCGATACGACGGCAGGGGCATTATTGACGGCGGCCGACACGGCGCTCTACAAGGCAAAAAGCGCTGGCCGCAACGGTTATGCCGTCACTTCCATCGGCAGCTCGGCCTTGACCGAGGCGGTGTAGGGCCGGGCACGTGTGGCGGGCATCGCCTGTTCTGGCCGCATCAAGGTCTGCGTTGGCCCTTTTCCGCTGGCGGCGCATACCTACCCGACGATGCCCGTTCGACCAGGGTAAATTCCATCAGGCGATGCGTGGCGGGCGCGGGTTCTCCCGCGCGGCGCTGGCGTATCTCGTCGATGACGAGATTGACGGCGGCGCGCGCCATGTCGGCGATGGGCTGGTGGATGGTGGTCAGCTCCGGCCAGACGGTGGTGGCCACTGGCGTATCGTCAAAACCGCATACGCTCACGTCTTGCGGCACTTGCAAACCCATGCCGTGCGCCACGGCCAGGGTGGCGGCAGCCATGTCGTCGTTGCTGGCGAAGATGGCACTGGGGGGAGGTTGTTGCGCCAGCAGCTGGCGCGCTGCGTCGAGCCCCGAGCGATACGTGAAATAGCCTTGCGCCACCCTGTGTGGCGGTACCGGCAAGCCCGCTTCCCGCATGGCGTCCTCGAAGGCCTGGCGGCGCAGCAGGGCGGGGGTGTGCGCCGGATCGCCTTCGATGAAGCCGATGTCGCGGTGGCCCAGCGTGAGCAGATGGCGCGTCATGGCCAGCGCGCCTTCGTAGTCGTCGATGCGCACGGCCGACACATCGGGCGAGGGGCGCGCCGTGGCTACGGCGATGGCAGGGATGCCCATTTGATTCAGCTGCGCCAGCACTTCAGGCGAATCGCACAGGGGTGGCGGCACCAGGATGCCGTCCACGCCGGCCGCCACCAGGCAGGCGATGCCGGCGCGCTGGCTATCCAGGTCTTCGCAGCGTTCGAGCAGCAGCTGGCCGCCGCCTTGGCGGCATTGGTCCATGGCGCCGACCAAAAATTCACTGAGGAAGGCTGCGCTGGGGTTGCTGTATAGCAGGCCGATGCGCAGGGTGCCCGTGCGGGCCGCCCTGGCCGCCAGGTTGGGTTGGTAGCGCAGGCTGGTGATCGCCGCCTCGACCTTGTCGCGCGTGGCCGTGCTGACGCTGGCGCGCCCGTTGATCACGCGCGATACCGTCATGGCCGACACGCCGGCCACGCGCGCCACGTCATGCACGGTGGCGCCGCTGGCCGTATCGGGGGCGGCGTGCGCCGCCTTATTCGAGGTGGCCACCGAATTTCAGCTTGCCGCTGATGCGCATGCCGTGCAATTGTCCCTCTTCCAGTTCGGCGGCGCTGGTGCGCTGCGCCGTGTCGCGCCGCGCCAGTCCCACCGACAGGATATCGAGCATCATCAGTTGCAGCAGGCGCACGATCATGGGCACGAAATTGAGATTGCCTTCCGGGTGGTTCAATGTCAGCAGCACGTCGGCCAGTTTGGCCAGCGGCGAACCGCTGGCCGTAATGGCCAGCACGCGCGCGCCACAGCCATGCGCCACCTTGACGGTGCGCAGCAGGTCGGGCAGGGCGCCCGAGCGGGAAATCACCAGCGCGACGTCGCCCGGCTTGAGCATGGCGGCGCTCATTTCCTGTGCCTGCGGATCGGCAAAGAAGCTGCTGACGATGCCCAGGTTGAGCAGCTTGTGCTGCATGTCGTCGGCCACCACGCGGGCGCTGCCCACGGCCAGCAATTCCACGCGCTGCGCGCCGCGCAGCAGTTCGATGGCCGCCGTCAGCGCCTTCACATCGAGCATGTCGCGCAGGGCCAGCGCGGCCGAGGCGTTATTGCCCAGCACCTTGCGTGCCAGTTCGGCGTCGGAGTCCGAAATCTCCACGTGGCAGTGGGCCACCGTGATGGCGCCGCCCGTCAGGCCGGAAGCGAGCTTCAATTTGAAATCGGCCAGGCCCTGCACCCCGATCGAGCGGCAAAAGCGCATCACCGTGGGTTGGCTGACGCCGACCCGCTGGGCGATTTCGGCAATCGGCAGGGTCAGCATGGCGTTCGGCTCCTTCAGCACCCAGTCGGCCACCTTGCATTCGGAGGGGCTCATGCGCCCGCGCGCCTGGCGCACCGATTCGAGCACGGGCGCGCCGGAATGCGCGCGCTTGAGCTTTTGCGCCAGGATGGCGGCGATGCCGAGAAAAGTAGGCAGTTCGGCCGTGATCAAGAAGGTGGGAATCTGCGCCAGGTACTCGTTCAGGCGGCCCTTTTGCTCGAAGCGGGCGCGGAACTGCGACTGTTCGAACAGGGGGCCCAGGCGCGGCACGATGCCCCCGCCTATATAGATGCCACCCAGCGCACCGAGGGTCATGGCCACGTTGCCGGCGATGGAGCCGAGGATGGCGCAAAAGCAGTCCACCGCCTCCAGACATACATCACATTCATTGTTCAGGGCGCGGCTGGTGATGTCGGCCGCCAGCAGCGGCTGCACATCATGCCGGCCAGCCCGGTCGGACAGGGCGCGGTAGATCAGTTCCAGGCCGCGCCCGGAGGCGAGGCGTTCGGCCGAGACGTGCGACAGTTCGCGCCAGGCGAAGGACAGCACATCCATCTCGCGCTGGTCGCAGGGGGCGAAGCTGACGTGGCCCCCTTCGCTGCCCAGCGCGATCCAGCGGTCTTCGGCGGGAATCATGCCCGACACACCCAGGCCCGTGCCCGAACCGAGCAGGCCGATGACGCTGTCGGCGCGCGCCATGCCGCCACCGATCTGCAGGCGCTGGTCGGGCCGCAGATAGGGCAGGGCCATGGCCAGCGCCGTGAAGTCATTCACCACCAGCAGCGTGTCGAGGCCCAGCGCGGTGCGCATCGCCTCGATCGAGAAGAACCAGTGATGGTTCATCATGCGGATATTGTCGTCGTCGATGGGATTGGCGATGGCGATGGCCGCATGGCGCACGCGCGCCGAACCGGCGGCGCGCGCCTCGCTGCTATCCATATAGGCGGTGATGGCGTCGAGCAGCGAAGCGTAGTCGTCGCAGGGCAGCACGGCCACCGCTTCCAGGTGGCCCTGGCGCGTTTCCAGCACGAAGCGGGCATTGGTGCCGCCGATGTCTGCCAGCAGGCGTGGCCCTTCACTGAAACGCTCCGCCGGATCGCTGCCTGCTACTTCCATTTTTTCATCAATTTTCATGGCGGTGCTTAGTCTCGTCTGCGTGCGCGGTCGTGGCGGCGCACTGTCGTTATGGGCAAAAATCAAGGATTTTAATTCGTATACGTGCCGCGTGCCGAAAAATGCGGTATGCCTGCGCAAATGCTTGTCCACAGTGCCGGAAACGGTAGCGCCAGCGGAAAAAAACAGGGCTTCAACTCGCACATTAGTATGCAAATAAAGTGTCGCAGAGTAGTCGTAGGATTACAACATAATATGTTGATATTTGTTCGTAGTATAGTTACTATATCCCTGCTGGAAAGAATTCTGGCCAGTACATTCGGCCACGAATGACTAGATAAAAAATAACTACTGAGGAGACTTACCATGCTGCATCGCACCATGTTGAAGGCCGTGTTGAAAACGCTGCCGGCTGCCATCGTCTTAGCCATCGCCAGCGGTTCCGCTGTCGCCGACCCCATGTATCCATCCGACTCCGAAGGCTTCCATGGCTACCTGCGCGCCGGCGCCGGCAGCAATACTTCGGGCGGCGGCGGTTCGCAAGGCTGCTTCGGCCTGGGTGGCAATACCATGAAATACCGTCTGGGCAATGAGTGCGACGCCTACACGGAATTCGGCTACACCAAGTCCGTCGCCAAGTCCGGCGGCGTGAACTACCTGGCCACCATCTGGGTCAACGCCTACGCGCCAAATTCGGATTTCGGCGACAACAAACTGGGCATCGTCAAGGCCTATGTCGAAGCGCAGGGACTCGATTTCCTGAACGGCGGCACGGCCTGGATCGGTAAACGCTTCTACTACCGTCCTGACATCCACATGCTGGATCTGCAATACATCAACATGAACGGCACGGGCGCCGGCCTGGACCGCATTCCTGCCGGCCCCGGTAAATTCTCGTATGCCTTCTTCAAGGACAACGACATCAAGATCGCGTTGCCGAACGGCGGCGTCAACACCAAATCGGCCGTGCGCCAGAACTTCATCTTTGGCGAGATTCCCGTCAATGAAAACGGCACCCTGGACCTGGCCGCGACCTACATCATCGGCGAAGGCAAGGACGACGTCCTCACGGGCAAGCGCAATAACGGCTGGCAACTGTCGGCCTTCCACCGTCAAGGTAAAGTGTTCGGCGGCGGCAACACCTTTGGCGTGCAGTACGGCGTCGGTCCTGGCACCGGCAATGGCGCGCAGTTCGGCGCTTCGGGCGACACCAATTTCGGTTCGGACGTGAAACGCACGCGCATCTTCAATGACATGGCGATCCAGCCGATGGCCAATTTCGGCATGGAATTTGTCGCCCTGTGGCAAAAAGACGAGTCGAACGCCAAAGGTTCCTCGACCTGGACCTCGGTCGGCGTGCGCCCTGTATATGCATTCACCGACAACTTCAAGCTGGTGGGCGAACTGGGCACGGACCGCGTGACGCAAGCGGGCGGCCAACCGGCCAAGCGCTTGACCAAGCTGACCATCGCGCCGACGATCTCTGCAGGTCCCGGCCTGTGGTCGCGTCCTGAACTGCGCGCTTTCGTGACGTACGGCAAATGGAACGATGCGGCCACCGCTTCGGTAAATGCGTCGAACAACGGCGGCCCGATCTATAACAACAATACCAGCGGCACTTCCTATGGTTTCCAAGTGGAAACCTGGTTCTAAGTTTGCAGGCATTGTAAGCGCAGATCAACCTGGCGCATCCTTCGCGGATGCGTTTTTGGCGCCGTCCCGTGATATAAATACAATGTAGGCATGTCATGGATCACGGCGCCGTCTTTTCACTGAAGATGATGCCCGTTTGCAAGCGGGTCTGAGTACAAGAGCGCCGGTACAGGCGCAGATTTCACCTTTTTCGGCCCCCGTATGCCGAAGCCCCCTAAAAGCTTGATCAAAAAAGGAATGTGGAGATGAAACTGAAATTCAAGATTACCCAACTGGCCGCATTGACCACCCTGGCATTCGCTGGCAGCGCCTTTGCGACCGACGTGGAAGTGTTGCACTACTGGACCTCCGGCGGCGAAGCGAAGTCCGTGGGCCAGTTGCAGCAAATCGTGAAAGAAAGCGGCTTCGGTTGGAAAGACTTTGCCGTGGCTGGCGGCGCTGGCGAAAACGCCGCGACCGCACTGAAAACCCGCGTCATTTCCGGCAACCCGCCAACGGCCGCCCAGATCAAGGGCCCATCGATCCAGGAGTGGGGCGCGGAAGGCGTGCTGGCCAATATCGATGATGCCGCCATTCCAGGCAAATGGGATGCCGTGCTGCCGAAAGTCGTCGCTGACATCATGAAATACAAGGGCCACTACGTTGCCGCTCCCGTCAACGTCCACCGCGTCAACTGGATGTGGGTCAATCCGGAAGTGCTGAAAAAAGCCGGCGTGGCCACCACCCCGACCACCTGGGATGCGTTCTTCGACGCGGCCGAGAAAATCAAGAAATCGGGCGGCATCGCGATTGCCCACGGCGGCCAGCCATGGCAGGATGCCACCGTGTTTGAGTCGGTCGCGCTGGGCGTGGGCGGCACCGAGTTCTACAAGAAGGCCATCCTCAAGCTGGACCAGAAGGAATTGACCGGCCCGACCATGCTCAAGGTGTTCGACACCCTGGGCAAGGTGAAGACCTACATCGACAAGGACGCGGCCGGCCGCGACTGGAATCTGGCCACCGCCATGGTCATCAACAACAAGGCCGGCTTCCAGTTCATGGGCGACTGGGCCAAGGGCGAATTCACGGCCGCCGGCAAAGTGCCGGGCAAGGATTATCTGTGCGTGGCAGCTCCTGGCACCGACAAGGCTTACACCTTCAACATCGATTCGTTTGCCATGTTCACACAAAAGGATGCGAATGCGAAGAAAGGGCAGATCGCTCTGGCCAACGCCATCATGAATCCGAAGTTCCAGTCGATCTTCAACTTGAACAAGGGTTCCATCCCCGTGCGTTCCGGCGTTTCCAAGGACAAGTTTGACGCTTGCGCCCTGAAATCGATGGAAGACATGGACGCCACCAACAAGACCGGCGGCCTGGTGCCATCGTTCGCGCACGGCATGGCGCTGGCATCGGCCACGCAAGGCGCCGTCACCGACGTCATCGCCAAGTTCATGAACACCAACATGAGCTCGAAAGACGCGGTTGCAGCGCTGGCCAAAGCGGCAAAAGTGAAGTAATCACGACGGCGCCGGCTTCCCCGCCGGCGCTCGCTGCATCGCATGCACCGCAGGCTCCCGCCCAGGCGGGTGCCACACGCAGTTCTCTCTACGGCTCTCCTATGTCCATACGCAAGCAATTCGACCGATGGATACCGCAGATGGTGCTGGGCCCCACGCTCATCGCCAGTCTGCTGTTCGTCTATGGTTTTATCTTTTTGACCGGTTGGCTGTCGCTGACCGAATCGCGGCTGATGCCGAACTACGAGTTCGCCGGCCTGGTGCAATACGTCGAGCTGTTCGACAACGAGCGCTGGTGGACCTCGCTCAAGAACCTCGGCATTTTTGGTGTCCTGTTCATCGGTTGCAGCATCGCCATCGGCCTGTTCCTGGCGATCCTGCTGGACCAGAAAATCCGCGCCGAAGGCGCGCTGCGCGCCATTTACCTGTACCCGATGGCGTTGTCCTTCATCGTCACCGGCACCGCCTGGAAATGGATGCTCAATCCCAGCCTGGGCCTGGAAAAGGTCATGCACGACTGGGGCTGGACCTCGTTCACCTTCGACTGGCTGGTGAACTCCGACATGGCCATCTACACGGTGGTGATCGCCGGCGTGTGGCAATCCTCGGGCTTCGTCATGGCGCTGTTCCTGGCAGGCCTGCGCGGCATCGACGACGAGATCATCAAGGCGGCGCAAGTCGATGGCGCGTCGCTGCCGACGATCTACTGGCGCATCGTGATTCCTGCCATGCGGCCCGTATTCTTCAGCGTGCTGCTGATACTCGCGCATATCGCCATCAAGAGCTTCGACCTGGTCATTGCGTTGACGGCTGGCGGACCTGGCAACTCGTCGTCCGTGCCGGCCATCTTCATGTACCAGTTTTCCTTCACCCGCGGCCAGTTGGGCCTGGGCTCGGCATCGGCAATGATGATGCTGGCCACCATCGTGGCCGTGCTCGTGCCGCTGATGTACCTGGAAACGCGCAGCGCAAAGGCGATGAGATGACACACACTCCTACACGTAACAACAAACTCACTCTGGGACGGGTGGTGTTATACCTGCTGCTGATTCTGTTCGCGGTGTACTACATCGTGCCCCTGTACGTGACCCTGTCGACGTCGTTCAAGTCGCTCGACGAGATCCGCAGCGGCAACCTGCTGGCCTTGCCGCACGTGTGGCAATTCGATTCCTGGTCCAAGGCCTGGTCTTCGGCCTGCACGGGCGTGACCTGCGACGGCATGCAGCCGTTCTTTTGGAACTCGATCAAGATGGTGATTCCCGCCGTGCTGATTTCGACCTTCCTGGGCGCCTTCAACGGCTACGTGTTCGCGCACTGGCGCTTCCGTGGGTCGGAAATGCTGTTTGCCGCCTTGCTGGTGGGCTGCTTCATTCCGTTCCAGGTAGTCATCTTGCCGATGGCGCGCTTGCTGGGCGAATTCGGCCTGGCCAATACCACCACGGGCCTGGTCTTCGTGCACGTGGTGTATGGCACTGCCTTCACGACCCTGTTCTTCCGTAACTACTACATCGGTGTGCCGGAAGAATTGATCAAGGCGGCGCGCATCGACGGCGCCGGCTTCTTCCTGATCTTCCGCAAGATTGTGCTGCCGATTTCGGGTCCGATTTTCGTCGTCTGCATCATCTGGCAATTCACGCAGATCTGGAACGACTTCCTGTTTGGCATCGTCTTCGCCAGCGGCGATTCGCAGCCGATCACGGTGGGCTTGAACAATCTGGTCAACACGTCCACGGGCGTGAAGGAATACAACGTCAACATGGCAGCCGCGGTGATTGCCGCGCTGCCTACCCTGCTGGTCTATCTGGTCGCAGGCCGTTATTTTGTGCGCGGTCTGACCGCAGGCGCAGTCAAAGGTTAAGGAAATAATATGTCCAGTTTATCGATACGCGGTATCCGCAAGGTGTACACGAATGGCGTCGAAGTCCTCAAGGGCATCGACATCGAGATCAAGGATGGCCAGTTCCTGATCCTTGTCGGCGGCTCCGGCTCCGGAAAATCGACCTTGCTCAACATGGTGGCCGGCCTGGAAAGCGTCACCTCGGGCGAAATCCTCATCGACGGCAAGGTGGTCAACGACCTGCCGCCGAAGGACCGCGACATCGCCATGGTGTTCCAGTCCTACGCGCTGTACCCGTCGATGACGGTGCGCGAGAATATCGCGTTTGGCCTGAACGTGAAAAAAGTGCCGAAGGCGGAGCAGGAAGAGATCGTCGCCCGCGTCGCCGAAACCCTGCAGATCACGCATTTGCTGGACCGCCGTCCGGCGCAGCTGTCGGGTGGCCAGCGCCAGCGGGTCGCCATGGGCCGCGCCATCTCGCGCAAGCCATCGTTGTTCCTGTTCGACGAACCACTGTCGAACCTGGACGCCAAGCTGCGTGTGGAAATGCGTGCCGAGATCAAGCTGCTGCATCAGCGCCTCAAAGCCACCATTGTCTACGTCACGCATGACCAGATCGAGGCGATGACCATGGGCGATTTGATCGCCGTCATGAAGGATGGGGTGGTGCAGCAACTGGGTACGCCGCAGGAAATCTACGACAATCCGGCGAATCTGTTCGTGGCCGGCTTCATCGGCTCGCCATCGATGAATTTCATTACCGTCAAGCCCGTCATCGAAGGCGGCGAGGTGTTGGTCTCCATCGAGAACGCGGGCAAGAGCATGCGCCTTGCCTTGCCTTTCGACGCCGAAAAACTGCGCAGCTATGCGGGCCGCGACGTGATCCTGGGCGTGCGCCCGGAGCAGATCACGGACATGAGCAGCGCGCACGGCGACGTGGGCCAGGAACTGGGCTGTCTGATCGACCTGGTCGAGCCGACCGGCCCGGATACCTTGCTGACGACGCGCTTGAACGGCGCTGCCGTGACTTGCCGCACGCACCCGCGCGAAGCGGTGCTGCCGGGGCAGACCATGCAACTGTCGTTCAACCTGTCGAAAGCGGCCATGTTCGATCCGGCCAACGGCGAACGCATCGCGTAAGCAGCACCTGCCATAGAAACGGCCCGCTTGTCGAATGACAGGCGGGCCGTTGTCGTTTATGCCGGCGGGTTTATCTTGCCAGCGATTTCTTGTACGCGATGGCGTAGCTGAGCTTGCCCATCGGCGTGGCCAGCTCGTCCAGCGCCGCCTGGCGGAAGACGCCCGTCCAGCCCAGCGCTTGCGCCGTCTTGCCGCCGCTGAAAATGTCCGTGGCTTTCAGGCCCGCCATCGCGGCCGATGCGGTCTTGATGGTGGCCAGGTAGCTGGCGACATCGCCCCTGTCGGTCCTGGCCAGGTCGACCTCGGCCTGCTGACGCAGCCAGTCGGCCCAGTAGAATTCGAGGAATTCCGCGGCCTGCTCGGGCGGCGCATAAGCCACTTCACGCGTGAAGTAGACGAGCGAGCGGTACGGGTCGTCAGCCAGCGATTGCAGGCCGATGGCGGACGGCAGTTGCTGCGGCGTGATGGCCTGGTTCCGGCCGTTTTTTAGCCATACCTTGTTTTCCTCGCGCATGCGCGCCCAGAACGCCGCTTCGCCCAGCGCGCTGAAATTGTCGCTGACCTTGACCCAGACCTTCAATTGATGATTGCGCCCGCCATCGGCATCCCAGAAAGTGGAAAACGTATGGTGGCCATCGGTCAGGTACACGCTGCCGCGCGGGCCGATGACGACGCTTTTCATGTCGCGCGGACGGCTGCCCACGGCCGCCTTGCAGCGATAGCTGGCCGGTGGCGCGGCCAGGGTGGCGCCAGCTACATTGGCCGTGCCGGGCAAGACGTCGCCCTGGCCATTGGCTACACACAGGTCGGCGAATTTCTTTGGCTTGGCGATGTCGGCGAGGTGCTTTTCTTCGGCCGCATAGCGTCCCAGCTTGTAGTACACCTGGTCGTAGCCGATGGCCGGCTGGGTCGGATGCAGTTCATCGAGGCGCACCTGCAGGATGCGCGGATGGGCTGCGCTGCCCACGACGGTGGCCATCAGCGCCTGCTGGCGCGCACTCAGCGCGGGTGCAGGTGCGACGACGGCATCCCTGGCGCAGGCGATGCCGGTGATGGACAGGGCCAGCAGCAGGGCGGCGGCTCGCGTGGCGGGCTTGGGCATGCACTTCTCCTTGATGAAAGAGGGTCATTCCAGCAGTGCGCTAGGCACGCGCGGCGAGGACATCAGGTCGCGGAACGCTGCCCAGTGCTCGGCGCGCGTGGCGCCCTGGCGCTCGACATAGGCTTTCGCCATGTCCTGGCCCAGGTTGTAATTGATGACATAAGCACCCATGGCATCATAGAACTGCAGGCGCTGCGCGGATTTTTCGGCCGGGTACAGGCGCACGTTGACCAGCCATTCCAGCGCTTCATCGCGGCTCAGGTCGCCTTCGAGGTACTGGCGCGCGATGTCGTTGTCGGCGTAGCCGAGTTTGGCCAGCAGCGCGTTGAGTTGCGCATAGCGGGGCGCCAGCGCAGGGTCCAGACCCGCCAGCGGGTACAGCACCTGCTGTTCGAAAGCCAGCCGTTCTTCATCCGTGAAACTCAGTTCGATGCCGTAATTGGCCGTGCCTTCCGCGATCAGTGATTGCGGCGAGTACAGTGGATAGATGCAGTATTCCACCCAGCCCTTGCCGCGTACCAGATCGCGCTCGAGCAGCACATTGTAGACGTGGTGACCCGGATACGCTTCGTGGCAACCGAGGTCGACGGCGCGATCGATATACACGGGCAAGTCCGTATTGATCTGGATCACGCTCTGGTAGTTGCCCTTGTACCAGTTGTAGCCACTCCACGGTTTGTCGTTGACGAATTCCAGTACAAAATCTTCGCCTTCGGGCAGGGCGATGTACTGCAAGGTGCGTTCGCGGCCCGCGCGGATGGCCGCTTCCATGACGGCGCGCAGCTTGTCGGCGGGAATGACGAGTTGCGCGCGCAAGGCGTTCACGCGCTCGCTGACGGTGTCGGAACCGGGCAGCAGGGCGTCGATCTGCGTCACCAATTCTTCGTAGTATGCGCGGCTGTGGTGGGGCGAAACGGCATCGTACAGGCGCGCGCTTTCCGTATCGAAATCGAGACGTGTGCCTTGCAGCATCTCCGCGCGCGCCAGCACGGCTTGCAACTGCTTGCGCAGGTTGAGGGCGCGCAGGCAAGGTTCGTCGGCCAGCAGGGCCAGCGCCTCGTTTGCGCTATCCTTGATATCGCTCAAACCCTGTTGCTGTTCTAGCGCTTCCTGCTGCCATGCGGGCGGGCCGTAATAGGCGTCGACATACGAGGCATCGTGCTGGCCCATGGCCAGAACCAGCTTGACGTAGCGTTCGGCCACGCCGGCGAGGGAAGGGGAGTTGCTGTCGTTGTTCGTCATGGCGGCCTGGTTTTAGGTTGGGCAGGCGCTTATTGTATAGCGCATCGGCGCGTAGGTGCGGCCCGCGCCCGCGACATCATTTCCCTATCATAATTAGAAAAATTGCCATGCGTTTGCGCCTGGCCGTCACACCCAGGCAGCCGTTTTCCGCGCCGGCCGCCTGAGTCCACTGCGGCTTAAAACTCGACGGGCCGTGCTTCGCGCATCGCTTGCGTCATGGCCAGGCCGATGCGCGTCGCTTCCGTCGCGTCGTGCAAGGTCAATGACAGGGTGCGCCGCCCCAGTGCCGCGTCCGTGAACTCCTGCGCTTCGATCAGGAAGGCGTCGGCGAAGCGGGCATAGAAGTCGGGCGTGCATTCATTGCGCACGCCATGCGCATCCGAAATTTCCACCCTGTTCAGGCGCGGATTGCTGCCCACGGCCAGGCGGCCGCCCGTGCCGAACACTTCCGTCAGGGTTTCATGGCCATGCGCCATGGTGCGCGAGGCCATGAAGCTGGCCATGCTGCCATCGGTGAACTCGACTGTCGCCAGGCCATTGTCGACGTCGCCGAATGCCTGCAAGCCCGTGTGGATGGCATTGGTGCCGCTCGCATACACGCGCCTGGGCACGGGGTTGCCCAGCAGCCAGCGCGCCAGGTCGATATCGTGCACGCTGCAATCGAGGAAGATGCCGCCACTGGTGGGGGCGAAGCGCATGAAGGCACCGCTGGGGTCGTTCTGATCGCAGGTTTGCGAACGCACCAGATACGGCTTGCCGATACAACCTTGGGCGATCTTTTGCTGCGCGTCATGGTAGCTGGCATCGAAACGGCGCACGAAGCCGATCATGATGGTCAGCTGCGGGTGGCGCGCCGCCTCCGCTTCCACTTTCAGGCAGTCGGCCAGGTCCAGCGACAGCGGCTTTTCGCAAAACACGTGCTTGCCGGCGCGCAGGGCGGCGATGATCTGGTCCGCATGCAGCGAGGTGGGCGTGACGAGGAAGACGGCGTCCAGGCCCGGATGGGCCAGCAGGGCGTCATAATCCGCATAGCCGGTGGTAATGCCCAGCGTGCTGGCGGCCCAGTCCAGTTCGGCTGGCACGGGGCTGCAGGCGGCCACCACTTCGGCATTCGGTACGCGCTGCGCCAGGTTGATGGCATGGCGCTGGCCCAGCCGGCCCAGGCCGACGATGCCGACTTTTAATGTTGGGGATGACATGCTGTCTCCAGATATTTTTATTATTGGTTTATAAAGTGACCACACGCTGTTCGCGCCATGACAAGGTGGCCGCTTCCGCCAGTTCCAGCGCCTTCAAGCCATCGTGCACTGTGGTGCGCAGCGGCGTGCCATGGGTGAGGGCGTCAAAGAAGTGCGCCATTTCCTGCGCGTAGGCGACGCGGTAGCGTTCCAGGAAGAAGTCTTCCGGCCTGTCGACGCTGACGTTCACAGAACCATAGGCCGTCACTTCCGTCGGCTTGTGGTTGCCCGCCTGCAGCATGCCGGCGCTGCCCAGCACTTCGAAGCGCTGGTCGTAGCCGTAGGCGGCGCGGCGCGAGGCATTGATCTGGCACAAGCGTCCCTTGGCCGTGCGGATGGTGACGACGGCCGTGTCCAGATCGCCCGCCTCGCCGATGGCCGGGTCCACCAGGCAGCTGCCCGTGGCGTGCACGCTGACGGCTTCGTCGTCGAGTATCCAGCGGAAGATGTCGAAATCGTGGATCAGCATATCCTTGAAGATGCCGCCCGAGACCTTGATGTAGCTGACCGGTGGCGGGCCAGGATCGCGGCTGGTGACGACCAGCAATTCGGGCGTGCCGATTTCGCCCGCTTCGATGCGTTGCTTGACGGCATTGAAAGTGGGATCGTAGCGGCGCTGGAAGCCCAGCATGCACATGACCTTGGCTTCCTTGACGGCGGCGGCGCAGGCGCGCGCGCGGTCTATCGTCAGGTCGACGGGCTTTTCGCAAAAGATGGCCTTGCCGGCAGCGGCCGAGCGCAGGATCAGGTCCGCGTGCGTGTCTGTGCTGGAAGCGATGACGACGGCCTTGATGGCCGGGTCGGCCAGCGCCGCTTCCACCGTGGCGCTGCTGCCGCCATGCAGGCCAGCCAGGGTGGCCGCCGCTTCCTGGTTGACGTCGACCACGTACTTGAACTGCACGCCGGGTTGGGCAGCCAGGTTGGCCGCGTGGATTTTGCCGATGCGTCCGGCGCCGAACAACGCTACTTCAATCATCATGTTCTCCTGGGGTGTGGATTTCTTCGATGTCGAGCTCTAATTTGTATGCCAGCGCGATGAACAGCGCTTGGCACAGGCAGATGGTGCTGGTTAGCGAGCGGAAGGCGAAGGCGCTGCCCTCGGTGACGGTCAGCAGCGCGTCGGCGGTCCGCGCGAGCGGCGCCAGCTTGCTGTCGGTAATCACCAGTACCCTGGCACCCTTGTCTTGTGCCGCCTTGATGCACTGCTGGGTTTCCTTGCCGTAAGGCGAGAAACTGATGGCGATCGCCACATCGCGTTCGCGCACGCTGCGCATCTGTTCGCGGTGCATGCCACCCAGTCCGCTGATCAGGTGCACGCGCTTGTCCGTGTGTTCCAGCGCGTAGGCGATGTAGGAGGCGATCGGAAAGGACCGGCGCACGCCGATCACATAGATATTCTCCGCTTTCAGCAGCAGGTTGACGGCCGCTTCCAGCTGCGCGTCGTCCAGGCCGGCCGCCAGGTCGTCGAGGCCGGCGCGGCTGGCGCCGACGAATTCGCGCGTCAGGTCGCCTGCGCTGAGCGCCGCATCGCGCGTGGAAATGAGCTTGCGGATGCGCTGCTGGTAGTCGGGCGTGGCGCCAGCCTGGTCCGTGTACGCCTGGCGGAACACATCCTGCATTTCGGAAAAGCCCGTGTAGCCGAAACGCTGCGCGAAGCGCACGATGGCCGATGGTTGTACGTCGCAAGCGGTGGCGATGTCGCTGATGCGCTCAAGCATCAGGCTGGCCCGGTGCTTTTCAATGTATTGGGCGATGACTTTCAACTGGCGCGACAGATTGTCGTACTCGGCGGCAATGTGCTGCATCAGCTGTTCGATGGGGGCGGTGGCTGCCATGGTTTTTTCCTCTGTGTGCTTGCTGGGCCGCGACGGTGTATCAATTCGCGCTGCGGCTGGTTCTGGCAAGAATTATAGGAGTGAATTCAGAAAATAGAAATGATTTTCTATTTATATTTATTTTGAAAATTTTATTGCATTTGTCTTTTTTGTGGCCTAAGCTGTGCGCAGTGCATCGGGTCTTGCCGGTTTTCCGGTTCCCCGCTGACACGCGACAAAAGCTGGCAACTATAAAAATTAATCCTTCAAGGAGACATTCATGCAAAGCAATAAGCGTAAGGGATTTCTGAAGAGCCTGGCCATGCTGGGCCTCGGCCTGGGACTGGGTCTGGGCATGAGCGCCAGCCACGCGGCGGGCGAGAAATTCGTGTTGATCAGCCATGCGCCTGATTCCGATTCCTGGTGGAATACGATCAAAAATTCCGTCAAGCAAGCAGGCGAAGACTTCAATGTCAGCGTTGACTACCGCAATCCGCCGAATGGCGACCTGGCCGACATGGCGCGCCTGGTCGAGCAATCGGCCGCCCGCAACTACGACGGCGTGATCGTCAGCATCGCCGACTTCAGCGTGCTGCAAAAATCGCTGGGCCTCGTTGCCGCCAAGAAGATCCCGTTTGTGACGATCAATTCCGGCACCCTGGCGCAAAGCGAGCAGCTGGGCGCCGTGATGCACGTGGGCCAGCCTGAATATGAGGCAGGCAAGGGCGCCGGCGAAAAAGCCAAGGCGGCTGGCATCAAGTCCTTCGTCTGCGTCAACCACTACGCGACGAACCCGTCGTCATTCGAGCGCTGCCGCGGCTTTGCCGAAGCGATCGGCGTCGATTTCAAGGCTGCCACCCTGGACGCGGGCGAAGATCCGACCACCATCGAAAGCAAGTTGAGCGCCTACCTGCGCAACAACCCGAAAACCCAGGCCGTTCTGGCGCTGGGCCCCACCTCGGCCCACGCTTCGTTGAAGGCGCTGGAGAAAATGGGTTTGAAGGGCAAGATGTGGTTCGCCACGTTCGACTTGTCCGATGAGATATCGAAAGGCATCAAGGATGGCAGCATCCAGTTCGCCATCGATCAGCAACCCTACCTGCAAGGCTATATTCCCGTTGCCGTGCTGGCCATCATGAAGCAGGACAAGACCACGGACCTGGCCAAGGTCCGCGAAAAGCTGATCAATAACGCCAAGTTCAAGGCGCGTCTGGCCGAGTACGGCCTGGCGCCATCGTATGGCCCGCGCCATATCGGTTCCGGTCCTGGGTATGTCACCAAGGACAATATCGGCAAGGTGGAGAAATACGCCGGCCAGTTCCGTTAAGCCCCGCTTTTCAATTCATTCAATACCTTAGTCGTTGTCCCCGCGCGCAGGCCATGCTTGCCGGCGCGCGGGTCCTGCCGTCCGGAAATCGTTGTCGAGGCTGGCAGGTTGCTATAAAACAAGGGAGACATAGCATGAGTACCGTGAAATTCAGCGTGGAGCAGGGTGGCATAGCCGCCTCGGGCACGCCGCCGCAAAAGCAGGGCGCCGATGAGCGCGTGGGGCAGGTCAGCTGGGTCAAGCGGCTGTTCAGCCGTCCGGAATTCGCCTCGATCTCGGGTGCCATACTGGTGTTCGCCTTCTTCATCCTGACGGCCGGCGACTCTGGCATGTTCAACCTCGACGGCGTGATCAACTGGGCGCAAGTGGCCGCCTACCTGGGCATCATTGCCATCGGCGCCTGCGTACTGATGATCGCCGGCGAATTCGACCTGTCGATCGGTTCCATGATCGGCTTTGCCGGCATGATGATCGCCATCCCTTCCGTCTACTTCCACTGGCCCGTGTGGGCCGCCATCCTGTTCGCCTTTGCCGGTTCGATGGCGCTGGGCTGGCTCAACGGCTACCTGGTCATCAAGACGCGCTTGCCTTCATTTATTGTCACCCTGGCCTTTTTGTTCATCCTGCGCGGCCTGACCCTGGCCCTGTCCATCATGTTTGCCAACCGCACCATCGTCAGCGGCATCGGCGCGCTGGCCGCCGACGACTGGCTGGCCATGACCCTGTTCCATGGTGAAGTGGGCACCTCGCTGTTCGCCTGGATGGCCAAGGCGGGCTGGATCACGGCGCTCGACAATGGCGCGCCGCTGGTCAAGGGCATACCCAAGGTCATCGTCTGGTGGGCCGGCCTGGCGCTGGTATCCGGCTTCGTGCTGGCCCGCACCCGCATCGGCAACTGGATTTTCGCCGTCGGCGGCGACGCCAACGCGGCCAAGAACGTGGGCGTGCCCGTGAAAACCATCAAGGTATCGCTGTTTGTCTTCACGGCCTTTTGCGCCTGTTTGTTTGCCACGCTGCAAGTCTTTGACGTGGGATCGGCTGCCGCCGACCGTGGCATGCAGAAGGAATTCGAAGCCATCATCGCGGCCGTCATCGGCGGCGCCCTGCTGACGGGCGGCTACGGTTCTGTCGTCGGCGCCTGCTTCGGCGCGCTGATCTTCGGCGTGGTGCAGATCGGCATTACTTATACGAATATCAATTCGGACTGGTTCCGCGTCTTCCTCGGCGTCATGCTGCTGATCGCGGTACTGTTCAACAACTTTGTCCGTGCGCGTGTCACGGAAGCGAGATAAGCCATGAGCGACTACATCCTTGCGCTGGAAAACATCAGCAAACGTTTCGGCTCCGTCATCGCCCTGCAAAACGTCACCCTGCGCTTGAAACCGGGTGAAGTGCATTGCCTGCTGGGCGACAACGGCGCCGGCAAGTCGACCCTGATCAAGACCCTGGCGGGCGTGCACCGGCCCACCAGCGGCGACTACCTGGTCGACGGCAAGAGCGTCAGCTTCAATTCGCCGAAAGAGGCGCTCGATCTGGGCGTGGCTACCGTCTACCAGGACCTGGCGTTGGTGCCATTGCTGTCGGTGGCGCGCAATTTCTTCATGGGCCGCGAACCGATCAGGAAAATGTTTGGCGTGCTGCCCGTGATGGATATGGAGTACGCGGCCACCACGGCGCGCGACAAGCTGGCCGAAATGGGCATCATGGTGCGCGACCCGCACCAGGCCGTGGGCACCATGTCGGGCGGCGAGCGGCAATGCCTGGCGATTGCCCGCGCCATCCACTTCGGCGCCCGCGTGCTGATCCTCGACGAGCCGACGGCCGCGCTGGGCGTGAAGCAGTCGTTCAATGTGCTGAAATTGATTTACAAGGCGCGCGAACGGGGCTTGTCCGTGATCTTTATTACCCACAATGTGCACCATGCCTATCCCGTGGGCGACTCGTTCACGCTCTTGAACCGGGGCAAGTCGCTGGGCACTTACACCAAGGAAACCGTTTCCAAGGATGAAGTACTCGACATGATGGCGGGCGGTGCGGAAATGCAAACGCTGATGGCTGAACTCGACGGTTTCACGATTTAAGGATAACCATGAATAACCCGACACAATTTGCCCAGGGGCGCGCGCTCGACGTCATTTGTCTGGGCCGCCTGGCGGTGGACCTGTATGCGCAGCAAATCGGCAGCCCGCTGGAAGACGCGACGAGTTTCGCCAAGTACCTGGGCGGCTCGTCGGCGAATATCGCCTTCGGCACGGCCCGCCTGGGTTTGAAATCGGCCATGCTGTCGAAAGTGGGCGACGACCACATGGGCCGTTTTTTGACGGATACCTTGTCGAAAGAGGGCTGCGACGTCAGCCACGTTGGCATCGACCGTGACCGGCTCACCGCCCTCGTCATGCTGGGCATCAAGGATAAAAACACGTTTCCGCTGATTTTCTACCGCGACAATTGCGCCGACATGGCCATCGATCCAGCATCGGTGGATGCGGCCTTCATTGCAGCGAGCAAAGCGCTCTTGATCACCGGCACGCATTTTTCCACGGCTGCCATGCACGCCGTCAGCACGCAGGCGCTCAAATTGGCGCGTGCCAATAATGTGCGCACCGTGCTCGATATCGATTACCGTCCCGTGCTGTGGGGCTTGTCGGGCAAGGCAGACGGCGAAACGCGCTTCGTTTCGAATGACGGCGTGACCCGCCACCTGCAGGCGATCCTGCCGCAGTTCGACCTGATCGTCGGCACGGAAGAGGAATTCATGATTGCCGGCGGCGGCGCCGATATCATGGCCAGCTTGCGCGCCGTGCGGGCCGCCACCCTGGCCACCCTGGTCGTCAAGCGGGGGCCGCTGGGCAGCGCCGTCATCGACGCCACCATTCCGCACAGCCTCGACGCCGCGTATAACTACCGTGGCGTGCGCGTGGAAGTGCTGAACGTGCTGGGCGCGGGCGACGCTTTTCTGTCCGGCTTTTTAAAAGGCTGGCTGCGCGGCGAGGAATACGAAGCGTGCTGCCGCTACGCGAATGGTTGCGGTGCCCTGGTCGTGTCGCGCCACGGCTGCGCGCCGGCCATGCCGTCACCCGTCGAGCTCGACTATTTCATCGCCAACGCGGCCAAGCTGACGCAGCCGGACCAGGACGCCACCTTGTCGCGTTTGCACCGCGCGACGGTAGCGCGCAAGCAATGGGATGAATTGTGCGTGTTTGCATTCGATCACCGCACGCAATTCTTTGAGCTGGCGCAACAAACGGGCGCATCCGAGTCGCGTATCTTAGCCTTGAAGCAATTGATGGTGCAAGCCGTGGCGCAGACGGAAACGGCATTGCAGTTGTCCGGCAAGACGGGCGTGCTGATCGATGGGCGCTATGGCGTCGACGCGCTCAACGATGCGACCGGGCGGGGCTGGTGGATAGGCCGTCCCGTGGAATTGCCGGGATCGAATCCGTTGCAATTCGACTGGGGCCGCTCCATCGGCTCGCATTTGCTCAGTTGGCCGAAGGAACACGTGATCAAGTGCCTGGTACAGCTGCACCCGGACGACGCCGTGGAAAACCGGCTGGAACAGGAAGCGCAGATCAAGGCCCTGTATGACGCGGCGCAAGTGAGCGGTCACGAACTGTTGCTGGAAGTCATACCGTCGGATGCCTTGCCGCACAGTGACGATACCGTCTTGCGCGCCGTCAAGCGCCTGTACAACCTCGGTATCTATCCGGAATGGTGGAAGCTGGAAAGCATGTCGGCTGCGCAATGGCAAGCCATCGATGCCCTCGTGCATGAGCGCGATCCGTATTGCCGTGGCGTGGTCTTGCTGGGCTTGAACGCCCCGATCGAAAAACTGGCTGCCAGTTTTCAAGAAGCCAGTGCCAGCACGACGTGCCGCGGCTTCATGGTGGGCCGCACCATCTTCCAGGAACCGAGCCGCCGCTGGCTGGCGGGCGAACTCGACGATGCAGGCCTGATCGCCGCCGTGCGCGCCAACTTCGAGCAGCTGATTGCCCTGTGGCAGCGTACGCGCAAGCACCTGGAGCGTGCAGCATGAGCGCCACTGTCCGCTTGACCATGGCGCAGGCGCTGGTGCGCTATCTGGCCGCCTTGCGGGTGGAAGGGGGCGAACCCTTATTTGGTGGCGCCTTCGCCATCTTTGGCCACGGCAACGTGGCAGGCCTGGGCGAAGCGCTGTACCAGTACCGGGACAGCTTTCCCACCTACCGCGCGCACAATGAACAGGCGATGGCGCATGCGGCCATTGCCTATGCGAAAGCCCACATGCGCCGGCGCATGATGGCCGTCACCAGTTCCATCGGTCCCGGCGCCACCAATTTGCTGACAGCCGCCGCCCTGGCGCACGTCAACCGCTTGCCCGTGCTCTTGCTGCCGGGCGACGTCTTCGTCTCGCGCGCGCCGGACCCGGTGCTACAGCAGCTGGAAGATGCCACGGATGGCAGCGTGTCGGTGAACGATGCCTTTAAACCCTTGTCGCGTTATTTCGACCGCATCGTCTATCCGGAACAGTTGCTGACCGCCTTGCCGCGCGCCATTGCCGCTTTGACGGACCCGGCTGCCTGCGGTCCCGTCACCTTGTCTTTGCCGCAAGACGTGCAGACGATGGCCTACGATTATCCAGCCGATTTTTTCGCACCGAGGATCGTGCGTTTTCGCGCCGTGCCGCCGGTGGAATCCGAACTGGAAGAAGCGGCGCTGCTATTGAAAGACGCGAAACAGCCGCTGATCGTGGCCGGTGGCGGCGTGCTGTACGGCAAGGCCAGCGCCGCCTTGCAGGCGTTCGCCGAACGGCACGGCATCCCCGTGGCGGAAACCCAGGCGGGCAAGAGTGCCTTGCCATGGGACCATCCTTTGCAGCTGGGCGCCATCGGTGTGACGGGCTCGCCTGCCGCGAATAGCCTGGCGGCGGACGCGGACGTGGTGCTGGCCATCGGCACGCGCTTGCAGGATTTCACCACCGGCTCGAATTCCCTGTTTGCGCAAGCGCAACTGGTCAGCCTGAACGTGAATGCCTTTGACGCCTTGAAACGCCGTGGCCTGGGCTTGCAGGCGGACGCGACACTCGGCTTGCAGGGACTCTCGCGGCTGCTTGGCAGCTGGAACAGCGCGGGACTATGGCTGGACCGCGCACAGCAGGCTGGCCGCGCCTGGCGCAACACGGTGGCGGCGATCACGGGCCAGCGCGAGGTGGCCGGCTTGCCGTACGACGGCGAAGTCATCGGCGCCGTGCAGCGTTCATCCAAGGATTCCACCACGCGCGACATCGTCGTCTGCGCTGCCGGGACCTTGCCAGCCGAACTGCATAAACTGTGGCGAACGGAAACACCGGGCGGCTACCACATGGAATACGGTTATTCGTGCATGGGCTATGAAATCGCCGGCGGCCTGGGCGTCAAGATGGCCAAGCCGGATGCCGAGGTGATCGTCATGGTGGGCGACGGCAGCTATCTGATGATGAATTCGGAAATCGCCACTTCCGTCATGCTGAACAAAAAACTCATTATTGTCGTGCTCGACAACCGCGGCTATGGCTGCATCAACCGATTGCAGCAGGCGTGTGGCAATGTCTCGTTCAACAATATGTTGCCCGATAGCGCCCCCGTGATCGACTTTGCGCTGCATGCGCAGTCGCTGGGCGCTCTCAGCGAACACGTGGGCAATATCGCCGAGCTGGAGCAAGCCATGCTGCGCGCGCGGGCAGCTTCCCGCACGTACCTGATCTGTATCAATACGGACGACACGCGCACGACCGAAGAGGGTGGTTGCTGGTGGGAAGTGGTCGTGCCCGAGGTCTCCACGCAAGCCGGCGTGCAAGCTGCCCGCATCCGTTATGAACTTGACCGTCAAGGACAACAAAAATGAACGCACCAAGCTGGAATGTGAAGATCGGTATCAACCCGATCTCGTGGATGAACGACGATTTGCCCAGCCTGGGCGGCGAGACGCCCCTGGAAACGGCCTTGAAAGAGGGCGCCGAGATCGGCTACGTGGGTTTCGAACTGGGCAACAAGTTTCCCAAGGATGCCCCGGCCCTGAACGCCGTGCTGGGCAAGTATGGTCTGGCTTGCGTCTCGGGCTGGTATTCGGGCCGGCTGGCGCACCGCTCTGTGGAAGAGGAAATCGCTGCAGTTGGCGCGCATTTACGCTTGCTGGCCGACAGCGGCGCCAGCGTCATGGTCTACGGCGAAGTGGCCGACGCCATCCAGGGCGAAGCCCGCCCGCTGTACAAACGTCCACGTTTCCAGACCCAGCAGCAATGGCAGGCATACGCGGAAAAATTGACAGCGTTTGCCGCGCATCTGCTGGCGCACGGCGTGCGCCTCGCGTATCACCATCACATGGGCGCCTACGTGGAAACCCCGGCGGACGTGGATCAACTGATGGCCTTGACGGGGCCGGAAGTGGGCTTGCTGTTTGATACGGGTCATATCACCTTTGCCGGTGGCGACGCGCTGGCCGTCTTGAATAAGCATATCGATCGCATCTGCCATGTGCATTGCAAGGATGTACGCCCCAACGTGGTGAAACTGGCCCGCAATGGCCACTGGAGTTTCTTGCAGGCTGTCATCAATGGCGCCTTCAGCGTGCCCGGCGATGGCAGCATCGATTTCCCGGCGATCCTGACGCGCTTGTATCTGCACGGCTACGCGGGCTGGCTGGTGGTGGAAGCGGAGCAAGACCCGGCCGTCGCGCCCAGTTATCAGTACGCGAAGATGGGCCATGATTACCTGGCTAGCCTCGTCGATGCCATCCCCCGCCTGGGCCGGGAGGCGGCATGAGCCCGCTGCTGGTCAAGGCCCGGCCCGGTTCTACTATCGTCGAGGTCACGCCCGAGTCGGCCGGCTGGACGCATGTGGGTTTTGCCGCGCACCGTCTTCACGCGGGCGTGTCGATGGCGCTGGAGACGGGTAGCCGCGAACTGTGCATCGTCGTGCTGACGGGCACGGTCACCGTCCAGGCGGGCGGGCAGGCCTGGGAACATATCGGCAATCGCCAAAGCGTCTTCGAGGATCGCTCGCCGTATGCCGTGTATGTCCCGCTGGATACGAAGGTCAGCATTACGGCCGTCAGCGCTGCCGAAGTAGCGCTGTGCAGCGCTCCGGCCACCACGCATCGCCCGGCGCGCCTGATTGAACCGGCCAGCATGACGCGTTCCGTGCGCGGCAAGGGCGCCAATACCCGCTATGTGTGCGACATCTTGCCGCAGACAGCAGAGGCCGACGGCTTGCTGGTGGTGGAGGTGTTAACGCCGTCCGGCCATTCATCGAGCTATCCGCCGCACAAGCATGACGATGACAATATTCCGATTGAAAGTTCACTGGAAGAAACGTATTACCACCGCCTCAATCCGGAGCAGGGCTTTGCGTATCAAAGAGTCTATACGGATGACCGTTCCATCGACGAAGCCATGGCCGTGGAAAACCACGATGTGGTGATGGTGCCCAGGGGCTACCACCCCGTGACCGTACCGTATGGCTATGACGGCTATTACCTGAACGTGATGGCCGGCCCGAAACGCGTGTGGCATTTTAAAAACGACCCGGCCCATGAGTGGCTGATGAATACTAAATGATCAAGGACAAGATATGACTACCCCGACAATTGGCCACTTTATTGGTGGCAACCTGGTGGCTTCGCGCTCCGAGCGCACGAGCGACGTCTTCAATCCCGCCACGGGCGCCGTGACGGCCAAGGTGGCGCTGGCCACGTCGGGCGAGCTGAACGCGGCCGTGGCCGCCGCCCACGCGGCCTTTCCCGCCTGGTCGCAAACCTCGCCCCTGCGCCGCGCCCGCGTGATGTTCAAGTTCAAGGAATTGCTGGAAGAACATGCGGATCAATTGGCTGCCCTGATCACGTTTGAACACGGCAAGGTGTTTACGGATGCGAAAGGGGAAGTGACGCGCGGCATCGAAGTGGTGGAGTTTGCCTGCGGCATCCCGCAAATGATGAAGGGTGAATACTCGGAACAAGTGGCTGGTGGCATCGATGCCTGGTCGATCCGCCAGGCGCTCGGCGTCTGCGTCGGCATCACGCCCTTCAACTTCCCCGTCATGGTGCCGATGTGGATGTTCCCGATGGCGATTGCCTGCGGCAATACGTTCGTACTCAAACCGTCGGAACGCGACCCGTCGGCCAGCCTGCTGCTGGCGCAGCTATTGACGGATGCGGGCTTGCCGGACGGCGTCTTCAATGTGCTGCAGGGCGACAAGGAAGCCGTCGATGGCTTGCTGCACCATCCGGACGTGCGCGCCGTCAGCTTTGTCGGTTCCACGCCGATTGCCGAGGTTATTTATGCCACCGGCTGCGCGCAGGGCAAGCGCGTGCAAGCGCTGGGCGGCGCGAAAAACCACATGGTGGTCATGCCCGACGCGGATATTGCCCAGACGGTGGACGCCCTGATGGGCGCCGCCTTCGGTTCGGCAGGCGAGCGTTGCATGGCCATTTCCGTCGTCGTGGCGGTGGGCAATGTCGCGGATCAACTGGTCGAAGCGCTGGTGCCGCGTATCGCGGCCTTGAAAATCACGCAGGGCATGGATTTGTCGGCCGAAATGGGGCCTGTCGTCACGCAAGTGCACAAGCAAAAGATCGCCGGCTACATCGCCACGGGAGTAAAAGAAGGCGCCAAGCTGGTGGCCGATGGACGCGGTTTCGTCTTGCCCGGCCATGAAAATGGCTTTTTCCTCGGCGGCAGCCTGTTCGACCATGTGACGCCCGAAATGACGATCTACAAGGAAGAAATCTTCGGCCCCGTGCTGTGCATCGTGCGCGTGCCTGATTTCACGACGGCGCTGGAGCTCGTCAACGCGCATGAATATGGCAATGGCACGGCGATTTACACGCGCGATGGCAACACGGCGCGCGAATACACGCACCGGGTGCAAGTGGGGATGGTCGGGGTGAATGTGCCGATCCCCGTGCCGATGGCTTTCCACAGCTTCGGCGGCTGGAAGCGCAGCCTGTTTGGCGACCATCATGCGCATGGCCCGGAATCGGTGCGTTTCTACACGAAACAGAAGGCCGTGACGCAGCGCTGGCCGGCATCGACGGCCGCCGGCGCTGAATTTGCCATGCCGACCCTGAAGTAAGGCGCAGAGCGCCATCTGGTTCGCTTCTTGCTTACTGCAATGGTTAATTGTTTAGCCATTGCAGATTGCTCCCATGACGTCCAGCCGTACCCAGCCTTTGCGCATTGTTGTCGTCAACACCATTGTCGAGCACGGCGTGCACGAGAATGCGGCATTGGCTGCCCAAGTGCTGCGCGGCAACGCCTTGCGCATCGGCTTGCTGGAATCGGGCTTTGACATCGTCGCCTCGCTGCCAGCCGACCTCTACCTTCCCGAGCGCATTGCGCAACTGCAGCCCGACCTCATCATTATTGATGCCGAATCGGATGCGCGCGATGTGCTTGAACACATCGTCATCGCCACGCGCGACGAGCGCCGCCCCATCGTCCTGTTTACGGAAGACGGCGCCACGGCCAGCATCGACGCGGCCATGGCGGCCGGCGTGTCCGCCTATATCGTCGCCGGCTTGCAGGCCGAGCGCATCTTGCCCGTGCTGAACGTGGCGCTGGCGCGCTTCCGCCAGGAAGAAAAATTGCGCGCTGAATTGCTCGACACGCAGCACAAGCTGCTGGAGCGCAAGGTGATCGAGCGGGCCAAGGGCCTGTTGATGACGCATCAGGGCTTGACGGAAGAGCAGGCTTACCAGCGGCTGCGCAGCATGGCCATGAATAAAAAACTGAAGTTGGCGGAAATTGCCCAGCGCATTCTCGACGTGGAGGACTTGCTTGGATGACTGGCGCATTTCCTGACACATGCTGGTGCAGTGCACCAATCCAGTGCATTTCCAGCGGCCTGGAACAGGGTCTGCACAGGCACGGTCCTTGCTGCAGGATGGGCATGGCCTTGCCCATATCGGCGCGGCAAAACAGTATTTATCAGCAAGGAATGGTATGACAGAGCAAACGGGCAGGCAGGCAGAACGCAGCGCCCAGCTGATGCGATCAGTACAGCCGGAAAAAACAACGATACGCATCGGCTATCTGCCGCTGACCGATTGTGCCTCGCTGGTGATGGCGTCGAAGCTCGGCTTGGACGAGAAATACGGCATCAAGATCGAACTGAGCCGGGAGATGTCGTGGGCCGGCGTGCGCGACAAATTGAATAACGGCGAACTCGACGCCGCCCACGTGTTGTACGGTCTCGTGTATGGCGTGCAACTGGGCATCGGCGGGCATCAGCGCGACATGGCCGTGCTGATGAACCTCAATCACAGCGGCCAGGCCGTCACCCTGTCGGCGGCGCTGGCGCGCGAGGGCGCCCACGATGGTCCCACTCTGGCGCGGCACATGCGCGGCGCGGCGCGGCCGTTTGCGTTTGCGCATACTTTCCCGACCGGCAACCACGCGATGCTGCTGCAATACTGGCTGGCCGCGCATGGCATCGATCCGCTGCGCGACGCACGCGTGATGACGGTGCCGCCGTCGCAAATGGTGGCGGCCTTGCGCGCGGGCCAGATGGACGGTTTTTGCGCGGGCGAACCGTGGGGCTACAAGGCTATTGTCGATGGCGTGGGCGTGACAGCCGCCACCAGCGGCGCCATCTGGCCCGACCATCCGGGCAAGGTACTGGGCACCAGCGCCGCGTTTGCGCGTCAGCATCCGAATACCTGCCGCGCCCTGATCGCCGCCGTGCTCGAGGCGGGGCGCTGGATCGACGCCAGCGATGCCAACCGACTGGCCATGGCCGCTACCCTGGCCGAACCCGCTTATCTGAATGCAGCGCAGGAAATGCTGGCGCCGCGCATCCTCGGTCATTATCAGGATGGCCTGGGCAAGACCTGGGACGAGGCGCACGGTTTGAAGTTTTACCACGACGGCGGCGTGAACTTCCCCTACCTGTCCGACGGCATGTGGTTCATGACCCAGCACCGGCGCTGGGGCTTGCTGCGCGATGAACCCGATTACCTGGCAGTGGCGAGGCAGGTGAACCGCATCGACCTGTACCGCCAGGCGGCGGAAATGACGGCGACGCCCGTACCAAAGGCAACGATGCGCAGCTCGACCCTGTGCGACGGCGTCGTGTGGGACGGCAGCGCGCCGGAAGCCTATGCGGCGTCGTTTGCCATCGGCCATTGTTTTTGACTGAATTTCTGACGGGAGACTGCATCATGGCACAACAAGGACGCGTCACGCTGGTCGGCGCCGGTCCCGGCGATCCGGACTTGCTGACCATCAAGGCAGCAAAAGCCATCGCGCGGGCCGACGTGGTGCTGATCGATGACCTCGTCAACCCGGCCATCCTCGCGCATGCGGCGCCCGGCGTGCGCGTGGTCGAGGTGGGCAAACGGGGCGGCTGTGCTTCCACGCCGCAAGCCTTCATCGAGCGCCTGATGCTGGCCGAGGCGCGTGCCGGCCTGCATGTGGTGCGCCTGAAAGGGGGCGACCCCTACCTGTTCGGGCGCGGTGGAGAAGAACGCGCTTACCTGCGCAGCCACGGCGTGGCCGTCGAGGTGATACCCGGCATCAGCAGCGGCCTGGCCGCACCAATGGCCATCGGCGTACCGCTGACGCACCGCAGCTGGAGCCAGGGCGCCATCTTCGTCACCGGCCATGGTAAAGATAGCGCCTCGGAGCCGAACTGGGCGGCATTGGCGCAGAGCGGCCTGACCCTGGTCATCTACATGGGCGTGGCGCGGGTGGTGGCCATCCAGGCGGGCTTGTTGGCAGGCGGTATGGCGCCCGGCACGCCAGTGGCTGTGGTGCAATCGGCCAGCTTGCCGGCGCAGCGCCAGTTGCTGAGTACTTTGCACGCCTTGCCGCACGACTTGCTGACCAGCGGCCTGGGCAGTCCCAGCATCATCGTCGTGGGCGACGTGGTGCGTTGCGCCGATGCCTGGGATGAGCATGGCGCCGGCGCCTTGCTGGCCGCTGCCGTCTGAGCCAGTCAGCGCCTAGCGGATCGGCAGCGCCACGGGACGGATGGGCGCCGCGTCGCCGCCCCGGAATTTCAGCGAGGCGCCGATGAAGGCAAACTGGTACACCTTGTCGCGCGACAAGGCTTCCAGGTCGACCAGTTCCAGGATGGGCGTGCCCTGCTGCGCCAGCAAATAGGTGTGCACGGGCAGGTAGTTGCCGACCACTTCGGAGGGGAACGCCTCGAAACTGAGGTTGTCCGCGCCAACCACCATGGCGCCGCCATCTTCCACGAGGAATTTTGCCGCATCGAGCGACAAACCGGGGGGATTGGCCATGTAGGCTTGCGCCTGCTCATAGTGTTGCATGCGGCCCGTGCGTATCAGCACCACGTCGCCCTTTTCCAGCGTGATTTTTTGTTGCGCCAGCGCCGCGCGCAAGTCCTGCCGCGTGACCCGGTAATTGTCGGGCAGCTGTGACAGTCCCTTAGCCACGGCCACGTCGATCAGCACGCCGCGCGCCACGATGGGCGGCAGCTTTTCCGCGCCCGTCACCGTCCAGCCACGGTCGCCCAGGTAGTGTTCTTCCGTAAATCCGTTCCAGATCTTGCCGTTCAAGCCAAAGTGGTTGAGCGCGTCGATATGCGTGCCCATGTGCGCATACATGGACACGGCCGACCCCGTGTAACTGACGTGGCGGTTCATCGTTTCGCCTACGTTCATGGAGTCGGCCACGACGTTGCCCTTCGGCGTGTGCGTCATCCACATCTGGTAGGGCGGATCGCCTGCCGCCTGCCAGCTGGGCATGCCGATATAGAAATCGACGGCCAGGTCATAGCTCTTGCCGCCGTCGATGCGCGCCAGGATGGCCGCGCGCGAGGCCGGCGTCATCAGGTTCAGGCGGCCGATTTCGTCTTTCGGCCCCCAGGGGCTGATGCCCACTTCGGGCATTGCGGCGGCAGGGGCGGGGGCTGCGGCCTGGGTCGTTCCAGCCAGCAGCGCCAGCAGCAGGGTAGTCAGGGTGGCAGATGGTTTGAACATGGGGTGCTCCTTGCGTGACATGAATGAAGAAGCCGCCATCATATTGTTTTCCAATTCAATTATAATCAGCGATAAAATAATAAGATATTCAACCAAATGGAAAGAATCATGGATGTCCTGGCGCACATGCGCGTGTTTCGCAAGGTGGTTGAGCGCGACAGCTTCAGCAAGGCGGCGCAAGATCTGAACCAGTCGGCGGCGGCCATCAGCAAGCAGGTGCGCCAGCTGGAAGCGCATCTGGCGACGGTGCTGCTGGTGCGCACGACGCGGCGCATGAGTTTGTCGGATGGCGGCCGCGCCTACTATCTTGAATGCTGCCGCCTGCTCGACGAGATCGACGCGCTGGAACTGGCCACGCGCGGCTGCGCCGGCAAGGTGGCGGGGCGGCTGCGCGTGAATGCGCCGCTGTCGTTTGGCTTGAAAGTGCTGTCGCCGCTGCTGCCGGTCTTCATGGCCCTCTATCCGGAAGTCAGCATCGAGATGACCCTGGACGACCGCCTGCGCGACGTGGTGGGCGAGGGCTATGACGTGTCGCTGCGCATCCGCGCCGCGCTGGCCGATTCGACCCTGGTGGCGCGCCGCCTGGGCGATGTCGAGCAGATGATCTGCGCGGCGCCCGCCTATCTGGCGCGGCGCGGCACGCCCCGGCAGGCCCAGGATTTGCACGGCCACGATTGCCTGGCCTACCGTCTGGCCGACAGTCCAGGCATTTGGCAGCTGGCCGGCCCGGAAGGCGCGAGCAGCATCGTCCTGCCCGTGCGCTTTTCCGCCGACAGCAGCCTGCTGCTGGCCGATATGCTGGTGGCGGGCATCGGCGTGGGTGCGCTGCCATCCTTCGTCGCCATGCCTCTGCTGGCCAGCGGCGCCCTGGTGCGCGTGCTGCCATCGCATGGCATGGCCAGGCGCGGCGTGTATGCATTGATGCCCGATGGGCGCCACGTGCAGGAAAAGGTGCGTGCCTTTTGCGACTTCCTGGCGGGGGCGCTGCAGGCGGCATAGGGATTGGGTGTTTTCCAGTGCAACCATCATGCGCGCTTTTTTTCTTCCACAAGCGCGTCGGGCAGGGGCTTTGATAGTATCCTCGTACCTGTCGGGTGGCCTGTGCCGCACATTCGAGGAACCGGAATAAGCGATTGACAATGCACACTTTGAGCAAGGGCGGGACGGTAGCGGGCATCAGGATCTGGGCAGGTGGCCTGCTGCTGGCATTGGCGGTGGGCGGCGCCCTGTATGCGGGCGCGGCGCGCACGGTCAATGACGACGCCGAACAGCGTTTCGACAATCTCACGCATGGTGCCCAGCATAGCCTGGCCACGCGCGTAAAAAGCTATTCCGACTTGCTGCGTGGCCTTGAAGCGCTGTTTCGCACCAGCGAAAAGCTGACGCGCCGCCAGTTCCACGATTACGTGGCCGGTCTCGATATCGTGCGCCAGTTCCCCGCCATCGAATCGGTCAACTATGCGGTGGCGCTGACGCAGGCGCAGCGCGCGGCCTATGTCGCCGATGTACGCCGTGACACCAGCCTGGCGCCGGGCGGCTATCCCGCATTCACCATCCGCCCGCCCGGCGAGCGGCCGGAATACACCGTGCTCACTTACCTGGAGCCCGATTCCCTGCTGTCTGAACGCATGGGCGTCGATATCGGTGCCAACCCGCTGGTGGCGCAGGCCCTGGAGCAGGCGCGCGACACCGGCGAAGTGAGCGCGTCGGGCCAGGTGATCATGATCAAGGGACCGCCCGCGCACGTGGGCCTGGGCATGCGCTTGCCCGTGTACCGCAATGGCATGCCGCAAGGCAGCGTGGCCGAGCGCCGCGCCGCCTACCAGGGGTCCGTGGGCATTGGCTTTGGCGTGGCGCAACTGGTGCACAGCGCGCTGGAACGCAGCGCCCTGGAGCCGCTGCACCTGACCCTGTACAGCGCCGCCGAACCTCGTCCTGCCGATGGCGCATGGCGCATCACGCCGCAGGACCGCCTGCTGTTCAACGATGACGGCGACCTGGCGACACCGCCGCCGCAACCGGGCAGCGATGCCGCTTATTTCGACCAGGTGCTGCCGGTGGCCTACCAGGGCGGCCTGTGGAAAGCCCATTTCCGCGTGCGCAAGGTGGAGCTGTACAGCAGCTTTGACCGCTATTTTCCGTGGCTGTCGCTGGCCGTCGGCGTGGCCGGCACCTTGCTCATTTATGGCTATATCTTTACCCTGTACCGTTCGCGCCGCAACGCGGTGGCGCAGCGTACCCTGCTCGATACGGTGCTCGACAGCGTCGATGCCTACGTCTACATGAAGGATGCCGACCTGCGCTACCGCTACGTGAATGCGCGCACGGCGAAGATACTGGGTCGCTCGGCGGAGCAGTTGATCGGCCGCCAGGATGGCGAGTTGATGCTCGGCGATGCGGCTGCCGCCGCGCAGCTGACCGAACGCCAGGTCTTCGACAGCGGCACCAAGTTTGTCGGCGAAGAGCGCTTCGTTGATGCGCAGGGCCAGGTGCATCACCTGTGGAGCGTGAAGGTGCCGCTGGGCTTGCCTGGTCCCGTCACGGGTCTGATCGGCCTGTCCACCGACGTGACGGAACTGCATCGCCTGAAGGAGCAGGCCGACGCGGCCAGTCAGGCCAAGAGCGACTTCCTGTCGAACATGAGCCATGAAATTCGCACGCCGATGAACAGCATCATTGGCATGGCGCACCTGGCGCTGAAATCGGTGGCCGATGCGCGCCAGCGCGATTATCTGCGAAAAATCTTCCATTCGGGCCAGCATTTGCTGGGCCTGATCAACGACATCCTCGATTTTTCCAAGATCGAGGCGGGCAAGCTGGAATTGGAAGTACTGGACTTCCGTCTCGACACCCTGCTGGCGAATATCGCCAGCCAGCTCGGTGATGCGGCCGCCGTCAAGGGATTGGCGCTGCAGTTCGATATCGCGGCCGAGCTGCCGCAGCGCTGGCGCGGCGATCCGCTGCGCCTGGAGCAGGTCTTGCTGAACCTGACCAGCAACGCCATCAAATTTTCCGACAATGGCAGCATCTTCGTGCGCGTGCGCCAGTCAGAGGAGCGTGGCAGTCACGCCATGCTGCGCTTCGAGGTGCAGGACCGGGGCATCGGCATGAAGCAGGAAGAGGTGGCGCAACTGTTCCGCTCCTTCCATCAGGCCGACCCTTCGACCACGCGCAAGTATGGCGGCAGCGGCCTGGGGCTGGTGATCAGCAAGCAGCTGGTTGAACTCATGGACGGCAAGGTGGGCGTGTACAGCCAGCCGGGCCAGGGCAGCACCTTCTGGTTCACGGCGCGCCTGGAGAAAAGCGTGCAAGCGGGCGACGAGCTTATCGCCGAAGTGGAGCCCGAAGTATTGGGGGTGATCCGCGGCGCATCCATCCTGCTGGTGGAAGATAACGTCTTCAGCCAGCAGGTGGGCTGCGAATTGCTGGAGGATGCCGGCGCCACCGTCTGTGTCGCCTGCAATGGCCGCGAAGCGCTGGAATTGCTGGCCCACCAGCGCTACGACTGCGTGCTGATGGACGTGCAGATGCCGGAGATGGACGGCTTCGAAGCGACGCGCCGCATCCGCGCCGACCCAAAGCTCAACGGCCTGCTGGTGATCGCCATGACGGCCAATGCGGGCAGCGAAGACCGCGCCCGCTGCCTGGCGGCGGGCATGGATGAATTCGTGACCAAACCGATTGCCCCGAATCTGTTGTTTCACCTGCTGGCGAAATGGTTCCGTCTGCGCGGTGGCATCGGCAGCATCGGCCGTGCGCATGCGGGCGACAGGCTGGCGGCAGTGCCGAAAGTGCCGCCATCGGCCGCCTTGCTGGAATTGCGCGACACGGCCATCCTCGACCTGGCCACCCTGGCGCTTACGTTCGGCAATGACGCCGTGAAGATGCGCAAATATACCCAGCTGTTTCTCGATACGGCGCGCGACGGCATCGCCGAAATGGAGCAAGCCATGGCGCTGGAAGACCTGGGGCGCCTGGCCGACCTGGGGCACCGCAGCAAATCGTCGGCGCTGGCCGTGGGCGCCCATGCTTTCGCCACCCTGTGCATGTCGATCGAAGGCTTGCGCCTGGGCGGCGAGCTGCAGCAGGCGCGCGCCTTGCTGGCGGCGCTGGAGCCGGCGCTGGCGCAGGTGGCAGAACAAATTTCACTGGAATTTGTCTCCAGCGACGCCCCCTGACGCAGGCAGCGGCGATAATACGCGTTTATACGTGTATTGCATCCCCTGCCACACGGCAAGGAATGCGGCAACCCATCGGATCAGCATGCATACTCCCGTCACGCCCGGCCTCCTCATCTTGCATGGCAACCAGCTGGAACAGCTGCGCGCCGCCGTCTTCCAGTGGCTGCGCCAGCATCCGCTGGCGCCCCTGGAAACGGATATCTTCCTGGTGCAGTCGAACGGCGTGGCCGAATGGCTGAAGATCGCCCTGGCCGAGGAGATGGGGGTCTGCGCCGCCACGCGCATCGCCCTGCCGGCGCGCCTGCTGTGGGAAAGCTACCGGGGCATGCTGGGGCGCGAGCGCGTCCCCCGCGTGTCGCCGTTCGATAAATCTCCGCTGACGTGGCGCCTGATGCGTCTGTTGCCCTCCCTGCTGGCCGACCCCGTCTTTGCGCCGCTGCGCTACTTCCTTGCCGATGGCGATAGCGAACGCCGGCTGCAGCTGGCCGAGCGCCTGGCCGACCTGTTTGACCAATACCAGGTCTACCGCGCCGACTGGCTGGCCGACTGGGCTGCGGGGCGCGACCAGTTGCGCACGGCGCGCGGCGAGGCCATCGTATTGAAAGAAGACCAGCGCTGGCAGGCGCAGTTGTGGCGTGCCGTGGGCCTGGACGTCGACGCCTTCGAGCGCGACACGGGACGCGCCGACATCCACGATGCCTTCCTGGCCGCGATCGCCGCCGGCGAACCGCCTGCCGGCAAGCTGCCGCGCCGGGTGGTGCTGTTTGGCGTATCGGCCCTGCCGTATCAAACCTTGCAAGCGCTGGCCGCACTGGCGCGCCACACGCAGGTGGTGCTGGCCGTGCCCAACCCGTGCCAGTTCTACTGGGGCGACATTATCGACGGGCGCGATTTGCTACGCGCCGAAAACAAGCGCCAGCGGCAGCGCAATGGCCACGACCTGGCGCAGATTCCGCTCGAAGCGCTGCATGCGCACAGCCACCCGCTGCTGGCCAGCTGGGGCAGGCAAGGACGCGATTTCATCCGCATGCTCGACGAATTCGACGAACACTCGCAAGCCGAAGGACGCGACGACAGCCTGCGCATCGACCTGTTTGGCGAGGAAACGGGCGAGACTCTGCTGCAGCAGGTGCAGGTGGCCATCCGCGAACTGCGTCCGCTGGCCGAACACGAGCAAACGCCGCCCGAGGCGGGCGACCGCTCGATCGAATTTCATGTGGCGCACAGCGTGCAGCGCGAAGTGGAAGTGCTGCACGACCAGCTGCTGGCCATGTTCGCGCACAGCGCCGTGACGGGCTTGCGTCCGCGCGACGTGGTGGTGATGGTGCCCGATATCGACACCTTTACGGCCGCCATCCACGCCGTCTTCGGCCAGTACCGGCGCAATGACGAGCGTTTCATCCCGTTCGAGATCGGTGACGTGAAGGACCGCAGTGTCAATCCGCTGCTCGTCGCGCTTGAGTGGCTGCTGCAACTGCCGCAGCAGCGCTGCCGCCAGAGCGAGGTGCGCGACCTGCTCGATGTGCCCGCGCTGGCGGCCCGCTTCGGCCTGCAGGCGGACGACCTGGTCACCCTGGGCGCCTGGATCGAAGGAGCCGGCGTGCGCTGGGGCCTGGACCAGGCGCACCGCGCCGGCCTGGGGCTGGGTGCGGCCGGGGAACAGAATGCGTGGATATTCGGCGTGCGGCGCATGTTGCTCGGCTATGCCAGCGGCAGTGGCGCCAGCTTTGGCGGCATCGAACCGTATGCGGAAGTGGGCGGCCTCGATGCGGCGTTGGCGGGTTCGCTGGCGCAGCTGGTCGAGGCGCTGCTGCACTGGCGCAGCGTGCTGGCCGGCGCCTGCACGCCAGCCGAATGGGGCGTGCAGGCGCGCGCGCTGCTGGCGGCTTTTTTTGATGCCGACGACGAGGGCGACCGCCTGACCCTGGCGCAGCTGGAAGGCGCCTTGCAGGGCTGGCTGGAAACCTGCGAGCATGCGGGCTTTGTCGAACAGGTGCCGTTGTCCGTCTTGCGCGTGGCGTGGCTGGGCGCCTTGGACGAGCCGACCCTGAACCATCAATTTGTCTCCGGCGGCGTGACCTTCTGTACCCTGATGCCGATGCGCGCCGTGCCGTTCCGCGTGGTGTGCCTGCTGGGCATGAACGATGGCGATTTTCCGCGCCGCGCGCAGAAGGCCGATTTCGACTTGCTGGCGCTGCCCGGCATGGCGCGCCCGGGCGACCGCTCGCGCCGCGACGATGACCGCTACCTGATGCTGGAAGCCTTGCTGGCTGCGCGCGACAAACTGTACGTGAGCTGGGTAGGGCGCAATGTGCGCGACAATTCCGAGCAGCCGCCGTCCGTGCTGGTGTCGCAGCTGCGCGATTACCTGGCCGCCGGCTGGTCGCTGGACCGGCACCTGGCATCGCTCACCACCGAGCACGCGCTGCAGCCGTTCAGCCGCCGCTATTTCGAGGCCGATGGCTTGCTCACGTATGCGCGCGAATGGCGCGTGGTCCATACCGATGCCGATGCGGCCGATGCGGAGGCGCAGGCCGCCGTGCTGCCGCTGGGTCCTTACGAGCTCGATCCCGGCACCCGTTTGAAACTGGGCGAGTTGGCCAGCTTCCTGCGCCAGCCCGTCAAATATTTTTTCCGTCGCCGTCTGAGCGTCTATTTCGCCGATGCGGCCATGCTGGGCGAGGATGAAGAGCCGTTCGGCCTGAATGCGCTCGAGCGCTATCTGCTGGAAGACACCATGCTCGACGACGGTGGTGCGGTGGAAGCGGCGGGTGACGTGCGCGCCAGCCTGGAAGCGCGCGCAGAGAAGCTGGCGCGTGTAGGCGTGCTGCCCATCGGCCTGATCGGCCAGCAAGTACAGGCGCAATTGGTCGAGGCGCTGGTGCCCGTGCGCAGCGCGTGGCTATCGCTGCGCGCCTCGTTCCCGCTGGCGGCCGACAAGCGCGCCATCAACTTGCCCTTCGGCGAGCTGCAGATCGACGACTGGCTCGACAAATTGTGCAGCAATGGGCAGGACACGGCCTGGCTGATGCAGATTTCCTCGAAAGTGACGGACAAGGGCGGCCTGGCGCGCGGCGACAAGCTGATGCTGATGTGGCTGCGCCAACTGGCCGCCGCCGCCCTCGGCTTTCCCGTCACCGGCTACCTGGTGGCGCGCGACGCCATCGTCAGCATGGCGCCGCTTGACCCGGCCACGTCGCGCGCAGCGCTGGCCACCTTGCTGGCGCTGTGGCGCGAAGGCATGAACCATCCGCTGCCCACGGCGTGCAAGACGGGGCTGGCGCTGGTGCAGCAGGGCGACCCGCGCGCGGTGTATGACGGCGGCTTTGACATCGCGGGCGAGCGCGCAGAACTGTGCCTGGCGCGCCTGTGGCCCGAGTTTTCCGCGCTGGCTCTTGAGGAAGCCTGGGAAGACTGCACGCGCGAGCTGTATGGCCCGCTGGCCGACTGGCTGCAACAACACATCACGATTGACCCAATCACGATTGACCCGATCACGATCGACCCGATTAGCGCGTCCGCAGACGGCGCGGGAGAAGAACAATGACGAGCCATCTGCTCAACCCCCTGGCATTCCCGCTGCACGGCTCGCGCCTGATCGAAGCCTCGGCCGGCACGGGCAAGACCTGGACCATCGCCGCGCTGTACGTGCGGCTCGTGCTGGGGCATGGCGACGACGACAGCCGTTTCGCGCGTCCGCTGCTGCCGGCCGACATCCTGGTGATGACGTTTACCCGCGCCGCGACGCGCGAACTGTCGAACCGCGTGCGCGAGCGGCTGATCGAGGCGGCTGCTTATTTTCGCAATGAGTTGCGCATTGAATCCGGCGGCAGCGATCCGTTTCTCGACGCCTTGCTGGAGTCCTATCCGGACGAGAGCGAGCGGCAAAAGGCCGCGCATCGGCTGATGCTGGCCGCCGAAACGATGGATGAAGCGGCCATCTTTACCATCGACGCCTGGTGCCAGCGCATGCTGCGCGAGCACGCGTTCGACAGCGGCAGCCTGTTCGACGAAGAACTGGTCAGCGACGAGCAAGCGCTGTTCGAGGATGCGGCCCACGATTACTGGCGCCAGCAAGTGTATCCCTTGCCGCCGCAGGCGCTAGACGTGTTGCTGGCGTGCTGGCCCGACGTTGACGCGCTGAAGAAAGGCGCGCGCGAGCTGGCGCGCCGCGCGGACATCATGGGCATGGCGGACGAGGAACCGTTGTCCGCGCTGATCGCGCGCGAACAGCGGGCGCTGGCCGCGCAGCTGGCCACCCTGAAGGCGGGCTGGGTCGAGCGTGTGGATCGGATGGCCGCCTGGATCAACGATCACCGCGCCGCCAATCCCAAGTGTTTTAACGGTGTCAAGATGAAGCCGGAGAACCTGGCAAAGTGGTTCGACGGCTTGCGCAAGTGGGCGCAAGATCCGCTCTTGCTGCAGCCGGCCATCACAGCCAAGGCGTGGGAGCGCTTGACGCCGTTCGGCATCGAAGATGCGTTTGCCAAGAGTTTCACGGCCCAGGTGCCCGAGTGCTTCGAACATACGGAAGCGCTGGGGATTGCCTTGGCTGCCCTGACGCCGCTGGCGCACAAGCTGCACCTGCATGCGGCGGCGGCCATTGCGCGGCGCATGGATCAATTGAAGCGCCAGTCGCGCCAGTTCGGCTTTGCCGACATGCTGCAGCGCCTGCACGATGCGCTGGCCGGCGAAAACGGCGCGGCCCTGCGCCAGCGCATCATCGATCAATACCCGCTGGCGATGGTCGATGAATTCCAGGATACGGCGCCCGCCCAGTACCAGATCTTCAACCTGCTGTACCGCATTGCCGACAACGAGCCGTCGCTGGGCCTGTTCCTGATCGGCGACCCGAAACAGTCGATCTATGGTTTTCGCGGCGCCGACATCCAGAGCTACCTGGCGGCGCGGCGCGCCACGGCAGGACGCCACTACCAGCTGGGCACCAACTACCGCTCGACGGCGCCGCTGGTGGCGGCCATCAACCAGCTGTTCCTGCACGCCGAGCGCGCCGAGGTGCCGTTTGGTGCCTTCCGCTACCGTAAAGGGGGCGAGAATCCGCTGCCGTTCGAGGCTGTCGACGCCAAGGGCCGCGCCGAGCACCTGGTGAACGCCGGCGGTCCGCTGCCGGCGCTGCTGGCCGCCTGCGCCAGCGATCAAGGACTGCGCGGCGACAGCTACCGCGAGTATTTCGCGCAGCATTGCGCCGAGCACATCGTTGCCATGCTGGGCGATGCGCAAGCCGGTTTCGCTGGTCCCGACGGCTTTGTGCGGCTACAGCCGGCCGATATCGCCATCCTCGTGCGCGACCGCAAGGAGGCTGCGGCCATCCGCCGCGCGCTGGCGCGCCGCCGGGTCGCCAGCGTCTACCTGTCCGACAAGGATTCTGTCGTTGACAGCGAGGAAGCACAAGACGTGCTGCGCTGGCTGGCGGCGCTGGCCAATCCCCTCGACGGGGGACTGGCGCGCGCCGCATTTGCCACGCGCACCATCGGCCTGTCGCTGGGCGAGCTGGCGCGCCTGTCGAGCGATGAACTGGAATGGGAGCGCCGGGTCGAGCAATTGAAGGCCCTGCACCTGATCTGGCAGCGCCAGGGCGTGCTGGCCATGCTGCGCCGCTTCATCCACGAACTGCAGTTGCCGGCCATGCTGCTGCAGCAGACGGGCGGCGAGCGGCGTTTGACGAATCTGCTGCACCTGGCCGAATTGCTGCAATCGGCCAGCCGCCAGCTCGATGGCGAGCAGGCGCTGATACGCTGGCTGGCCGAGCAGATCGCCGGCGAAAGCGATGGCGGTGACGAGCGCGTGCTGCGCCTGGAAAGCGATGCGGAACTGGTGAAGGTCATCACCGTGCACAAATCCAAGGGCCTCGAATACCCGCTCGTGTATCTGCCGTTTGCCGTCACGGCGCGCAAGGTGGATAAACGCAACCGCAGCTTCTTCGAGTATGCGGGCGAGGATGGCGAACGCCGCCTCGACCTGTCCCTGTCCGACGAGGCCATGGCGGCGGTCGAAGAAGCGCGCATCGAGGAAGACTTGCGCCTGCTGTACGTGGCCCTGACGCGCGCGCGCCACTTTTTGTGGCTGGGCGTGGCCGCTCAGGCGGCGCGCAAGGCGGGCGAGAATACCTTGCACGAATCGGCGCTCGGCTACTTGCTGACGGGCGGCGACAAGCTGCCGTCCGAGCAGCTGCTGCTGCGCTGGCAGCAGGTGGCGGGCAGCTGCGACGCCATCTACGTGGGCTCTTTGGCGCAGCCCGACGCCTGCACGGTGCTCGACCGGGTCGAGCGGCGCCCCGCCTTGCGGCCCGCGCCTGTGTTCCTGGGCGAATTCGAGCGCGACTGGTCGGTGGGCAGCTTTACCTCGCTGACGCGCCAGATCGGCGCCGTGGCTGCCGCGCACGTGCCGCAACGGGCGCTGGAGGAAACCCTGCTGGAAGATGGCACGGCTGTAGCCGTGACCTCGCCGATGCAGATGGGCGACGCGCCCTGGCACCGCTTCCCGCGTGGCTCCGTGCCCGGCAATTTCCTGCACGAGCAGCTCGAGTGGATGGGCAGCGAAGGTTTTGACAGCGTCCACGACGACAATTTTCATACCCGTCTGGCGGCGCGCTGCGAACGGGCGGGCTGGGGCCATCGCCAGGAGGACGCCATCGCCTGGCTCAGGGAAATCGCCCTTACGCCGTTGCCGCTGCTCGATGCGTCGCTGTCGCAGCTCGATAGCACCCTGTCCGAGATGGAGTTCTGGTTCCCCAGCGAGCATTTGTCCACCGGCGCGCTCGATCAGCTGTGCACGCGTTTGCTGCTCGATGGCGCGCCGCGCCCCGTGCTGCCGCGGCGCCAGCTGCACGGCATGCTGAAAGGTTTTGCCGACCTGGTCATCGAACAGGATGGCCGCTACTGGGTGCTCGACTACAAGTCGAATGCGCTGGGCGCCAACGACGGCGCCTACCACACGCAGGCGCTGGCGGCCGGCATGGCGCAGCACCGCTACGATATCCAGGGCGCCATCTACATGCTGGCCTTGCACCGGCTGCTGAAAAGCCGCCTTGGTGATGCGTATGACCCGGCCGAACACCTGGGCGGCGCCATCTTCCTGTTCCTGCGCGGCATCGCGAATGTGGATACGCATGGCTGCTACTGGCTAGCGCCGCAGCTGGAATTGCTGGACGGCCTCGATCAACTGTTATCTGAAGAAGCGGAACATCATGCAGCATAGTGAGCAAATGAATGCCTTGTTCAGCCACGTCGACGGCGTTGCCGGGGATGGCCATCTGCGCCGCCTGAGCGCCGCCTTTGCCCGCTTCATCGCCAGCCTGGACCAGGAGGCGCCGAATGCGGCTGCCGTGGCCGTGGCGTGCGTGGTGCTGTCCGAACTGGAAGGGCGGGGCCACAGCTGTTTGATGCTGTTTGAGCTGGCCAGCGAACCGTCGCAGCTGCTGGGTTGGAGCGAGGAACTGTGGCATGCCGTGCTTGCCGTTTCCGGCCCGTTGCCGGACAGCGCCGATGGCTGGTGCGCGTTGCTGGCCGGCGCGCCGCAGGTGTGGCAAGTGAGTGCGCCCGATGTGCGCCAGCCGCTGGTGCTCGATGGCGACCGTCTGTATTTGCGCCGCTACTGGCGCGACGAAAGCCTGGTGGGCGAAAAAATCGCCGTCCGCGCGCAGGGTTTGACTAATCCGCCGTTGGCGCAGGTGCGGCAATGGCTCGATATCCTGTTCGACCAGCCCACGCAGGATGGTGGGCCGGACTGGCAAAAAGTGGCATGCGCCATCGCCCTGCGCGGCAAGGTGGCCATCATCACAGGCGGGCCGGGGACGGGCAAGACGTACACGGTGGCGAGCCTTTTGACCTTGCTGTTTGCCGTTTCGCCGCAGCCGGAGCAGCTGCGCATCGCGCTGGCCGCACCGACAGGCAAGGCGGCCGCGCGCCTGAAACAATCGATCGACAAGGCCTTGGAGGGGCTGGCGGCGAAGGCGGGCGATGCCTTGCCTCTGCTGGAGCTGGCGCGGCGCATGGGGGCGGCGCGCACCCTGCACAGCCTGCTGGGCGCGCGGCCCGATACGCGCGCCTTTGCCCACCACGCGGGCAATCCGCTCGACGTCGACGTGCTGATCATCGATGAAGCGTCGATGGTGCACCTGGAAATGATGGCGTCGGTGCTCGATGCCTTGCCGCCGACGGCTATTTTGATCCTGCTGGGCGACAAAGACCAACTGGCGTCGGTGGAGGCGGGCGCCGTGCTGGGCGACTTGTGCCACGATGCGCAGGCGGGCGGCTACACGGACGACACCATCGCGTATGCGCAGGCGGCCAGCGGCGTGGCCATTCCAGCCGCCTTCGCAGGGTCGGCTGGCGCGCTGGCGCAGCAGACGGTGATGCTGCGCCACAGCCACCGCTTCAGCGGCCCGATCGGCGAGCTGGCGCTGGCCGTGAATGGCGGCCGGCCCGATCTGGCCAAGGCTTGTTTCGCCAGCGATAGCGGCGGCCAGCTGGCGTGGAGCGTGCCGGCGCAGCAGGAGGACGCGCTGCGCCTGGCCTTGCGTGGACGTCCGGATGCACCGGGCGGTTATCAGCCTTACCTGGCGCTGGTGAATGCCGGCGGCGAAGGCTACGCGCAGCATGACGACTGGGTGCGCGCCGTGCTGCACGCGTTCGAGTCGTTCCGCATCCTGTGCGCCGTGCGCGAAGGCGAGTGGGGCGTGGCGGGCTTGAACACGGCCATCGAACTGCGGCTGGAAAAAGAAGGGCTGATACGCCGCAGCGAATGGTATGTGGGACGTCCCGTGATGGTCACGCGCAACGACTACGGCACGGGCGTGTTCAATGGCGACATCGGATTGACCCTGCGCGACCCTGCGCGGCCCGGCTCCCTGCGCGTGTATTTTCTGGAAGGCGAGAACGTGCGCAGCGTGCTGGCCACACGCTTGCGCCACGTGGAAACTGCGTTCGCCATGACGGTACATAAATCGCAGGGCTCGGAGTTTCGCCACACGGTGCTGGTGCTGCCGCAGGAAGGCGGCGCCATGCTGGCGCGCGAACTGGTTTACACGGGCATCACACGTGCGCGCGACTTTTTTACCCTCGTCTCGCCCACGCAGGCCGTGCTGTTCGACGCGATTCTGCGCCGCACGCAGCGGGCCAGCGGCTTGAGGGGGCTGATCGGCTGATGGCTGGACTGGGTTTGATAGGTTTCCATATGGAAATATATGTGCTGAATTCCGAATATTGATTGAAATTGTTCCGATTTTTGTGTGAAAATGCTTTCGTAGAGAAAGTGGTGCAAAAGCACTGTTTTTTGCCACTATTTCACGCCATTAAAATTGAAACCAGGAGTCCATCATGTTGTCTTCCCTTCGCACGCGGCTGGTGCTCATTTGCGTGGCCATCGTCGTGCTGTCCATGCTGGCCCTCTCGGTCGCCAATTACATCACCACGCGCAGCAGCATGCTGGCGTCGGCCGATCAGCAGATGCAGCAACTGCTGCACAGCCAGTCGGCCGTGCTGGCGCAATGGGTCGATGGCAAGAAAAAGGTCATGGCATCCATCGTCATGTCGGCCGAGACACCCGATCCGCTGCGCGCTTTCCAGATCGCGGAAAAGGCCGGCGATTTTGCCGAAGTGTTCATCGGCTATGCGGACAAACGCTCCGTGTTTACCCATCCGGGGCGCCCGGCCGACTTCGATCCCACCGCGCGCGCCTGGTACACGGACACCATCAAGGCGGGCGTGCCGATGCTCACGCCGCCGTATGTGGATGCTGCCAGTCACAAGCTGGTGGTGTCGTTTACGGCACCCGTCGGCCCGAAAGAGGCGCCGCTGGGCGTGGCGGGCGCGGACGTGCTGCTCGATACCGTCATTGCCAACGTGGTGGCGATCAAGCCGACGCCGCACAGTTTTGCCTTCCTGGTCGACCAGGAAGGCACCATCATCGCCCATGCCAACAAAGACCTGAGCCTGCAGCCGGTGGCGAAACTCGATGCGGCGCTGTCGGCTGCGCAGGTCAACCGGCTGGAAAGCACGCGCACGAGCGAGGCCGTGCGCCTGAATGCGCGCGACGGCATGCTGTACGTCACGCGCGTGGCGGGGACAAGCTGGCTACTGGCCGTGGTGCTCGACCAGCAGGAAGCCATGCAAGCCTTGCAGACGATGCTGACGACAGCGACCGTCACGGCCGTGCTGTTGGCCGGCGCGGCGGCGCTGTTGCTGTCGCTGCTGGTCTTTAAAATGCTCAAGCGCCTGGAACTGGTGCGCGACGCGCTCGACGATATCGCTTCCGGAGAAGGCGACCTGACGCGCCGCCTCGACGCTTCCGGCGTGGATGAACTGGCGCAGATCGCCGGCGCCTTCAACCGCTTCATCGACAAGATCGCCGCCGTGCTGGTGAAAATCCGTACGGCCAGTGTATCGGTCAAGGTAGCGTCGTCGGAAATCGCCGCCGGCAACCAGGACCTGTCGTCGCGCACGGAACAGCAAGCCAGCTCGCTGGAAGAAACGGCGGCCTCGATGGAAGAGCTGACCAGCACCGTGAAACAGAATGCGGACAATGCGCGCCAGGCCAACCAGATGGCGCAATCGGCGTCCGGCGTGGCCAGCAAGGGCCGCCAAGTGGTGGCGCAAGTGGTCGATACCATGGCGTCGATCAATGACTCGTCGAAGAAAATCGTCGACATCATCAGCGTCATCGACGGCATTGCCTTCCAGACGAATATACTGGCCTTGAATGCGGCCGTGGAAGCGGCGCGCGCGGGCGAACAGGGACGCGGCTTTGCCGTGGTGGCGACGGAAGTACGTAATCTGGCTCAAAGATCCGCTGGCGCAGCGAAGGAAATCAAGCTGCTGATCGATGATTCGGTGGGCAAGGTCGATTCCGGCGCGCGCCTGGTCGACGAGGCCGGCGCGACGATGCAGGAAATCGTCGACAGCGTGCGCCGCGTCACCGACATCATGGGCGAGATCACGGCCGCCAGCGTCGAACAAAGCGCGGGCATCGAGCAGGTGAACCAGGCCATCGCGCAGATGGACCAGGTGACGCAGCAGAATGCGGCCCTGGTGGAAGAGGCGGCGGCCGCCGCCGAAAGCCTGCAAGACCAGGCCGGCACCCTGTCGCAGGTGGTGGGCGTGTTCAAGCTAGATGAAGGGCAGGCGCCAGCATCGCAGCCGGCCAGGCCTGTGGTGCGCGCATCCATCGCGCCGCGCATCGCCAGCCGTCCCGCGACAACGCCCGCCGCCAAGCAGGAGCGCAGCGAGGAGTGGGAGACGTTTTAAACTTTCATGCGCGCCGGGGGGCCAGGGTCGGCGCCATCTGTTTCGCCACCTCAAAAAAAGCGTTGGTGGCCGGTGTGTTCTGGCGCCGGTCGCGCACGGCCAGGCCCACCTTGCGGCTGACGGGCGGATTCAAGGGCAGGGCCAGCAAGTCCGGGTATTGCTCGCGCAGACGCTGCGGCAGGGCCAGTTCGGCCACGATGGACAGGCCGTCGCCACGGCTGACCATGTCGAGGATGGTGATCACCTGGCTGATGCGGTAGGGCACGTGCGGTTGCAGCCCTGCGTTGGCGAACAGCGGCTCGATCAGGCAGGCGCAGCCCGCCTCGGACATGATGAACGGCCCATCGCACAATTGTGCCAGGGTGATGGCCGTTTCGCTGGATAGCGCATGGCTGCGCGGCACCAGCGCCATCATCTGGTCTTCCACCAGCGGCGCCGTGTCGAAGCGCTCGTCGGGCAGCACGACAAAGCCCACGTCGACCCTGCGCTCGCGTATCCATTGCACTACTTCATGGTCGGCGCCTTCGTCGATGCGCAGGGCTATGCCCGGATAGCGCAGGCGGAACTGCGCCGTGATGGCCGGCAGCAGATTCAATGACGAGGTGGGGCCAAACGAGCCTATGCGCAAGCTGCCCTGGCGCTGGCCCAGCACGTCGGCCGCTTCCTGGCGCATGGCTTCCGACAGACCGAGGATTTCGCGCGCACGCACGAGCAACTGGCGGCCCACGTCCGTCAGCTCGGCCGACGCTTGGTGGCGCACGATGAGGTCCACGCCCATTTCCTTTTCCAGCGCTTTTAACGCATGCGAGACGGCCGACTGGCTGATGCCCAGCTGCGCGGCGGCGGCGGAAAAGCCGTGCAGTTCGGCCACCAGGGTAAAGATTTCCAGTTGCGTGAAGGTCATGGTGTGGTTTCTTTGAGTTATGAGTATTTGCTCATTATTTCATGAGTTGATATTAGTATTAATATATAAGTATACCGCACGTGCAGCGTCCGCTGCACGTGCGACATCATAGGACTTTCCATGCGCACTTCCGCCCTACCTTCAGCCGCCTTGCCTTCCGTGCAATCGCCGCTCGTCTACCTCAAACTGATTTTCGTCGCCCTGTTCTGGGGCGGCACCTTTATCGCAGGGCGCGTGCTGGCCCAGCAGATGCCGCCCATGACGGCTGCCAGCGGGCGTTTCGGCGTGGCCGTGCTGCTGTTGGTCGTGCTGGCCTGGAAGCTCGAAGGTGGCTTGCCGCGCCTGGACCGCAAGCAATTGATGACGACTGCGGCGCTGGGCTTGACGGGCATTTTTTTGTATAACCTGTGCTTCCTGGCAGCCCTGTCGCGCATGCCGGCGGGGCGCACGGCCCTGTTCGTGGCCTTGAACCCCATCGTCACGGCGCTCGCCTCGGCCATGCTGTTCCGCGAACGCCTCGGTTCCTTCAAGTGGCTGGGCATCATGCTGGCGTTTTGCGGCACGGCCATCGTCATCACGCGCGGCGATATCACCGGCGTGCTGCACGGTACGGGCGGCGGCATTGGCATGGGCGAAGTGTTCATGTTTTGCGGCATTTCCAGCTGGGCCGCCTACACCCTGATCGGCCGGGTCGCGCTAAAGGGCTTGAGCCCGATTGCTGCCACCACGTATGCGGCTATGTGGGGCCTGGCTTTCCTGCTGGTGGGGGCGGTGGTGGAATTTCCCACCGTGCCGTGGCACAGTTTCGGGTGGCAAGTGTGGGCCGCCATCGGCTACCTGGGCGTGTTCGGCACGGTGATCGGCTTTGTCTGGTATTACGAAGGCGTGAAAGCACTGGGCCCGTCGCGCACGGCCGTGTTCAACAACCTCGTACCCGTGTTCGGCATCATGCTGGCGGCGGCGCTGCTGGGCGAGCCGGTGCTTGCCTCGATGCTGGTGGGCGGCGCGGTGACGATAGCCGGCGTGGTGATGACCAACCGGCAAGCGAAATAATTATTGTGCGCGGCGGCGTTTCGATGGCTTGGCCGGTGCCTTCTTGTGCCGGCTGACGGAAGCGCGCATCACTTTCGGCTCTTCGATGCCGTTCTCGGCCGCCAGCATGCGGCGGATGTTGACGGCGTCCATGGCGCGCACTGAATTGGCGCGCGCATTGAGCAAGATCATGGTGGCGAACTTGCCGGCCGACTTGATGCGCATGATCAGGCAGCGGCCCGCTTCATTCGTGTAGCCCGTTTTCGACAGGCCGATGTCCCAGCCCTTGGCGCCCACCAGGCGGTTTGTGTTGTGGTATTCCACGTCACGGCCCTTGATCTGGATCACGTCCTTCGAATCGGTGGTGATGCGGCTGATTTCCGGGTAGCGCGAGGCGGCCACGGCCATCTTGACGAGATCCGCTGCCGTCGACTGGTTATTCGGTGACAAGCCCGTCGGCTCTTCGATCATGGTCTGGCGCATGCCCAGGGCCTTGATCTTGGCATTGACGGCCACGGCAAACGCGGTGGGACCGCCGGGGAAGGTGCGCGCCAGCGAGGCGGCGGCGCGGTTGTCGGACGACATCAGCGCCAGTTGCAGCACGTCGTGGCGGCTCAGGGTGGCGCCCACGGGCACGCGCGAGGTGCTGTGTTTCAATGTGTCGACATCCTCGCGGTCGATGCTGATCTCATCCTGCATGTTGGCCTTGGAGTCGAGCACGACCATGGCGGTCATGAGTTTGGTCAGCGAGGCGATGGGCACCACCACGTTGGAATTTTTTTCAAGCAAGACTTTGCCTGTGCCATCTTCGACCACCAGGATAGACTGGGAACCGAAAGGCACGGCGATGGCCGCTGTCGAAAGCGTCATCAGCACCGCGGCGAACATTTTTTTGAGCATGGGATCGTAGATGGGAAAGCAGTTTTGGGGCGCCATCATGGGCGCTGCGCGCAAATCCGGAAGCCGGTCGCGTGGGGACGCGGCGTGTATCCCGGAGGCAATATTTGCCAAGCTTAAACAATACCATTAAAGATCAAGCGATGTCTACGGTACAGGCCCGTGACAGGCGGTGTTCCGGCCGATTTGGCAAATAAAAGCCGCTAATCTTGCCGTAGTGAAAATTGTTACGCGATTATTGATTTCGTCTTGGAAACTTCGTATTATTTCAGCAAGACTGGTAGCCTTGGTCGGGCAGGCGCCGCGCGCTTCGTCGTTGGGGCCTGCCGCTTCGTGCTTCGTCGCCCCGCGCTATGCCCTGCAACGGGGGCACCGTAGACTGCGTTCATGCCTGAATTACAGACCACGGAGAACGCATCGTGTTAAAAAAATATACGGACTGGTACCGCAGCATCGACGAAGAATCGCTGTTGGTGCTGAAACACCCCGAGATGGCGGCGCAGGTCCGGGGACGGGCGCGCCGCTACATCGCCATCAAGCTGGCCAAGCTGACGCCGATCGAGCGCCAGCAATTGCACGATTTCCTGCTCAAGTACCGTGGCGCCGGGTTTTACATCGCCGCGTTCAAGCTGACGCTGCTGTTCAGCGCCATCGGCGTTGCCCTGCACCTGCTGCTGCCGGCCAAGTTCGAGTTGCTCAAGGCCCTCGTCTTCAGCAACGGCCTGGGTTTTGCGCTGGCGTGGGGCCTGGTGGGTGTCTGGTTCAATTACCGCAGTTCCGTGCGCTACAAATTCAGGAAACTCTTGCTGATCGTGTCGACCTGCGCCGCAGGGGTTGCGGCCGGCGTGCTGCTGGCCGGCTTGAGCGATACGGGCTCCATGGACATGGCTTTCGAGCGATTGCTGCGCGTGGGCGGAATCGCCTTGCTCGTGGCCGGTTTGTTTTACATGGTGCCGCTGGCGATCGTAACCACCTGGCGCAACCGGCAATACGAAGCGCTGACTTTGCAACTGCAGCGGGATGCCGAGCGCGACCGCCTGGCGCGCGAATTGAGCGAATCGCAGCTGCGCCTGCTGCGCGCGCAAATCGAGCCGCATTTCCTGTTCAATACCCTGGGTGCGGTGCAGCAGCTGGCCGAGCAGGAAGCGCCCAGGGCAGCGGCGCTGACTGCCGACCTGATCGCTTTCCTGCGCGCCAGCCTGGCGGAGATGCGCTGCGAGCAAGTGCCCTTGCAAAGCGAGTTCGACATGGTGGCCGCGTATTTGCGCGTGATGCAGGCGCGCATGGGCTCCCGCCTGCGCTATGCGCTGGATTTGCCGGCCGAGTTTGCGCACGCGACGATTCCCAGCATGATTTTGCTGACTTTGGCGGAAAATGCCATCAAGCACGGTATTGAACCGTCCTTGCGCGGCGGGGAGATCAGCCTGTCGGCGTTGCGGGTGGACGGCATGCTGCGCCTGCGCCTTCAGGACACGGGCATGGGGTTGCCGGAAAGCGGTACGGGCAGCGTGCAGGGCGGCGGCCTGGGCCTGGAAAACGTGCGCAGCCGGCTGCTGTTGTCCGATCCGTCCGCCAGCCTGACAGTGTGCGATGGAGAGGAGGGCGGCGTGATCGCTGACATATTGCTGCCCATCAGAATTGAAACCAGTGTGAAAGAAGCCGCCGCATGAACACCACCATCCTGATCGCCGAAGACGAGCCGCTGATGCGCGAACGCCTGCAGACAATGCTGGCGCTGGCCTGGCCCGAGGCGCGCATCGTGCTGGTGGCGGAAAACGGCAACGATGCCTGGGACGGTTTCCTCGAGCACGAGCCGGACGTGGTGTTTCTCGACATCCGTATGCCTGGCCTGTCGGGCCTGGAAGTGGCCGAGCGCATCGGCAAGCGCGCCCACGTGGTGTTCGTCACGGCCTATGACCAGTACGCCGTCGATGCCTTCGACGCGGGTGCCGTCGATTATCTGTTGAAGCCCGTGCAGGCCGAGCGCTTGCAGCGGGCGCTGGCCCGGCTGCGCGACAAGCTGGGCGCGCAGCCGGCGGACATGGCCCACTTGCTGCAATCGCTGCGCGCGGCGCTGCCGGCACCGCCGCGCGAAAAACTGAAATGGATCAGGGCCAGCGTGGGCAAGCAGATCCGTCTGATCGACATCGACGACGTGCTGTTCTTCCAGGCCGACACCAAGTACACGCGCGTGGTGCTGGCAGGCTCGGAAGCGCTGGTGCGCACGCCGCTGAAGGATTTGCTGGGCGGCCTGGATCCCGACCAGTTCTGGCAAATCCATCGCGGCACCATGGTCAACGTGAAAGCCATCGAGGCGGCCGAACGCATCGACGCCGAGCGCATGCAGGTGCTGCTGCGCGGCAGCACGGAAAAGCTGCCCGTCAGCCGCACGTTTACGCATCTGTTTCGTGATTAAGCTGTCATGCAAACGCCCCGCACTTGGCGGGGCTGCGCTGCGCTTACTGTATCTTGGCGATCGACACTTCCGTCGATTTCACCAGCGCGATGACTTCGCTGCCCACTTTCAGGTCCAGGTCCTTGATCGAGCGCGAGGTGATCACCGAGGTGACGATGCCGTGCGGCGTTTCCACATCCACTTCCGAGACCACGGGGCCGAATATGATTTCCTTGATCTTGCCGCGGAACTGGTTGCGTACATTCACTTCCGAGATAGCCATGATGTTTCCTTTACAGCGGTGATGCGCCATACGGCACGACATGGCCAGAGTACGGCGCGCGCGCGGTTTTGACCACGAATCGATGCGCATATCGTTATGCGAAAAAGTTCATGTGGAAAAGTACGTCAGAGCGTCGCAGCAACGTGCGTAATCGCGTTCTGAAGGACGAGGTCACATCGCGCCATCATGTCCAACTATTTTTCAGGCAGTTGTTTGTTGCGACTGAAGCGGTTGAACGTATTGATGCACATGTCAGTCAGATGATTTTTCTGAAAAATCTGCTCAACGATATGCTGCGTGGCCTTAGCGATATGCTCGGCTGCCGTTGGAGAAAGCTGATGCCGCTCTCATCGGGCAAAGTCACAAACCCGGCCTGTACCTTGCTTGTTTCGACTTGTTGTTGCAGTAACGATACCTTGTCCTGGCCAGATGCCACCGCCAGTCGCGCGGCTGCTACCTCAGTCGGCGCGGAACTGTTCTTGCCGTCTTTTGTCTGATCTTCAAGGAGCGCTGCTCTGTCGGGGTGATCGCCGCTACGCGCGTTTTGCGTGCCTGCCGCGTCGTTCAATTGTGTCAGAGCTGTTTTCTTGTCGTTAAGATCAAGTTTTGCCTGTTCGAGTTTGTTTTGCAATTGCTTGGTGGCCTCCGTGTCTGAAAGCGGCAATTTGGCTGTCGTGCGCGGAGTCATCACGCCCGTTAATTGCTCGATGGCCAATACTCTTAATGTGAGATCCTGCGAGCGCGCCATGAGCATCATGACATCGCCGTCGGAAAGCCAATTATTTTGTGCGAAGGTGCAAATACGGAATAGATGCTCGCGCATCAAGGTGATCGATTGCGAATGCAGACCGATACTTTGCGAATTGGCCTGCAACGCATTCGATACCGAAGCTGCGTTGTCCGCGGCACTGACAGATGCGCCTAGCGATGAAATGTAGGTTTGCAAGGCGTCGGGGGTAGGTTCGGCACAAATCACGCCTTCGGCATCGGCATATGCCAGGCGTTGCGGCGCATCTGGATGTATCGCAGTGCCATGCTTGGGCAGTGCCGTAGTGCGATCGATGGTGTTGAAATTGGCGCAGGCCGAGAGCGACAGCAGTACGGCGCTGCCCACGGCCAGACGCTGCGATGCATGAATGAGGCGAGCCGATACAGTCTTGTCGAAAACGGTGGTATGGGTGGCGGGCATGATATGGCTCCTTGAACGTTGATGGTTGTATTGATTGGCAGGCGGCAGCGCCGGATGCTGCCGCCATTGCCATCATGGTGCTTGCCTTGGCGCGCGTGCGCATCCTTCATCTGAAGAGGTAGTGTCGTTAGGAGAGGGAATGAATAAAGAAGGTGCCGATCCGGTCATCGCCGCCTTTTACCGGGCGGCACTGGAGCCGGCGCAGTGGGGCGCGGCCCTGCGCGCGTTCGCGCGGCTGGCCGGCGGCGACGTTGCCTGCTGCTTCTTGAAATCGGCAGCGGGGATGGTGCCGTCGCGTGCCTGCGTCACAGGACTGGACGAGCAAGCGTGGGAGCACGGTTACCGCCGCTACTATCACGCGCTCGATCCCGGCTATGCGGTCCTGACCCAGGGGCCGCCGGGGCGCGTACATCTGATGCAGGACTATTTCAGCGACCAGGCCGTGGCGCACAGCGAGTATTTCCAGGACTTTTACTTGCGCACCGGATTGCGCTATTCCTGCAGCGGTGTCGTCCCCGACAATGGCGCGCTCACCATCCTGTCGGCCCACCGTGCTGCCGGCCAGGGGCGCTTCGACAGGAACACGCGCAGCCAACTGCAACGCGTGCTCGACCATTTGCCGCAGGTGCTGAGCCTGCGCGATACGGCGCAGCAGGCCCAGGCCCATGGCGCACTGGCCTGGGAGGCACTCGATACCTTGCCCCGCGCCATCTTGCTGGTCGACGCCTGCCTGCGGCTGGCTTTCATGAACCTGGCGGCGCAGCGCCTGCTAGCCGCCATGCCCCCGACGCGCCCGCTGCTTGCCTTGCGCGGCGGCAGCGTGGACGTGCGCGCAAGCCAGCTGCAGCAGCAACTGGCGCAACGCGTGCGGCAAGCGTGCGCAGGGCTGGCCTGCCACCGTCCCGCTCCCTTGTATGCCTGCGATGAGGATGGACGGCCGGCGCTGGAAATTGGCATCCTGCCGTTGCCCGTGCGCATAGAACAGGATGGTGCCGGCGATGGGGCGGCGTTGGTCATGCTGTCCCTGCGGCCGCTGTTCCGCGCTGGGCGGCGGCACTGGCCGGGCACGGCCGAGCGTCCATGCGGTTTGACGGGCGCCGAGTGGACGCTGGCGCTGGCGCTGGCGGACGGCGTGGGGCCTGCCGAGTACGCGCAGCGCAAGGGCGTGTGCATCAGTACCGTTCGCAGCCAGATCCAGGCGATCCTGGCCAAGACGGGCACGCGCCGCAGCAGCGAGATCGCCAGCCTGTTTAGCGCACTGGAGTGGGGCGCTGGCGCGCCGCCATAAAAAAACCGGGACATTGTCCCGGTTTTTTGCTGATACGCGAAGATTACTTCTGATAAATCTTGTCGAATTCGCCACCATCGTCAAAGTGTTTCTTTTGTGCTTGTTTCCAGCCGCCAAACACGTCCTCGACGGTGAACAGGGTGATCGGCTTGAAGCTGGCCGCGTATTTCTTCGCTACCGTGGCCGAGCGGGGGCGCAGATAGTGCTTGGCGACCAGTTCCTGGCCCGGTTCCGAGTACAGGTATTGCAGGTAGGCCGTGGCTTCCTTGCGGACGCCGCGGCGGTCGACGACTTTGTCGACCACGGCCACCGGCGACTCGGCCAGGATGGAGATGCTTGGATACACCACTTCGAAGTTGTCGCCGAATTCGGCGCGCACCAGTTGCACTTCATTTTCAAACGTCACCAGCACGTCGCCGATTTCACGCTGAGTAAACGTGGTGGTGGCGCCGCGGCCGCCGCCGTCGAGCACGGGCACGTTCTTGAACAACTTGGTCACCAGCTCGCGCGCCTGCGCTTCGCTGCTGCCTTTTTTCACCGCATAGCCCCAGGCTGCCAGATACGTGTAACGGCCATTGCCCGAGGTTTTCGGGTTCGGCACGATGACCTTGATGCCGGGCTTGGCCAAGTCGTCCCAATCCTTGATATGTTTCGGGTTGCCTTTGCGCACCAGATACACCATGGTGGAATAGAACGGCGCCGCATTGTTCGGGAATTTCTTGGCCCAGTCGGCCACCACCAGGCCGCGGTCGACGAGGATATCGATGTCATTTGCCTGGTTCATTGTCACGACGGACGCTTCCAGGCCATCGGCAACGGAGCGCGCCTGCTTGCTGGAACCGCCGTGCGACTGCTTGATGGTGATGGTTTCGCCCGTTTTGGCTTTCCAATCAGCAATAAAAGCGGGATTCACGTCCTTGAACAGTTCGCGCATCACGTCGTACGAGGCATTCAGCAAGACCACGGGTTCGGCGGCGCTGGCGGCCATCGGCAGGCTCATGGCGGCAGCCGACGCGGCCAGGGCGCTGGCCAGGAACCAGCGGCGCGAGCGTTGGGTGAGCGTCGCTGCGCTAGTCGATACGGCGTTGGAATGGGTCATGTTGAACTCTTGTTGTGAGAATAGATAGACATAGTCTAAAATTCCGGCCGGAAAAGAAACGAATTTTTCGTAATATGCTTAGACTTGATTCCCGTTTGCGCTAAAAAACAGATATCGATTTTTGGAAACATTCGTGGGCAAGGTGCGCATCCACACTTAGTCTGCAAGCATTGCGCCATAGGCAAAACCAGCTTGTGGCGTGCGGCAAAAAACCTGATTGCGCCGCTTGGTGTATAGTCGAATCGCACGATACAGGGGTAAAACCGTCTGCATTGGCAACTGGAATATTTTGTGAGCGTACATGAGTCTTGAAATTCGTATTGCAACATCGACCGACGCTTTCGAGGCGTGCAACGTATTACGACGCTCCATCGTCGAATGCTGCAGCCTCGATCATCGGGACGATCCGGCCATCCTGGAAGCCTGGCTGGGCAATAAAACACCGCAGATGGTGGCGTGCTGGTTTGCGTCGCCTACCAACTTTTCGCTGGTCGCAGTCGAGGCGGGCACCGTTGTCGGCGTCGCCTTGCTGACGCGTGCCGGCAAGCTGGCCCTATGCTACCTGCTGCCTGATGCGCAAGGCCAGGGCGCCGGCAAGGCGCTGGTGGAACAGCTGGAAGCGCAAGCGCGCGAGTGGGGTATCAAGGCCCTGCAACTGCACAGCACGGCCAGCAGCCAGGCCTTTTTCGTCAAGCAGGGATATGTCGAGGCGGGCAATGTGCGTTCGCCATATGGCGTGGAAACCATTTTTTGCTGGAAACAGATTGACCCCGCAGGTATTGCTAGCGGCGACCCCAAGCGCAAGCGCTTTTGCAACTGCAATTCGGCCTGACGGCTATCCTGCACTGCAGCCCGCCCAGCCGGCGGCGGGCTTTTTCCTCCCTTTGACTATTTCCCTTCAGTAACTGATCTGGATATACACGCCTTTTTGCATGCCTTGTTGCGCGTGATCGTTCACTTGCAGCAAGGTGCCGCCGGCAAACAGTTTCAGTTCGCCGGGCGCGAACGCCAGCCAGTCCTCGTTTTGCGTCAGGGGATGCGTGGCGATGACGGCGATGCGGTCGTCCAGGTGGTTATGCTGGCGAAAGTCGATGCTGCGCTCGCAGTCGATCAGTTGTGCCACGGAAAACGGGTATTCGCGTATCACATAGTGCAAATGCGTGGAACAGTGGGCAAACAGCAGCTCGCCGTCCGAGAGGATGAAATTGAAGCTGCCGTGCGTGGCGATGTCCGTGGCGACCTCGGCGATGGCGGCGCGCAGCGCAGCACGCGTGGGTTCCCCCAGGGGGAACTGCGTGCGCAAGCGGGCCAGCAGGTGGCAGAAAGCCTGTTCGCTGTCTGTGTCGCCACTGGCATGGTAATACGCATTGGCAGGCGCGCGCCACGTTTTCAAGTCGCCATTGTGGGCGAAGGACCAGGTTTTGCCCCACAGTTCGCGGGCGAACGGGTGGGTGTTTTCCGGCGCGATGCGGCCCTGCGTGGCCTTGCGGATATGCGCGACGATGTTTTTCGCCTTCACGGGATGCTGCTGCACGGTGGCGGCCAGCGGCGAATCGACGGCCGCCAGGTGGTCCGTCAGCAAGGTGCAGCCGCTACTGGAATGATAAGCGATGCCCCAGCCGTCGCGGTGCTCGTCCGTGCGTCCGCCCCGTTCGGCAAAACCGGCAAAGGAAAATCCCAGCGCGGCCGGCTTGCTGCTGTTCATTGCGAGTAACTGGCACATGGCGGCCCTTCTGATGGTATCGGTACACGTCCACAGTAATGGCCGGCGTCTGGGGCGGGAAGGAATGTTTCCGACTATCGTTATGCGCTGTCCATGACGGTGTTCTTATTTGCTGGCCGCATATGAAACGGCGAAACCATTCGTTCTCCTTTGCTTGGCGCTGCCTTACTCTGCACACTTTGGCGCCATCTCCCCATGAGGGCAGTTGGCGCAGCCCGATGAAGGAGCATCCATGCCATTTCCCGTCCTGAAGAACTACCTGGCCCGTTTGTCGCATCAAACCCAGGCCGGCACCAGTGTCTGGCTCGACGGGGAGGGCAGGGCGCTGGGGCGCTTTTTCAATTGCACCATGACCAGCGCCTTCCAGCCGCTGCGCGAACTGGGCAGCGGCAAGCTGGTGGCGTTCGAGGGGCTGGCGCGCAGCGTGTCGAAGGCGGACGAGGGCTTGTCGCTGTGGCGCCTGCTCGACCATGCGGCCAGCGACGACGAATCGGTGGAGCTGGACCGTTTGTGCCGCATGTTGCATGCGATTAATTTCTTCCGCCAGAGTGAAGCGGAGCAGTCCGACCTGTACCTGAGCGTGCATGACCGCCTGCTGAGTGCTGTCAGCAGCAATCACGGCCACGCCTTCCAGCGCATCCTCGATGCGCTGGGCTTGCCCATCGAGCGCATCGTGCTGCAATTGCCGACGGTCACGCCGAACCAGGGCTGGCTGCTCAACTACGTGGCCGACAATTACCGGCGCAACGGTTTCCGTCTGGCCATCAACGTGGCCAGCGTGCACGAGGCAAGCGGCATGCTGGAGCGCTTGCACCCGCATGCGTTCAAGCTCGACGCGGGCAACCTCAGCGATGAACAGGCTGTTGCCAGCTTCGTCACCCTGTGCCATGCGGCGAAAATTCGCGTCATCTTCAAGCGCCTCGACACGCTGGCGGCGCTGGCCGCGCTGCAGCGCGTCGCCGCCATCACGGGCTTGCCCATCGTGGCCCAGGGCTATTTGCAGGACAAGCCCCTGACGGCGCTGGCGCAGGCAAAGCAGGATGTTGTGGCCAGCGGCGCCGCCGCGTAGGGCGCCAGATGTTGAAATGAGGGCGACACGATAGACATTGAGGGTTTTTCTTCGCAGCACAATACGCTATAGTATTCCCATCGTTAAATTGGACTGACTATGGCATCGCGCAGAAATTTTCTACACCACGGTATGGGCCTGGCCGCGCTGGGCCTGGTAGCCACCCCTCTCATCGGCTGCGCCTCGCGCACGGCTGCTCCCGCCTCGGCTTCGGCCAGCGCCAAGCCGCGCGCGCCGCGCACGGGCGTGCCGCCCCAGCCGACGCAACTGGCCAGCGTCGACCGCTCGATCACTTCGCAGTCGCGCCAGGCCATCAGCGAGATGGCGCCGCCTCCCGACATCTTCGACGCGCAGGCGCTGGACCTGGAATTCTGGCTCAAGCCGCGTACCCTGGAAGTGGTACGCCCAGCCAGCAATGAAAAGGCGAAACTGCTGTACTGGAAAGATGGCGAAGTCATCGATTCGGCCTACCAGGAATTGTGCCACTTGCTGCGCGACGTGAACGGCAAGAAGACGGCGCCCATCGATCCGAAATTGCTGGAAACCCTGTGGGGCACGCAAGCATTCGTGGCCCGCTACGGCATCGAGCAGCCGCTGGAGATCCTGTCGGGCTACCGCACGGCCGAATCGAACAGCCGCCTGCGTGAAGCGGGTGTGCCGGCCGCGCGCCAGTCGCTACATATCTCGGGCCGCGCCGCCGACATCCGCGTGGCGAATCTGAACGCGGAAGTGCTCGGTTCGCTGGTGCGCAGCTTCAAGCAGGGCGGCGTGGGCTTCTATTACCGCTCCGGCCCCCGTGGCGGCTGGATCCATGCGGATACCGGACTGCAGCGCACCTGGAAAGGGTAAGCCCCCACGCCGGGCAAGCGTTATATAGCCGCCGCAGCGGTAGGGCAGTGGATGAGGCATGTTGGCTCCGGTCATTGCCGATTTGACCGTCGGCGCGTCAAAAAGTGCCACCCTTTTCCACCCCATGAAACTCTCCAGCCATAACATCGAATTGTTCCTGGCCGTCGTCGACGGCGGCTCGTTCTCGGCCGCCGCGCGCGCCTTGCGGCGGGCGCCGTCGGCCGTCAGCATGGCGATTGCCAACATCGAGGCGGAACTGGGCATCGCCCTGTTCGACCGCGGCGCGCGCGAAGCCGTGCCCACGCCCGCCGCCACGGCGCTGATTCCCCACGCGCGCCTGATCGCCGAGCAGTTGAAGCAATTGCACCTGCACGTGCAGGAATTGTCGCAGGGACTGGAAAGCCGCATTTCGCTGGGCATCGCGGCCGAGCTCGACCATGCGCCCTTCCTGGCCGCCGTGCGCGCGCTGTCGCAGCGCCATCCGCTGCTTGACATCGAGGTGCTGACGGCGCCGCAGGACGATGTGCTCGACATGTTGCACCGGGGCCGCATCAGCGCTTGCATGGCTTTCGCTGGCGGACGCATCAATCACGAGGAACAGTTCCAGCTGGTGGGAAGCGATGCCTTGCTGGCGATTATTTCCACCCAGCATCCGCCCAGCGCGGCGGGCCGGCCCCTGTATATCGAGGAATTGGTGAATTTGCGCCAGATTATCGTGGCCAGCCGCGAACTCGACCTGGCCGATGCGCGCCCCGTGGTGGGATTGTCCTACTGGCGCACGGACAGTTTACCGATGGCGCTGGCGATGGTGGAGGCCGGATTGGGCTGGGGCAACTTTGCCGCCTCGGCCATCGCCCACTCGCTGGCGGCGGGGCGCGTGCGCCGCGTGGCATTCAAGAATACGGGCAATGGCCTGGTCGTGCCCATCCATCTGGTGTGGATGAAGGACCGGCCGCTGGGCATGGCGGCACGGTCCTTCCTTCAGTTGCTGACCGAGGTGCCGGCAGTGGCTCCCTGAAGTCCGGCCGGTTCTTCCTTCGGCTGCTGCGCCGACAGGGGCACACCGAACAGGCCATCGAAGAAATAGTTAAAGATGAAGCTGTAGCACGGGATGATCAGCATCAGGGCGAAGTCCAGTACGAAGGCTTGCCACAGGCTGATGTTGAGCCACCAGGCGATCAGCGGGATCAGGTAGATGACCAGCGTGATCTGGAAGCCGATCGCATGCAGGACGCGGCGCCAGACGGTGCGCGTGCGCGAGACTTGGCGGATTTCCCAATACTCGAAGGCCGTGTTGTAGAGCAGGTTCCAGATCACGGCGACGCTGGTGATCATGATCGCCAACGGGCCCGTGCTGGTGGGCGATTCGCCCGAAAGCAGAGTCAGCCAGGCCGTGGAAATGGCCATGCCGATGATTTCAAAGGCGGTGACGTAGACGATTTTGCGTTTGATGCCTTGCATGTAAAGCCTGTAAAGAAGAGATGGCGGCTATTTTAAGTCAGACTTGCTGATGTTAAAAGTTAATAGCCATCAGTTTTTCTGATGGATGTGCGCCAGTAATGCCAGGTTGGCCGTGAACGGTGGATAATGGCGGCTGGCGGGCAACCGGCCCCGCCGCATCACCGCAGAAGAGGTCAACGAGCATGCAAGGCGCAGCAGACAGCAACATCCCCGACACCCCCGGCGATGCCAGCCCGGACGAACGTCCCCGTTTTCGCCCCCGTCCGTGGGAGCACCTGGAAACACCGTACGACGTGGAAGTGTGGATCGAGGAGCATAACCGCAGCATGCAGGACAATATCCGCGCCACGGAAACGGGCGTGGGCATCTGTTTCACCCTGGCCGAAGGGGGGGATATCTATATGCAGACCAGCGCCGACGGCGCCGTCGTGCTCGACGTGACGCCGGACGCGGCCTGGGTCTCGCCCCTCATCAGTGCTGCGACGGGCTGCGAGGCGCCGGACGCGTCGTTGTGGATCTTGCCTGACGATAAACTCATCCAGCTGATCGTGGGTCTGTCCAGCCTGGTGGCCAGCACCTTGCTGGTGGTGGGTCATGATTTCGGCTTGCGCCGGCGCAGCATGGGCCGCTGACCGTTCGCACGGCGGTGGGGCCATGCCCCTTGTCCGGCTCCGGTTTGCGCTGTATGATATTGGCGTTGCAAAATATGCCATGCCCGCGCGTGGCATGCCTTCCGCCGTACACTCCGATGAAAAGCCTGCGATGCATAATGACAAGCTCGACCTCCGCAACATCAGCCTGGTGTGCGTGGAAACGCGCTATCCCGAGCTGGCCAGCTTTGCCATCGAGCGCTGCCTGGCCGGCGCCGCTTTCAAGGAATGCCTGCTGTTCACTTCCCGCCTGCATGACTTGCCCCCGCACATACGCCAGGTGCTGATTACCCCCATCGAGAGTGTGGAGGCGTATTCGGCATTCATGGTGCATGAACTGGGCGCCCATTTCAGCGGCACGCATGTGCTCATCATGCAGTGGGACAGTTTCATCGTGGATGCGCGTCAATGGCAGAGCGCTTTTCTGGATTGTGATTACATAGGCGCACCGTGGTCGCATCGCCCGGTGGCCGTCGGCAATGGCGGCTTTTCGCTGCGATCGCGGCGCCTGTACGAGGTCTTGCCACAGCTCGCCATCGAGCAGCCCCATCCCGAGGACTATGCGATCTGTGAACTGCATGGCGACCGGCTGCGCGCGGATTTCGGCATACGCTTTGCCGACGCCAGCCTGGCTTCCAGCTTTGCCTTCGAAGGCATTTTGCCCACCGGTCCCACGCTCGGCTTCCATGGTTTTTTCAACTTTGGTCGGGTGCTGGATGACGCGGAACTGACCGGCTACCTGCTCCTGTGCGACGATGCCATCATACATACGCCAGCCGCGCGCGGGCTGATCAAGCAGCTGTATCGCTCCGGCCGCTACCGGATGACGGCACGCGTATTGCGCCGGCGCCTCAATGGTGGCGCCGCCATGGTCGCCGATGCCTGCCTGCTTGCCTTGCGCGCCGGCTGGCATGCGCTCACGCGAGGCCGCTCGCGCACCGCTGCGCTGCCAGCGCAGCTGTCTTGACGGCGGCGCGCCGGGGCGCTTGTGGTGAAAGTGGCGTACCGGCATGCATCGCTCGACACTGCGCATCGCGCATGCTAGTCTCGGTACTGCACCCACCTGCTTGCCAGGGCGGCGGTGCCAAGGATAGCCATGGATACACCACCGCAAGCGGTACCTGCTCCGGATTCCTCTCCACCCCGCCACGACGGCATGCCGCAGCATGCCGCGCCGCTGCTTGACGATGGCGTCTTCAGCCCGGAGCGGGTGAAGGCTGAACGCGAGCAAGCGTATTTCAACGATTTATATCTGCTGGCGCCCGTCGCCTACTTCGTGCTGGGCCTCGATGGCGTGATCCTGCAAGTCAACCTGGTGGCGGCCGAGCTGTTCGGCCTGCCGCGGGAACGGCCCGGCCACGTGCTGTTCCGCTCTTATGTGCACGAGGCGTTCCGCCACGATTACGAGCAGTTCGTGCAGCGCGTGCTCAATAGCAGCGAGCCCGAGCGCATCCAGCTGCAAGTGCAGTTGCGGTCCCGTCCCGGCGCGCGCGAGGCCGGCTTGCCCGTCAGCCTGCTGGGCAGCGCCGACCCGAACGGCCAGGCGCTGCGCCTGGTGCTGGAGCAGGCCGAGGGCAAGCTGGCGGCGCTTGAACGCAGCGAAGAACGCTTCCGGCGCATCGTACACAGCGCCGAGGAGGGCATTTGGGAAATCGATGCGCAGGCGCTGACCAGCTTTGTCAATCCGAAGATGGCGCAGATGCTGGGCTGCCGGATCGAGGAGATGCTGGGCCAGCCGCTGGCCGCCTTCATGGATGACGAGGGACGCGCCATTCTGGAGCGCAACATTGCGCGGCGCCAGGATGGCATTGCCGAACGCCACGAATTCAAGTTCCTGCGGCGTGACGGCAGCACCCTGTGGGTCACGCTGGCCACCAATCCCATCTTCGACTCGGGCGGCACTTACCTGGGTGCGCTGGCGCTGGTCAGCGACATCACGGCGCAGCACGCAGCGTCCGAGCGCATCTGGCGGCAAGCCAATTTCGACCAGCTGACGGGTTTGCCGAACCGCCACATGTTTCTCGACCGGCTGCAGCACGAAGCGCATCACGCCAGGCGTGAAGGCGCTTGCCTGGCCCTGTTGTTCATTGACCTCGACCATTTCAAGCAGGTGAATGACCGCCTGGGCCACGAGAAGGGCGACATGCTGCTGCGCCAGGCGGCGCGGCGCATCAGCGAACGCGTGCGCGCCACCGATACGGTCGCGCGCCTGGGCGGCGACGAGTTCACCGTCATCCTGGCCGGCGTGGGGCAGCTGGGCGGCATCGAGCGCGTGCTGCAGGAACTGACTGCGGCGCTGGCCCTGCCTTTCATGCTCGACGGCGACACAGCGCAAGTGTCGGCCAGCGTGGGCGTGGCGCTCTATCCGGCCGATGCCGAGGCGCCGGATACTTTGCTGCGGCATGCCGACCAGGCCATGTATGCGGCCAAGAGTGCGGGGCGCAACGGCTACAGCTATTTCACACCGGCCTTGCAGCAGGCGGCCGAAGTGCGCCGCAACACCGTGCGCGAGATGCGCCTGGCATTGGCGCAGGACCAGTTCGAAGTGCATTATCAACCCATTATCCGCCTGCGCGATGGCGCCATCGAGCGGGCCGAGGCGCTGCTGCGCTGGCGTCATCCGCTGCGCGGCTTGCTGCTGCCCGCCGATTTCATTGCGTTTGCCGAGGCGAACGGCTTGATCATCGATATCGGCGAGTGGGTGTTTCGTCAAGTCGTGCGCCAGGCGCGGCAGTGGCAAGACGTGCATGGCGCCGCGTTCCAGATCAGCATCAACAAGTCGGCCGTGGAATTCCGCTGCGACGCCGCGCTGTATCAGGATTGGGGTGGGCACCTGGCGCGTCAGGGCCTGGCGCCGGGCGCCATCGTCATCGAAACAACAGAAGCGGTGCTGCTCGACGAGGCGCGCCAGGTGGTCGACCGCTTGCGCCAGTTCCGCGCCATGGGCCTGGCGCTGGCGCTCGACGATTTCGGTCGCGGCCAAGTGTCGCTCGCGTGCCTGAGAACGGCCGATATTGACTTTCTCAAGATCGACCGTTCGCTGGTGGACGAACTGGGGCGCGATGATGCCGGGCAGGGCCTGTGCTTGGCGCTCATTGCGCTGGCGCAGCGGCTGGGTCTGAAAGTCGTGGCCGAAGGCGTGGAGACGGCATCGCAGCGCGATCTGCTGCGCGCTGCCGGCTGCGATTATGCGCAGGGGTATTTCTTTTCCCGCGCGTTGCCGGCGGGGCAGATGAACCGCCTGCTGGCGGCTCGGCCAGCTGTCTGAACGGTCGTCTGTGCCGGCCCATCGCCATTCTTCGGCTCGCGCAGCAGGGCCGAGGTGACGATCATGTGGCCGATCTTGTGGTTGCGCAAAATCAACACCTTGCGGACGCGGGCGATATCGAGTGGCTGCTTGTCGGAAGTGGATGACGGAATGCGCTGGCGTATTCGTCAAAGCGCCAGCAACAGCAGCATCTTGCGGATGTCCACCGTTCTGAGCCAGGGGCTCCGCCCCCTTCAGTGCCGCGTGCGCCAGGGCAGCGAACGTGTACGGGGGCTTATTCCAGGCCCAGCAAGGCGACGACCCGCTCGCGGCTGATGCCGACCAGCGCCGAGCTGATCGCCAGCAGCGATTCATAGCCGGGCTGGCTAGCCTTTTGCGTGAAGTTTTCCGCCAGCGTATCCATGCTGACGCTCACTTGCACCGGTTGTGCGCGGGCGACCCGTCCCGTCGCTTGCGCCAGGGCCAGGCTGACGGAACTGCGCGCCGCCTGCAACTGCGCCAGCGCCTGCACCACTTGCTGCAAGGTGGCGCGCAAGGCTTCCACGTCGCCGGTATGCCATTCTTCCGGGGCGATGGCGGCAGGTTCGGCATCCGTACGCACGCGGCTCATCTGGCCGGTCGGGTAGCGGATGCCGCTGCCGCGCACGGACAGGCTGTCGCGCACGTTGGTCCAGGCGGCTTCCGACGTGCTAAACACCAGCTCGCCATTCTCGCCCAGCTTGACGCCGATGCCTGACGGCATGAGTGCACGGTCGAAGCGGGACATAATTTCGCTCTGGCTCAGGCCAGGTTCGATATTCACCGAGCGCAAGGCCTGGTTCGCGCCGCCGACGGAAAACGCCAGCACTTCCTGCGGTCCTTCCTGCAGGCTGGCCATGGTCAGGCCGCGGATGCTGAAGTTCTGCTGTGCCGCCTGCGGGCTGGTATAGCTGAGCTGTGCGTCGAGCGTGCCGCCCGAGGCGCTGGCGCGCTGGCGCCAGGTATTGCTGAACTGGCGCACGCGCGCTTCGACTTGCCCTTCGCGGCCCTGGCGTGCGGCCAGCTTGGCCGCCAGTTCGCTTTTCAGCGCTTGCAGCTGACTGCTGCTGCGTTCCAGGTAATCGAGCGTTTGCTGCGCGTTGGAAATTTCTCCCTGCAACTGATGATCCCAGTTGCTCAGGCCGCGCTGCAGACTCGCCGTCGAACTCCTCGCTGCCGGCGCCTCGCTGCGCGCGCTGGCGCCGTCTTTGACTGCGGCGGACGCGTCATCGACGACGCGGGCTGCGCCGGCGCCTTTGGCATTGACGCCGGCAGAGGAGGAAGTCTGAACGATTTGCATGATGGTCAGAGAAGATCAAACAGGGAAATGGTGCCAACCTTGGCGTAGGCTTTATAGGTTGCCTGCAGCGCCGTCTGGTAGCCGGTCAGTTCAATGGCCGCCGCGCCCATATCGGTCTTTTTCAGGTCCAACAGGGCCGAATTGTTCGACAGCGACACATTGGACAGGTTGCCGGAGAGCGTGGTGAGGATGTTTTGCGCGCCGCCGAAGATGGCGATCTTGCCAGAGAGTAAATCCATGCCATCATCGGTGCCGCCGAGACCGTCATTGACGATGGCGCGCACGGCCGGGTCGCTGGGGTTGACGCCTGGCGTACCGAGCGTGGTGACAACCTGGTCGATCTTGTTGAGCCACACTTCCAGGTTCTTCACGTCGACGTTGGCCGCCTGCGTCACGCCATTGCCTACCACCACGGTCTGCGTGTCGGTATTGCCGATGTAGCTATAGCGCGAGCCGACGGCTGCCGTCGGGTCGTATTTGATCGCGGGCTGGTCGGTAGCGGTGCCGGAAAACATGTAGCGGCCTTCCTGGTCCTTCAGGTTGGCCGTGTACAGCACGCTGTCACGCATGGCCGTCAGCGATTGCGTCATCGCATTCAGGTCGCCGGGCGTGTTGCTGCCGTCGGCGGCCCACACCAGCAGGTCGCGCGCCTGGCCCATGTCGGTGACCATGCTCGACAGGTAGTTTTCATTCTTCAGCAGGCGCACTTTCACCGTGGCGATATTGTCCTGGTATTGCGTGACCATGGCTTGCTCGCGCGTCAGGCGCGAAATGCGCACGTTGCCGATCGGATCGTCCGATGGCAGCTGAATGCGCAAGCCGGAAGACATTTGCTGGGTCAGGAAGTTGATGCGTTCCTGGTTTTGCTGAAGCGAAATATTGATCAGCGATTGGTACTGGCTACTGGCGACACGCATGATCTTCTCCTTAACCCATCATTGCCAAAGTGGCGTCAAACAAGCTATTCGCCACGGAAATGACTTTCATGTTTGCCTGGTACATATTCTGGAATTCCACCAGACTCATCGCTTCTTCGTCCTTGTTCACGCCGCTGGTGGACTTCCAGTCATCGATGGCTTGCGCGCGCACCGTGTTGGACGTTTTCAGCAGGGCCTGGTTTTGCTGGCTGTAGATAGCCAGCTTGCCGACCAGTTGCGTGTCGGCGTCGCTCATCAGGACGGAGCCAACCCAGCTGACGGTGATCGGTTGATTCTTGATTTCGATCAATTTCTGCAAGTTGCCACTGTCGCCAGTCTGGCCCGTCAGCGACAGGGCCAGATCCTTGGCGTTGAAGCCGGGAGTAATGCTCAGTTTGCCGTTCGCGTAGGCCAGCAGGGGACCGCCAGCGGTGCCGGCCATGGTCTTGCCCAGGGCCAGCTGCGCGTTGACCTTGGCGGTTAACTGCGTGGCCATGTCTTGCAGCGACTGCTGTAGCGGTTTCAGGGTATTTTTCTCGAATTCGCCCAGGCCGCCCATCTGGCCGCCGATGGCCACCGGGTCGAGGGTGTACGTCGACTTGGCGAAATCGAGGCTCAGGGTTTGGTCGCCCGTGTTCGTCATATTGCTGCTCAGGGTGCCGGCAATGCTGCCGATGACCAGCGGCTGTCCCGATTTCAGCGCGATATTGCGCGAGCCGTCCGGCTGGTCGAGCACTTCGATGCCCATTTGCGCGGCCAGGCCATCGATCAGCTGGTCGCGCGCATCCATCAGCGACGATACATTCGTGCCCGCAGCCGTGGAAGTGCTGATGCGCTGGTTCAGCGCGGCGATATTGGCCAGGGTTGTATTGGCTTGCGGCACGATCGCTGCGCGTTGCTGCTGCACCGACAGCAACTGGTTGCCCATGACGGTGCTGATGCTGTTGAAGCGCTGCGCCATGGCGTCGGCGGAGGTGACGATCTGCTGGCGCAGCGGCGTCGACGTCGGGTCAACGGCCGAGGCGTTGAGGGCGGCGAAAAAGCCGTCGATGCCATTGCTGATGCTGGAGGCATCATCACCCATCACGCGCTCAAGCTGCGTCAGGTAAGGCTGAGTCTGCGAACGGGCGCCCTGGTCGGACGCGGCGCGCCACATTTGCTGGCTCTTGTAGGCATCGGCAAAGCGCAGCAGGGCCGACACTTCCACGCCATTGCCGGCCGAACGTACGCCCACGCCTGCGCCAAGCGAGGACAGCAGTACGCCCTGGCGCGTGTAACCCGCCGTTTGCAGGTTGGCGATGTTCTGGCTGGCCGCATTGAGTGCGGCCTGGGCGGCGATGCTGCCTGACAATGCATTGCTGATGATGCTCATTGGGCAAGTTTCTTTCGTGAGAGTGGCGCGTGCGGGTGGGCAGGCATTGAATCGTGGTTACCTTGTACAGGCGACACTTCAGAGGGATTTATTAAGCACTGCTGCAATATTGTCGGTCTTGGCAGCGCTGTTGGCCGTATTCTTGGCTGCCACGGGGGCGCCGGCAGCCGGCAGCAACTGGCGCAGGATGGCGTCGGCGATGCCGAAGGCGCGCTGGCCGGCCATCTTGTCGGCCACTAGGTTGTCGGCCATTTCCAGCATGTCGCTGTTGATGGGGTCCTTGAAGACGCTGTCTTCGCCTGCCATCTCGCGCGTGCCAGAACGCATCTGGCGCAACATGTGCGAGATAAAGAAGGCTTCGAACTTGACGGCCGCTTCGGTGGCTTTGGCCGCGTAGCGCGGATCGGCCGGCGTGGCCGCCGCAGGGGTCTTGTCGTCGAGCGCCGAGGGCAGGGCGCTGCTGCTGTCGTTTACATTAAGCATCAAATCACCACCAGTTCGCCTTCGATTGCGCCAGCCTGGTCGAGGGCTTGCAAGATTGCCATGATGTCATCGGGTGAGGCGCCCAGGCTGTTGACCACGTCGATGATGGATTGCAGCTTGGCGCCGGCCGGCCATTTGAACATATTGCCATTGCCCTGGTCGACCGACACTTTCGATTGCGGCGTGACGGTGGTCTGGCCGCGGCCGAACGGCGCCGGCTGGCTGACGTTGGAACTCTCGGAAATGACCACTTTCAGCGAGCCGTGTGTGACGGCGGCGGCCTTGACGCGCAAGCCTTCGGCGATGACCACGGTGCCGGTGCGCGAATTGAACACCACTTTCGGCGTGTCGACACCCACATCGACGCTCAAGGCTTCCAGCTTGGCCATGAAGGCCACGCGCTGGGTCGGGTTTTCCGGCGCCAGCACGTCCACGCTGGTGGCGTCGCGCGTGGTGGCGACGGCGCCAAAGCGGCGGTTCACGGCTTCGACGATATTGATGGCCGTCTCGAAATGCGGGTGGCGCAAGTTCAGGGTGACGGAAGGCTTGGTGGAAAAGTCGCTGATAATCTCGCGCTCGATGTTGGCGCCATTGGGAATGCGGCCCGAGGTGGGCGTGTTGACGGTGACGGACGAGCCGCTCTTGCCGGTGGCGTTCAAGCCGCCGACGACCACGTTGCCTTGCGCCAGCGCATACGTTTCATTGTCGGCGGCGCGTAATTGCGTCAGCAGCAAGGTGCCGCCGCGCAAGCTTTTCGCATCGCCCAGGGACGAGACGGTGACGTCGATGGCCTGGCCTCGGCGGTATCCTGGCGGGAAGACGGCGCTGACCATGACGGTGGCGACGTTCTTGCTTTTCGCTTCGGCGCCGTCCGGCATCTTCACGCCGAACTGCTTGAGCATGTTGACCACGGATTGGCTGGAAAACTTCACCTGGGTAGTGTCGCCGCTGCCGTTCAGGCCCACGACGAGGCCGTAGCCGACCAGCGGGTTGTCGCGCACGCCCTCGATGCTGACCAGGTTGCGCAGCACTTGCGCGGCGCTGGCGGGCAGGGACAGGCCGGAGAGCACGGCCAGCATGGCTGCCAGGGGCAGGGCGGAACGAAATTTCATGAGGTCACCTTAAAACGGCATCCATGGGCCGACGAAAAAGCGCGTCAGCCAGCCTGGTGTATTGGCTTCGGCCAGGGTGCCCTGGCCGGAATAGGCGATCTGTGCATTGGCGATGCGCAAGGACGAGACCTGGTTGTTGGAATCGATGTCGGCCGCGCGCAGGTAGCCGCGCAGGCGCACGAATTCCTCGCCCTGGTTCAGGGTCAGCGTTTTCTCGCCCTGCACGCGCAGCAAGCCGTTCGGCAGCACTTCCTGCACGATCACGGTGATGGCGCCGGACAGCGCGTTTTGCTGCGTGCTGGTCGAGTCGCCGGCGAAGTTGCGGTCGGCGGAGAGATCAATGCCCGTCTTGGGGAAGGTCTTGCCGAGGATGTTGGCAGCATTCACGCCGACCGACGAGCCCTTGTTGAAGGAGGTGCCGGCCTTCTTGCTGGCCTGCGTGGTTTCCTGCAGGGCTACCGTGACGACGTCGCCCACGCGGAAGGCGCGGCTGTCCGAGATCAGGTCGAGGCCCGCATCGGGATTGAACACGCCACCGCCCACGCCGCCGCGCGCCGCACTGCGCGGTGCCACGGGCAGCGGCGTGTCGGAAAAGCTGGGCGCCACCGGCGCGGCCGGCTGGCTGGCGCAACCGGCCATCAATACCAGCAGCAGGGCCGCCGTGGCTTTCATGGCGACTGTCATCAGCGCGCCGCTTGCGCCAGGTATTGCAGCATATTGTCGGCGGCCGACAGCACCTTGGTGTTCATTTCATAGGTGCGCTGGGCAGCGATCATGTCGACCATCTCTTCGACCACCTGCACGTTCGAGCCTTCCAGCGCAAACTGTTTCAACTTGCCCAGTGCTCCTTCTCCGGGACGGCCTTCCGTCGGCGTGCCGCTCGATGCCGTTTCCTGGAACAGGTTTTCACCGAGTGCCAGCAAGCCGGTCGGGTTGACAAAGCTGGAGAGGTTCAGCTGGCCCAACTGGGTGCCGTTGACATTGCCCGGCACGGTGGCCGTGACCATGCCGTTTTCGCCGATGGTGATGGCGGTGGCATTGTTCGGCACGGTGATCTGCGGCACCAGGGGCAAGCCCTGGGCGTTGACCATCACGCCATTTTCATTCAGGCTCAACTGGCCGGCGCGCGTGTAAGCCGCTTCGCCGTTCGGGCGCAGCACTTGCAAAAAGCCGTTACCGGTGATGGCGACGTCGAATTCACGGCTCGTCGTTTGCAGGCTGCCGGTGGTAAATACTTTTTGCGTGCCCACCATATGGGTACCGTTACCCAACTGTACGCCCGATGGCGAGAGGGTGTTGTCGGCGCGCTGCGTACCTGGTTGCTGCTCGACCTGGTAAAACAGGTCTTCGAAGACGACGCGGTCGCGCTTGAAGCCTACCGTATTGACGTTGGCCAGGTTATTCGCGATGGCTTGCAGTTTGGCATCTTGTGCCTGCACGCCGGTTTTGCTGATCCACATTGCTGGATTCATGGTTTACTCCTTGAATTCGTTTGTTTATGCTGGGTGAAGAATGCTTGACAGAAGCGTAGCGAGCGGCCGCGAGTTGTGGTCGAGAGGCGCAACTGTGCTTGAGCACAGTGAGCATCGCAGGCCGCAAATCGCAACGCGCAGTAGCTTATGTCAGGCATTCTTAGGCGCCCAGCAGGCGGTTGCCAGATTCGGTCATGGAATCGCTGGCCTTGAATACTTTCATCTGCATCTCGAAACTGCGATTCAGGCTCATGGTGGCGACCATTTCCTCGACGGCCGAGACGTTGCTGCCTTCCAGGTGGCGGTCGCGGATACGTACCGTCGGGTCAGCCTGCAAGTCTTCGCCGCTGCGCGCCACGATCAGGCCCGCCTCGTTCTTGGTCAGTTCGCCTCCTTCGGCGTTGACCAGCTTGAGCTTGTCTACGGTTTGCATTTGCGCGGTGCCCGGCACCTGGATGGAAATCGTGCCATCGGCGCCGATCGACAGGCTGGTATGCTCGGGAATCGTGATCGGGCCGCCTTCGCCCAGCACCGGCCGGCCGTTGAGGGTCAGCGCGCCCGTTTCATCGAGGTCCATGGCGCCGGCGCGCGTGTAGGCTTCGCCGTTTTGCCACTGTACCGCGAGAAAGCCGGGGCCCGTGACGGCCACGTCGAGTTCGCGTCCGGTTTCCTTGATGGCGCCCGTGCGCGTACCGATGGCGCTCGACTGCGTCTGCGTCATGTGGCGGTCGTCGTAGCCATAACCGTTTTGCAGCGGCTGGGCAGTGGACACTTCGAGGTTGGCGCGGAAGCCGCCCGTCTCGATGTTGGCCAGGTTGTTGGCGTGTACCTGCTGTGCCCGCAGGGCACGGTCGGCCCCGCTCATGGCGGTATAAATCAGCGCATCCATTGCTCTTTACCTTTGCGTATCGTGGATTACAGCGCTTGCATCAGCGATTGCAGCATGGCGTTCTCGGTCGAGATCACCTTCGAGTTCGCCTGGTAGTTACGCTGCGACGTCATCAGGCCCACCAGTTCGGAGGTGATGTCGACGTTCGACTGTTCCAGCGAGCTCGTCACCAGTTTGCCGGCCATGCCGACGCCTGGACGGTCGTACATGGCGGTGCCGGAGGTGGTCGAGGCGACCCAGCTGGTATCGTTGACGGCCGTCAACGCGCCTTCGTCGGGGAAGGTAGCCAGGGCGATCACGCCGATGCTTTGCTTCTGGCCGTTCGTGTATTTCGCCACGACGGAGCCGTCATCGGCCAGTTCCACGCCCGTGTAAGTGCCCGAGGCATAGCCGTCGGCGCGGTCGGTCGAGGTGGTCGCTTCGCCGGCAAACTGGGTGGTGCCCGTGTAATCGATGGCGATCGACAGCGCCGCCGCACCGGCCGGCGTCGGCAGCACTGGCGTGGCAGACGTGCCGGTCACCAGTTTGCCATTCGTGTCGAAGGTCATGCTCGTCACCGGCGTCACATCGGCGTTGTCGAAGGTGTAATGCACGTCCACGCCCGTTGCCGTCTTGACGAAGTACTGGCCCAGCGAGTGTTTGGCGCCCAGCGAATCGTAGACGATCGAGGACTTGGCGCTGTTGTAGCTCAGCTCATTGGTCTTGCTGAAGACCGGGGTTTTGATAGTCCATTCGGACGACAGGTTGGCCGCATATGCCAATTTGGTCGACGCTACGGCGGGAATCTGACCCGTCGGAATGAGCATGTCGCCCATGGTGCCCAGGGTGGTGCTGCCTTTGACCGCGGCATAGCCCTGTACCAGGCGGCCGTTCGAATCGATCAGCTTGCCGTCGCTGCTGGCCGAGAAGATGCCGACGCGGCTGTAGCTCATGGTGTTTTGCGCATCGCGCGCGACGAAATAGCCGCGGCCGTCGATGGCTGCGTCGAGCGCGCGGCCCGTGTTCAGCACGCCGCCATTGAGCGACATGCTTTGCGTGATCGAACCGATTTCCGTCCCCGTGGCGCGCGAACCGGCATACATGGCCGAGAAGTTGGCGCGGCTGCTCTTGAAGCCGTAGGTGCCGGCATTGGCGATATTGTTACTGGTGCTGTTCAACTGTTGGTTGATGGACTGGATGCCGGACAGGGCGATGTCGAAACTCATGTTGACTTCCTTTAGTGAAGGACGAGATTAGTGTTCAGGAAACGAAGGGGCGAGCGGATCAGGCCGTTTTGCCGTTAAAGCCGGTGATCGCGCCAGGGTTGACTTCGCCCAGGTTCGACACGCTCAGTATCATGCTGCCGCCGGACGACAGGCGCACGCTGTTGAGCTTGCCTGCGATGTCGACCGTCGGTTTTTCAGTGCCGCTGGTGCTGACCTTCATGCTATAGGTGCCAGCAGGCAAGCCCAAGGCCACGGGATCGATGGTGAATGGCACCGTGCCGGCCGCCTTGGCGCCCAGTTCGATCTTGTATTCCTTGTCGTCCAGCCCTTTCAGGGTGACGGTGGTCTTGGTGGTGCTGGCGGCCAGCGCGATGCTGCCGCTGACCTTGCTCTTGTCGAGCTGGACCGTTTCGCTGTTGACCATCACTTCGGAGCCCACTTGCGCGCCCAGGGCCAGCACTTGCATCGATTGCAGCACGCTGGCATTGGCGCTGGTCAGCGCCGACAGGTTTTGCATCGCTTCCGTCTGCGCCTGCTGCGTCAATTGATTGACGAACTGGCTTGGATCGGTCGGCGCGAGGGGATCCTGGTTCTTGATCTGCGCGACCAGCAATTTGGTGAACATGTCCTGGGTGGCATTGCTCTGCGACTTGACGGCATTGTTGCCGCTGTTGCTGCCGCTGGTGTTATTTGTAAAGAGATTGGTTTCCATGGATTATGCTTCACCTAATTTGAGGAGCGATTGCTGCATCGACTTGATGCGGCCCAGAACTTCGACATTGGTTTCAAAGGCGCGTGAAGCCGACATCATGTCGGTCATCTCGGCTACCTGGTTGACGTTGGGATAGAACACCATGCCATCGGCGTTGGCCATCGGGTGGCCCGGTTCATACACCTTGCGCAGCGGTTCATCGCTTTGCACCACGTCGAGCACCTGTACTCTTCCACCGGCGCCGCTGGCACCGGGGCCGTCCATCACGGCCGCAAACACGGGTTTGCGCGCGCGATAGGTTTCGCCTTCGGAACCGGCAACGGAATCGGCATTGGCCAGGTTGCTGGCGATGGTATTGAGGCGCACGGTTTGCGCCGCCATCGCCGAACCGGCGATCTTGGAAATATCCTGGAAGCTCATGCTGATCCTTATTGGCCGGAAATGGCCTTGGACAGACCCTTCAGTTTCATGTTAACGAAAGTGAGGCTGGTCTGGAAGTCGGTGGCATTCTGCGAGAACGCCGCCTGCTCGACGCCGATTTCGACGGTATTGCCGTCGCGGCTGGGGTGGTAGGGTACGCGGTACAGGGCGCTGGCATCGTCATCGGTCGACAGCAGGCCGGCCTCGTTGTCCTGCAACTGCTGCAGGGCGCTGCCGAAATCCATGTCCATGGCCTGGAAGCCGGGCGTATTTTCATTGGCAATATTGGCCGCCAGCACGCGGGTACGGTCGGCACGCAGCGCGAGTGCATCAGCGTGCACGCCCAGCGCATCCTTGAAATTAATCCCCATGGTCATCCTTTGTATTGAATTCGATCGTGCTTTTTGCGGTTCGGGCCAGAAAATAGGTGGTGCAGAAGTAAAATTCCAGCCTGGTCATGTTGACGCATGGTAAGGTCATGCCGCTTCAGTCTTTTTGATTAAGGTTAGCAATGATTTACTTTGAGAACTATTCCATGATGTGGAACAAGGTGCCATGTCGTCACATACTGCTTCCTGGACTAATTTTACTGACCAGCCTATATAGTAGTGCAGGTCGCGCAGAATTGCCAGCCGACAATATATTTTCGCGTGTGGAACAGTTGGCGCGAGAGCAATTGGCGCAGCAGGCAGGCACGGCAGGATTGCTGGAACCGCAGTTTCAGGTGGCCGTGGTGAAAAGCACGCGCCCCATGCCGGCTTGCGCGGCGCCTGTCGCGCTGGAAACGGCGGACAGCCGTTCGGCGCAGCGCATGCGCTTTGTCGCAGTGTGTCCTGGAAGCAACGGTTGGCGTTACGAAATGTTGGCGCGCGGCAGCATTACGGCTCAGGTCGCCGTCACCAGCGCACCCGTCACGGCGAATACGCCGTTGCAGGCGGGCGACGTGACTCTGGCGCGGCGCGATGTGACGATGGTGCCGGACAGTATTTCTTCCTTGCCCGGCGTCGTCGGACTGTCGAGCCGGCGCAGCTTGCGCGCCGGCGAAGTGCTGCGCCAGGGGCAGCTGGCTGCGCCCATGTTGATCAAGCGGGGCAGTGCGGTGAATATCGTGGCGCGCAAGGAGCAGGTGGAAGTGAGCATGGCCGGTGTAGCGATGGACCCGGGCGCGCTGGGGGAGGTGATTCGCGTGCGCAACGCCGCCAGCGGCACGGTGATACGTGCCAGAGTGGTCGATGCGGGCGTGGTGGAACCGGCCGATATTGCCGGCCGTTAAGGAAAGTCAGTCGGCGGCGGCCGTGCGCTGCAAGCGCGTCGCCAGCTGCGTCAGCTTGGTGGCGTAGTGGGGGTCGGTAGCATAACCGCCGCGCGCCAGGCCTTGCGCGAAGGCGCCCGCGTCGGCACCCGTGTTCAGGGCAGCGCGGTAGCGTGGGTTGTCGAGCAATACCTGGGCATAGTCGCGGAAGGCGCTGGCCTGGTCCGGGTAGCTGCGGAAACGCTCGGTTTTCTTCAGCGCCGTACCGCTGCCCGCCTCGTATTCGGTGGTGACATTGCTGGCCACGTCGCCCTGCCATTTGCCGCCTGCCTTGATGCCGAACAGATTATGCGTGTCCGCGCCCGTGCCCTGGCGCAGCGGACGCTGGCCCCAGCCCGATTCCAGTGCGGCGTGGGCGGCGACAATGTCCGGCGCCACGCCCAGGCGCGCGCCCGTTTCTTCCGTCCACGGCTTGATCGAGGCAAGGAACTGCTGCTGCACTTCGCCGATCTCGCCGCCCCGGTTGATGCTTCCCAGCACATTCACGGGCTGGCTCTGCTCAAGGTAGGCGCGTCCTTGCGGGCTCAGGCTCGTGGCGTTGCCGCCGCCCTGTTCGATGAAGCGCGCCACCTCGCCCTGCACTTGCCGGAACACGCCGCTGAAATTGCCGCTGGAGCTGGTGGCGTCAGTGGCGCGCATATTGCTTTGCACTGCATGCGTTGCCGCCGTCGATGGTGTCGCCGCCGTGGCGCGGGGTGTGGGGAAATCAGCCTGGCGCATACGTATCTTCCTCGCCATGCAGCACGCGCTGCATGATGCTGTACTGCTCTGTTAATAAATCACTGTTGCGGGTATTCAATCGCTTGCATTCCAGCACCATCTGCTCCAGCGCGGCCCAGTCTGCCTCAGCCTTGTTGCGCGCTTCTTCTTGCAACAATGCAAACAACTGCGGCATATCGCCTTGCGGGCCGAAGAGGGCAGTGACCAGGCTGACGCGCTGGCGGCGGCGCGCATCGAGGGGCTCGACGGCGGCGATGACCTGGTCTGCCAGCACCGTCAGCTGCGCGCTCTGGTGGTGCAAGGTGGCCTGAAATTGCTCTTCCAATAATGTTTGCAGGGCGGCGTAGCCGACGCTGTCGTCCGTCATGCCTTGCAGCACGCGGCGTACGGCTTCCTGACGCGTGATGCCCTTGCGCGCTGCGGTCACGATTCACCGCCATGGAAACGCTGGATCAGGCCTGCCAGTTTCGCTGGATCGAATGGCAATTCGCCCTTGGCCAGCGCATCGCGCAGCATGGCCACGCGCTCGTGGTCGATCTCGGGCATGGCGCGCAGGGCGGCCATGGCCGGTTGCAGCACGGCCGATTGCAATTCCGCCCCGGCCGACGAGCCTTGCATGACGCCGGCGGCGCCCGCGTTCTCGGCGATCGCCTCGGCCGGCGCGATGGCGCTGCTGCGTACGGCAGCACCGGTATTGCCGGAGGAGATTTTCATACGTTGTCCCTTGCCCTTAATTTGCATGCTCATCGCGCTCCTTCTTTGCAGGCAGGCCCAGTTTCTCGCGCAGACGTTGCAAAGTGCCCGAGTCCGGTTCGCCCACCTGTAGCTCGTCGCCCTGTGCCTTTTGCCCGGCCATGCCGAACATGGCGGCGATGCTGTCTGCCTGGCCACGCGTCAATATTAACAGTTCGATGCGGCGGTTGATGCCGGCACTGGCATTTTTTACGTCCAGCGGCGCGCGGTCGGCCATGCCCACCACTTGCAGCACGCTTTCGGGATTCATGCTGCCGATCAACAATTGCGCGCGTGCCGACATGGCGCGGTTGGCCGACAGCGTCCAGTTTGAATAGCCTTCATAGCCGTTATTGGCGTATTGCATCGAGTCGGTGTGGCCGACGATCAGCATCTGGTTGTCCATCTGGGCGAAGACAGGCCCCATCTGGCGCAGCAGCTTGCGGAAGCGGTCGGTCGGCACGGCGCTGCCGCGCACGAACATGCCTTGCTTGTCCGTATCGTGCAGCATGACGCGCAAGCCGTACGGCGTGATCACCGACTGCAGATTGCTTTTCAGTCCCGCTTCGTCGCTGAGCTTGTCGAGCGCACGCGACAAGGACATCAAGTCTTCCGGCGACTGGTAGCTGACTTTCGTCTGGTTCTGCGGCGCGGCACCGGCCTTGCCGTCCTGCGTCTGCTTGCCTTCCGTGCGCGTGTCGCCCGTGCCCTTGCGGGGCATGGGGAAACGCTCGATCAGGCTGCCGCGCGGGCCGCCCTTCTGTTCCGGCATGACGCCCTGGCCTTCGCCCTGGCGGCTGCCTGCCGACGCGTCCATCATGATTTCCTTCATCGCCTGCTGCTCGCGCGCGGCCATCAGCCACAGCACGAGGAAGAGCGACAGCAAGGCCAGGCAAAAGTCGGCGAACGCTACTTTCCAGGCGCCGCCATGGCCATCGTCGTCATGCTTGCGACCAGCACGCTTGATGATGGCCTGTTCATGTTTCTCATGCGGCTTTAGCACGGCGGCCTCCCCGGCCTTGGCCTTGCTCTTGTTCGGCGCCGCCATCTTCCAGCGCATTGATCCAGCTTTCCAGCTGGGCGAAGCTCGGCTTGATGTTCAGCTGCACCAGGCGGCGGCCCGCATCGATGGCCAGCAGGGGCGGTTTGCCTGCCACGTGCGTGACCAGCACGACCTTCACGCATTCCATGGTCGAGCCTTCCTCGCCCACCAGCTGTTTCATCATGTTGCACATCGGATCGAGCACGCCGTAGCAAAAGAAGATGCCGATGAAGGTGCCGACCATGGCGGCACCCACTTTTTCCGAAATTTCCGCCGCATCGGCGCCGTCGGCCACGGAATTCATGGCCATCACGATGCCCAGAACGGCCGCCAGAATACCGAAGCCCGGCATGGCTTCGGCGATTTTATGCAGGGACTTCGACGGTTGCAGCAGCTCGTCGTGGATGGCTTCGAGTTCCTGCTCCAGCACGCCTTCGAGTTCATGCGCGTTGATTTTTCCCATCGCCATCAAACGGAAGTTGTCGACGATGAAGGCCAGCAACTTCGGCTCTTCCAGCACCAGCGGATAGCGCTGGAACAGGGCGCTTTCGCGCGGCGCCTCGACGTGCGCGTCGAGCGCCTTCAGGCCGCCGGCGGCCGTTTGCAGCAGTTCATACATCAGCAGCAGCAACTGGCGCTGGAATTCCGAACCTTGCTTTTTGTGCGTAACGATCTTGCGCATCTGGTGCAGCATTTCACCGAGTACATGCTTGGGGTTGCCCAGCACCAGCGCGCCGACGGCGGCGCCGATGATGATGATCAACTCGACCGGTTGCCAGATCGCGTGGACGGTGCCGCCCATCAGGGCGAAGCCTCCGAATACACACCCCATCACGATTAAGATACCGATAATTACCATGTCAACTGCCTTTCTGCGTCATTGTGCTGCGTCAATTTGATGGGTCTTGCTGAAACTATTGCCGAACTACCGCTTAACCTCTATGCGTCTTGCAGCATGGCTTTCATCTTGCCCAGTGCCGTCTTGTTCAGCTGGCAGACGCGGGCGTCGCTCAGGTCTAGCACGGCGGCAATTTCTTTATAGCTCAGTTCGAATTCGTAATACATCTGGATCACGCGCTGCTCGCGTTCGTCGAGCGCGCGCAGCGCCTGTTCCAGGCTGCGCCGCACCATCAATTGCTCTTCCGGGCTCGGTGCGCTGTCGGCCTGCCCCAGGCTTTCCTGCAGCACTTCGTCGAAACTGATGATCAGCTCGGCGTTTTCCGCCAGCTGGTATTCCAAGAAGGCTTCGGGCGTCAGCTTCAGGGCGGCCATGATTTCCGCTTCCAGCGGCTCGCGCCCCAGGCGCCGGGTCAGGGCGCGCACGCTGTCGCGCAGGCGATGGCTTTCCTGGCGCACGGCGCGCGGGCGCCAGTCCTGGCGCCGCAGTTCATCGAGGATCGCGCCACGAATGCGCAGGCTGGCATAGCTGCCAAAAGACTGGTCCGGCACGCCGTAGCGACGCAGCGCTTCGAGCAAGCCCATCAGGCCGATCTGTTCCATGTCGTCGCGGTCGATGGCGCCCGACACTTGCGCATTGAGCTGGCGCACGATGCGCTTCACCAACGGGGCATACGCCACCAGATGCTGTTGCTCTTCAGCAACACTGAGCGCGGCCGCGCAAGCGCTGGCGGCGGCGTATTCTCCGGCGCCATACGCTTCCTGGTATTGCTCTACATAGGCCACGGGATCTCCCACTAGGTCGTCTGGCGTGTTGGCTTATTCAATGATCAGCTTGCCGACCATGACTTCGGTGTAGGGTTTTTCCATCTGCTCACGTTCATAGCTGAGATTGAAGGCCTTGTTGATCTGTTCGGCAAATTGCTCCACCGTCATGGTCTGTGCCTTGTCCATGGGAAAGCTCGACAAGGTACTGACGGCGATCGAGCGCATCAGCGGCAAGTGGTCCTTGGTCAGCTTTTCCTTTTCCTCGGTGGTGGCGATCACCAGGTCGGCCGACAGGTAATGCGTTTCGCCGTCGCCGGGCCCGCGGCGCAGCATCACGATGACCTTGTCCAGCGTGAGGAACTTGCGGGCCTTCTTGCCCGTGGCGGGCGGTGGCGGGGCTTTTGCTTCGGCAACCTCGGCATGGCCGGCGACCGGCTTGGCCAGGTACCACATGGCACCACCAGCCGCACCGGCGGCCAGCACGGCCACGGCGATAAAGCCGGCGATCAGTTTCATTTTCATATTCATCAGGCAGTCTCTCGCTCGTGCATGGCGTAAGTGGTAGCGGCAGTGCTGCCGTCGGACAGGGCTCGGCCCGGCTCGGCATCGTCCTGCTGGCGGCCCGGTTGACGCTGGCCGCGCGCATCGCCTTCGGCAAACGCCTGGGCGGCAGGGCTGCGCGGGGTGGCGCTGATATTCACTGCCACGTCGGTGTACTGACGCTGTGCCAGGTCGCTGCGCATGTTTTCGCCGATGCCTTGCAACTGGCGCAAGACTTCCGAGTTCGACGCCGTGACGTTCACTTGCAGCGCGCCGGCCGTGTGGCGGATGGAAATTTCAATGCGGCCCAACATGGGCGGATCGAGGCGAATCGTCGCGTGTTCGCTGTTGCGGCCGATCTGTGTCTGCAGGCGTTCACCCAGCGCTTCGCGCAGCGGTTCCTGCCATTGCTGGGCCGGGCCGTTGAGTTTGATGGTATCGCCGGCCGGGGCCGCCGTGGCGGTATTGCCGACCGCGCCCGTCAGGCCCAGGTTGGGCGCCGGCGTCGCGGCGCCACGTTCGCCTTCGCGCGTGGCAACGGCCGGGGCGGCGACGGCTGTTGCCGGCGTGCTTTGCTGCAGCAGCGATTCGAAAGGCTGTGCCGGCGCGCTGCCTTTGGCAGCTGTTGCCGGGTTGGCGGCTGCCAGCGGTTCGCGCATGTCGCGTCCTGCCGGTTGCGCCGTTACCTGCGCGGTGAGGGTGATGGCCGCGGGATGCAGGCTGATATTGAGTGCCGGGTTGGCCTGCGCCACATTCGCCTGCATCATTTGTGTCTGTGCTTGCGCCTGCGCGCTGGCGCGTGCCTCCGTTGCTGCCGCGTCCGCCGGTGGCAGCAGCGTCACGGGCAAACCGAGGACGGGGGCGGCCATGGCTGGCAGGCTGCTGTCGGCCTGGCTGTCGCTCTCTTTGGCCGGTTCAGCTATATCGGCATCGGCCGTCGGCTCGCCTGCGCCATCGAGCACCTGCGAAAACAGGGGCAGGGCGGCGGTTACGGCACCATTGGTGGCGGCGGGCACAATGCTGCCATAGCCCGGTGTGCCGGGCAAGGTGGTCGTCTGTGTCGGCGCTGGCGCCGCATTGGCCGTCGGTGCCGGAGCGGCCGGCGCCGTGTTGAAGTTCATGATCATGCTTGATACCCTTCAGTGTCGTATTCGCCGAGCGCGGCGTAGGCGACCCAACCTTCCTTATTTGCCTGTAATGCACCCAGGTGTAAGCCCAGGCGTTCTTTTTCCTCAGAGCAAATTTTAACCGCTTGCGCGTGAATTTTGCGCAATTGCAACAATTCTGTGTGTTCCAGCGCAGTCCATGCGCCCCGTTCAGCCAATAGCGGGATGTTTTTCGCCAGGCTGGCCGAGAGTTTTTCCATCGCATCCCAGTCCGGCTGCGCGATCGCCGCGCTGAATTGCAGGCTCAGCTGCTGCAGCGCAGCGCGCCTAGGCATTGTTGGCCTGGACGCCCACCCAGCCACGCTTGATGGTGGTCATCAAGGTCGTCACTTCATCGATCAGCGTCGGGTCCAGCTTGATGCCGGCCGTGTACAGACGCGCCACGCAGTAGTCGTACAGACGCGCCAGGTTGACCACCACTTCGCCGCCATTGTCGAAATCGAGCGAGCTCGACAGACCGTTGATGATCTGCGTGCATTTATCCAGGCTGATGGCCTTTTGCTCGTAGCGCTTGCCCACGATATGCCCGCGCGCGCGCGCCAGTTCTTCCAGCAGGCCGTCCGTCAGCACCAGCACCAGTTCGACCGGTGTGGCGCGGGCGGTCTGGGAATCCAGGTTGACGGCGTGGTAGCTGCCGTAAGCTTCATTGTTCAACATTATTATCTTCTCGCTATGTTAACTGTGGCGGCGCGACTGGCACGTTCGCCTTAGGTTTTGCTGTTATTAAACATGGCATCGAACATGTCAGAATTCCGGATCATTTGCTCCTGCAATACCTGCAGGCGGGAATACTGGTCCAGGAAGCGGCTGTAAGCAGTGTTGTACTGATTGGTCAGGCGCTCGCTGCTCTTGGCCAGGCTTTTCTGCAACTTGTCCGTCGCTGCCATGCGTTGGGTGATCTGGCCTTTGGTGACATTGCTCCACTGGCCCAGCACCTTGTCCAGGCCACCGAGCACGCCGGCAGGCGCCGACAGGCTGTTATTGCCGAACAGCTTGTCCAAACCGGCAGGGTTGTCCGCCAGCTTGGCCGTCAGCTTGGCGGTATTCAGGCTGATGGTGCCGTCGCGCTGGGCGGTAATGCCATACGCCACCAGCGACACGCCATCGACGTTCAGGCGCAAGGCATCGCCCATGCTGGAGCGCAGCGCGTTCAAGCCAGAGTCGTGGGCAAAGATGCCGGCGGCGATGTTTTTCTGCGGATTGCCGGGGCTGGCCAGGCCATCCATCACGCCTTTCAGCTTGTTGTAGGCATCGACGAAGGCTTGCACATTGGCAATCGTGCCGGCGCTGTCGGTGCCGACGGTCACGGTCATCGGGCTCTCGCCTGCCGTCATGGCCTTGGTGAACGTCATTTTTACATCGGGCACGTTGGTAAACGTATTCGATGCCTGGGTGATCTTGGTGCCAGAACCCTGGGCGCCCAGCCAGACGATGGCATCCTTCGACACCACGAGGTTTTTCATGTCGCTCTGCAGCGCTGTCTGCAACGCCGGATCCGTCACGCTGTTGGTGTCGATCGAAACGGCATTGGCGACGCCGGTGAGGTTCGACGTCAGCACCAGTTGCGCCTGGTTGCCGATATTGATGACGGAAGCCGTGACGCGCGCATTATTCTTGCTGTTGCCATTGATGGCGGCGGCGATTTCCTGCGGCGTCAAGTAGGCGTCGCCATCCTTGTTGGCGGCAGCCAGGTCGATGTCGAAGGCGTTGTCGGCGGTGACAGCGGCCAGCGGGTCGCCGATGCGGATGGTCATGTTGCCGCCGTTGGCGGGCGTGGTGCTGCTCAAGCCGCCATACGAAGTCTGGCTGGCCGTGGCCAGTTGTTCGACAAAGAACGCGTAGCTGCCCGGCGCCGCCTTGATGCCTGCCGTGGCCGTGCCATACGCGGTATTGCTGAAGGTCGCGGACTGGCTTAACACGGATTTGCTGGACGTCATGGTCGTCATCGCCAGCTGGAATGCCGAGATGGCCGATTTCAGGTTGCCCAGCGCGCTGGAGGTGTTGTTGGCAAGCGTGGTCTGAGCCGCCAGAGCCGCCTTTTGCGCCGCGACCGATTTGGTAGCCAGTTGTTCTGCTGTGACGAGTGGATCGTATCGTGGTGCGGTAATTGCGTTTGCCATGCCAGACTCCTGAATAAAGGGATATACCGGTATAAGGCGACCCCCATTCCCGTTTCGTGAAGTTTTCCTGAAAGAAACTTACACAAGCTTCATTTTACCTGCCCGCGGAACCAGAACTGCGTCGCCAGCTCGTCTTGCCGCTTGGCATCGACACGTTGTTGCTCATTTGCAACATGTTTTTGTTTTTGCGTCAGCACCTGGTCCAGCACCTCGCGCTTGGCCCAGGCCGTATTCAGCGCGCGTTGCGAAACGGCCATGTTGGCTTCGTGCAAGTGCAGGTCGGTACGGTGCTGGTCGGCCATCTGCATCACGGCTTGTTTGAAGTTGCCGCAATTGACGGATAGGGCCAGAGGCAGGGCGCCGCTGGGGCCGCTCTCCGTGTACAGGCCCGTCAGGCGCTCCAGGTTTTTCTGATAGCGCTCGCGCACGGCCGTCTGCGCCGCCATTTCGCCTTGCAGGCGTTCCACTTCGGTGCTGCGCAGGCCGACCAGGGTGGTCAGGTTGCGGATGGTATGCGCGTCGCTCACATATGCTCCTAGGCCATGATCTGTTCAAGTTGTTCGATGCACGGTCCCATCGGCGCCTCTTCCTTGGTGCCCTGGCACAGGAAGGCTTCGATGGGCGTGTGCAGCTGGACGGCGCGGTCGGTGATCGGGTCGGCGCCGGGCACGTAGGCGCCCAGCGGGATCAGGTCGCGCACGCGCGCATGGCGCGCCATCGACGCCTTCAGCGCGCGCGCCGCCTGCATGTGCTCAGGCGTAATCACTTGCGCCATGCAGCGGCTGATCGAGGCGGCGATGTCGATGGCGGGGTAGTGACCCCGCTCGGCCAGTTCGCGCGTGAGCACGATGTGCCCGTCGAGAATTGCGCGCGCCGTATCGACCACCGGGTCTTGCTGGTCGTCGCCCTCGGCCAGCACCGTGTAGATGGCGCTCATGCTGCCTTCCGGGTGGGCGCCATTGCCGGCGCTTTCCACCAGTTGCGGCAAGTTCGAAAAGACCGACGGCGGGTAGCCGCGCGTGGCCGGCGGCTCGCCCAGGGCCAGCGCCACTTCGCGCAAGGCCATCGCATAGCGCGTCAGCGAGTCGACCAGCAGCAGCACGTGCTTGCCCTGGTCGCGGTAATGCGCGGCAATAGAATGACACAGTTCGGTGGCCATGATGCGCATCAAGGGCGATTCATCGGCCGGCGCGATCACCAGCACGGCCTTTTTCAAGCCTTCGGCGCCGAGCGACTTTTCGACGAATTCGCGCACTTCGCGGCCCCGTTCGCCGATCAGGCCGACGACGACGACATCGGCCACCGTCTGGCGCGTGATCAGGCCCAGCAGCACGCTCTTGCCCACGCCGGAACCGGCCATCAGGCCCACGCGCTGGCCCTTGCCCAGGGTCAGCATGCTGTTAATCGCCCGCACGCCCACGTCCAGCGGCTCGACCACCGGTTGTTTCTTCAGGGGATTGATTTTTGGCGGCGTGACTTCCAGGATGTGTTCGCCGCCGAGGCGGCCCAGGTCATCGATTGGCTCACCCAGGCCATTCACCATGCGCCCCAGCCACGAGGGGCCGATCTGCAGGCTGGCCTTGTCGGGCAGAGGCAGCACGCGCGCGCCCGTGGTCAGTCCCGTGGCCTTCTTGAACGGCATCAGGTAGGACAGCTTTTCGCGGAAACCGACGACTTGCGCATCGAGCCACTCGCCGCTTACAGTTTCAATTTGACAACGCTGGCCCGTGTGCAGGCGGCAGCCGGCGCTTTCCAGCAGCAAGCCGGACGCGCCGACCAGGCGTCCGGTCGGTGTCGCGACCGGAATATCGCCGATCTCGAAGCTGCGCAGCGTGTCGGCGATCATGCAGGCGCGCCCTGGTCCGCGTGTTCGGCGGCCAGCGCCAGGTGGCTGCTGACTTGTTCCATGCAGGCCGACAAGCGCTGATGGCAGCCCGCGTCGACTTCATTGTCGCCCGCCTTGATGCGGCATTCACCCGCGTCGAGGCGCGCGTCGGCGATCAGGTTCCAGCGCTTGGCGCGCTTCGGATCGAGTTCGCTGATGCGTTTCAATTCTTCCGGATTGAGGAAGACATCGATTTCTTCGCGCGTCGGCGGCATCGAGGCCAGGGTCTCGTCGACCAGGGCCAGCAATTGCACCGGTTGCAGCGCCAGTTCGGCGCGGATCACTTGGCGCGCCACCTTGGCCACCAGGTCGACGACTTCCTTGCGCTGCGCTTCGCGGTAATCGGCGCGTACTTTTTTCAGGTCGCGCAGGATGGCGTCGACGGGGCGTGCCAGGCGGTCCAGCGCCACCAGGGTTTCATTGCGGCCTTCTTCGCGGCCCTGCGCCACGCCATCGCTGCGTCCGGTGTCGTAGCCGTCCTGCTGGCCTTGCACCAGGCCCACTTCGTAGCCGTCGCGCTGGCCCTGCTCGAAACCTTCCGAGACGGATGCCTGCCACTGGCCGTCCGTATCCTCGTTGGAGGCGCGCTGGCCGGCGGCGATGAATTGCGACAGGGGCGGGAAACGATACGAGCGGAAGTGTTTCATTCGATCACCGCTTCAGCAAACAGTTGCACTTCGATCTCGCCCGCATCGGCGAGGCCCTTGACGGTGGCCATGATTTCCTGGCGCGTCTGTTCGATACGGCTCAAAGGCACGGGGCCGGAACGGCGCATCATGTCTTCGAAGCTTTGTGCCTGGCGGCGCGGCATGGTTTTCAGCACGGCGTCGCGGATAGCCGGTTCCGCGCCCTTCAGGGCGATGGCCCACTGTTCCATCGGCACGTCTTCCAGGATGCGTGTGAGCGTAACATCGCTCTGCGTGGACAGGATCAGGAAGTCGTACATGCTCAGTTCGATTTCCGAGACCACGTCCGGGTCGTGCGCGCGCAGCAGTTCAACCAGCGCGGCGCGGTTGCCCGGCATGCGGTTGAGAATCTCGGCAGCCTGGCGGATGCCTTCCACGCTGGTGCTTTGCGTGTCCAGCGTGCCCAGGCAGCGGCCCACCAGTTCGTCGAGCTCGACCAGCAGGTCGCGGTCGATCTCGTCCAGGCGCGCCAGGTTCAGCAAGACCAGGTCGCGGCCTTCGACGGGCAGGGCGTCGAGGATCTGGCCCGCCAGCGCGGGCGGCAAAAAGGCCAGGAACACGGCTTGCATCTGCACATGCTCGTTGACGATGTATTCGGCCAGCCATTTCGGCGAGGCCCACTGCAGGCGCGCCATTTTGGGACGGATGGCGTCGCCGTAAATGTTGTTCAGCACGCTATTTGCGATATCGCTGCCCAGCGCCATGTCCAGCGAGCGCTTCAGGTAGCTGCGCGAGGCGCCGTGCACGCCGCTTTGCTGGCGGTAGTCGTCGAAGAAGGTCTGCATGGCCGTTTTCACGGATTCGACCTTGATGCCGCTCATGCGCGACATCACTTGCGTGACTTCGAGCAATTCTTCGCGCGACAGGCAGCGCAGCACATTGGCGGCCTGTTCTTCGCCTATGCTCAGCAGCACGATGGCAGCCTGTTCCACGGGATTCAGGCTGGCGCTGTCGTATTCGGCGCCGTCGGAGGGATTACTGTTGTTGAGTTCGGCCATTTTTCTGCATCCATTGTTTGACGACTTCGGCGACACGCTCGGGTTCTTTTTCCGCCAGCACTTTCAGATGGTTGACCATTACGTCGACCGCCGAACCTGGTGGTGGCAAGTCATAGTTTTCCAGCAGCGGCACGACCGGCATGTTGCCAGCGCTGGCTTCGCCTTCGAGCGCCAGCGGGCTGCCATTCACGCCCAGCGCAGGCGCGCCGGCGGTCGCCGCGCCATTCGCGCCGGCGGCGCTGCTGCCGCCCAGTGCCAGGGCCGGATCGAGCTGTTTCAGTGCCGGCGGCGCCAGGCGCGTGGTCAGCAGGCGCAGCAGTGGGCGCAGGATCAGGAAGTAGCCGAGCACGGCACCCAGGGCGTACAGCAGCCAGCTGCTGAAATCGACGACGGTGTCACGCTCTTCCCACCACTGCGCCACGGGCGGCTTGGCCGGGAAGGCCAGCGCCGTCAGGCTCAGGCTGTCGCCGCGCTGGGCGTTGATGCCCAGGCCGCTGCTCAGCATTTTTTCAATATTGCCCAGTTCGGCAGAGGTCCAGCCGGTTTTCGGATTCGGTGCGGCGGCGCTGTTGAGGACGACGGCCACACTGAGTTTTTCCAGGCGGCCACGACTGCGCTTGATCTGCGTGATGCTGCGGTCATACGCGTACTGGCGCGTGGTGGCGTTCTTGCGGGCCGTGCCATCGTCGGACGGTTTCGGTGCGCCATCGGCCGGCGCGGCGCCAGCGGCGTCGGCCGGTGCCGGCACGGCCGCTGCTGGCGGCCGGTTCGACAGGCTGCCGGGAATGCCGGCCACGGTGCGGTTGCGTTCCTGCTCTTCGCGCATCGCTTCGCTGGTCACTTTCGGGGCTTCGCCGTATTTTTCCAGCGTTTCGTCCACCCGGTCGTTGTTCACGGCGGCCGTTACGCTGAGCTTGAAGTTGTCTTCGCCGATGACGGGTCCCAGCAAGCCCGTCACGTTGCGGCGGATTTCATCCTGGAAACGTTTCGCGCCTTCATTGCCGGCGGCCGAGGCGTCGAAGCCGTCCGTCAGGTCAACGTGCGAAGACAGTAGGTTGCCGCCCTGGTCGACCAGGCTCACGCGCGTAGGCGCCAGACTGGCGACGCTGCCGGCCACCATGTTGATGACGGCGGCGATCTGTTCCGGCGCCAGGGTGCGGCCCGGTTTCAGCGCCACCACCACGGAGGCCGACGATTTGTCGCCGTCGCTGGCGACAAACGAGGTCGACTTGGCAATCGACAGATGGACGCGCGCCGAAGCGATCGCGTCCATCGTCATGATGCTTTGCGCCAACTCGCCTTCCAGGCCGCGGCGGAAGCGCACGTCCTGCACGAATTGCGATACGCCCAGCGGGTCATTCTTGTCCATCAGTTCCAGGCCGGCCGGCAGCTGCGCCGTCACGCCTTTCGAGGCGAGCAGCATGCGCACCTTGCCCAGCATGGCGTCGGGCACCAGCACTTGGCCGCTGTCCGGATGCAAACGGTAGGGAATGTGTTCGGCGTCCAGGGTGGCCATCATGTCCGTCACGGCCACTTTTTCGCGCGCGCCAAACACCGGCTTGTAGTTGGCCTGGTCGCGCCAGGCATACATGGTCACCATGGCGGTGATGCCGATGGCCAACACGACGATGGGAACCAGGTTTTTCAGCAGGGCGGGCGGAATGGCGGGCTGGGCACCAAGGCGCCAGCGCGCAAATGCGGACTTCATGGGGGTAATCACTTGGGGTAACTTTCGCTGGGAGGCTGGGCGTGGATCAGGACGTGAAGATTACAGAGGCAGTTTGATGAGCTCATCGACGGCGCCCATGACCTTGTTGCGCACTTGCATCAACATGGAGAAGGACAGGCTTGCTTCCTGGCTAGCCAGCATGGCGCCGACCATGTCGTCACTCTTGCCACTGTCGACGTCGCTCATTTTCTGCGCCGCCAGGCGGTCGTCACCATTGACCTTGCCGATGGCGTCTTTCATGCTTTGCGCAAAGGAAAAACCGGATTGTTCCGGCGCGCCGAACTGGGCGGCGGGCGCGATGCTGGCGCCCAGGGCGCGCGCGTCATTGCTCAGTGCTGCCAGATCGGCCTTGATCAGACCTGCGAGTTCATTGCTCATCTTGCCCTCTACTTTCAATATGCGGTGACGTATCAATCAGAATTACTGGTGTTGCCAATCCGGCAGTAGTGCATGTGACTGCCATCCTGCCAGGCCCGATCCGCAGGGCACATCAGTTTTATCAGTTGCCACTCCATCCGCTCAAGCAGACTCAAATAAACTCAGCTAACCCACGCCGACATGATTTACATAGCCATGACAACTAATATTTATCTGATAAAAGTTTCTGCTGGTGGCAATATAAAGGACTGAAAACTGCCATAAAAACCGGAATCAGGTAAGCGGAATGGCGCACTGCAAATCACTATTTTGTCACCGTAAGCTTACCTGCAGGCAACTATAAAGTAAAGAGAGGATTGCCTCAAGGAATATTGATACATGGCAATATTCAGCTTTTTCATGTATTGTTCAGCACCGTAGTCATCTAGGATGCGATACGATGCGCAATCGTTTGCTTGCGGACCTGTCGGCAAGGCCAAGATGATGCTGTATTTAATTTCGGGCGATCCGTATAATTTGTTCTGCCACCGCAATACCGACATGACCACTACATGACAATCATTACCAAGACAGATCAAACTGTGCGCCATCAAGTCCTCGATTCCTGTCTGCTTGGACGTCCTGTCCATTTGCTGCATGTATTCGGCGCCCAGCTGCGCGACGACCTGGCCGTGGCCCTGCGCCAGCCGATGAGCCGTCGCTACTGGGGTAATTTCCAGATCGATGGCGTGACTTTGTCGCGCGTGGAAAACGAGGACAGCGTAAATCGCTGGCTGAGTTTTTCCACGCCGGCCGGCCAGACGGGTTTTACGCTCGAACGGCAGATACTCTTGAGCGTACTGAACTATCGCTACGGTAGTGCCGGCGCCAAGGGTGTGCTGCCCGATCCGGCGCAGGTGCGCGTGACGGCCACGGAAGAGCGTCTCGCTGTGGTGTTGGGACAACAGTTAGTGAGCAGTTTGTTCTCCCGCATCCACAAGAACCTGCAAACGCTGGGCAAAAGCAGCGACATCGACACCAGTGCCGAGGTCGCCGTGCAGTCCGGCGTGCACCCGCCGCGCGGCAGCTGGATCGTCAGCGTGGCGCTCAGCGACGTCGAGGCCGGGCAGAGCGGCCATTTCTGGTTCTCGCTGGACAAGCGCCTGATGGCCGACGTGCTGCGCGGCTTGCTGCCCGAGCGCGCGCAGGCGAAGAAAGCCTTGCGTGGCAGCGTGCGCCCGCTCGCTTCGCGCCTGCAAGTGACCCTGGAAGGCCGGCTCGTCAGCAAGCAGGTGCAGCTGGGCGCCTTGTTCGACCTGCGCGTGGGTGACGTGATTCCCGTCAGCCTGAGCCGCACCGACGTCATGCTGGACGACTCCCGTTTATTTACCGCGGCTGTTTCCGAACACAAGGGCAAGCTCTGTTTAACCTCATTTGAAGATGTCGAATAATATGAATATGACCGATACCAACCAGAGCGAAACCCTGCTGGAAGACCTGGGCGATGACATGATCATCGACCAGGGCGACGTGTCCGACGTGGCCAGCACCCGCGCGCGCCGCGATATTCCGCAGATGATGCGCAAGATTCCCGTTACCCTGACCCTGGAAGTGGGCTCGGCCCGCATTTCGCTGGAAGAACTGATGGCCATCGGCCCGGAAAGCGTGATCGAACTCGACATGCTGGCCGGCGAACCGCTGGTGATCAAGGTCAACGGCACGCCGATCGGCCGTGCCGAAGTCGTGGTGGCCGGCGAGAACTATGGCCTGAAAGTCATCGACCTCGACGGCCTCAATCTCGACCTGATGACAGCATGAAGCTGGCGGTACCCGGTTTGAGCCGGCGCCGCGGTGCGCTGGCTGCCGCGCTGGCTGTCCCCGCTATGATGCTGTGCTGCAGCGTGGCCGGGGCGCAGGATTTGTTGTCCGGCGTGGTGCCGGGCGCGAAGACCGACCTGTCGGTGAAGATGCAGATCCTGGTCGTCATGACCCTGCTCGGGCTGCTGCCCGTGATGGTCATGATGATGACCAGCTTTACCCGCTTCGTCATCGTGCTGTCCCTGCTGCGCCAGGCCCTGGGCCTGCAGCAGGGCTTGCCCAACCGCATCGTCACGGGCATCGCCCTGATTCTCACCTTGCTGGTCATGCGCCCCATCGGCGACCAGGTGTGGAAGGACGCGTTCGTGCCCTACGACCGCGACCAGATCGGCATGCAGGAAGCGCTAAAGATCGCCGAAGTGCCGATTTCGCGCTTCATGCTGGCGCAGACGAGCAAGGCCGCGCTGGCGCAGATCGCGCATCTGGCTGGAGAACCGTCGAGCATGCGCCCGCAAGACCATAGTTTTACGGTCAAGCTGGCGGCGTTTGTGTTGTCCGAACTCAAGACGGCGTTCCAGATCGGCTGCATGCTGTTCATACCGTTCCTCATCATCGACCTGGTGGTGGCGTCCGTACTGATGGCCATGGGAATGATGATGCTATCGCCGCTGGTGATTTCCTTGCCGTTCAAGCTGCTGCTGTTCGTGCTGGTCGACGGCTGGACCCTGACCGTCAACACCTTAGTTACCAGCATACAGGGCTATTGATCGATGTTTACGCCTGAAGTCGCCGTCGACCTGATCATCGAAGCGCTGCATGTCGTCATGCTGCTGGTGGTGATCCTGGTCGTGCCGGGTTTGCTCATGGGCTTGCTGGTTGCGCTGGTGCAGGCGGCCACTTCGATCAATGAACAGACCATGAGTTTCCTGCCGCGCCTGCTGGTCACCCTGCTGGCCCTGATTCTGGCCGGACGCTGGATGGCCGGTTACCTGATGGATTATTGCGTATCCATTTTTCAGCGCGCGGCCACCCTGGTCGGATAGCGCGGCGCGCCCATGGATCAGATTTTCAATCAGGTGCTGCCGTTTCTGCTGGCCGTGTGGTGGCCGTTCTGCCGCATCCTGGCCATGCTCAGCGCCTCGCCCGTGATCGGCGATGCCATGGTGCCCGTCCCCGTGCGGGTGCTGCTGTCGCTGGTGCTGGCGATCCTGATGCTGCCCGTGATGCAGGCGTCGGGCATCTCGCAAGACTTGTTGAAAATCGATCCGTTTTCCCTGCACGCCGTCGTCGCCACCCTGGAGCAGGCCATCATCGGCTTCGTCCTCGGCCTGGCCTTCCACTTTGCCATGTCCGTCATGTCGGTGCTCGGCTATCTGGTGTCGAGCCAGGTGGGCTTTTCCATGGCCGTCATGAACGATCCGCTCAACGGCACCTCGTCGGACGTGATCACGGGTTTACTCACCATCATGTGCATGATCGTATTTTTTGCCATCGACGGCCATCTGGTGCTGGCGGGCGTGATCGGCGCCAGTTTCACGGCCTGGCCCGTGGGGCAGGGCTACGGACCGCTGCTGCTGCAAACGGTGGCGTATAACGTGGCGTGGATCTTCGCCGCCGCCATGTTGCTGGCCTTGCCCATCGTTTTTTCCACCATGGTGGTGCAACTCGGTTTCGGCTTTTTGAACCGCGTGGCGCCGTCGCTGAACCTGTTTTCGCTGGGTTTTTCCATGATCACCATGTTCGGCCTGCTGATGCTGATACAGATCGTGCGCTTTATCCCCGAGCACTATATCGCCATGACCAACCGCGTGCTCGACATGCTCCAGGAACAGATGCGGGTGGCCCATGGCGGATAGCAGCACTGGCGACAAGACAGAAAAGGCCTCAGCGCAGAAGCTGAAGAAATCGCGCCAGGAAGGGCAGGTGGTGCGTTCGCGCGACCTGTCGACGGCGCTGGGCATTCTGATCAGCATGAAGGTCTTCATTTATTTGCTGCCGGGCTACCTGCAAAGCTTTCGTGAGCTGTTCGCCATGGCTTTCATGCCGCTCGACAGCAAGGGTGCGCTGGAAAATGCCATGTCGATGGCGTTTACCACGTCGGTAGGCTTGCTGATCAAGATGATCGTACCGCTGTTCTGCGTGCCCTTGTTCGTCGTGCTCGGTTCCTTGATCCCCGGCGGCTGGGTCATCAGTACGAAGAACTGGATGCCGAAGATGGAGCGCCTGAGCCCGGCCAAGAACCTGGGCCGCTTGTTTGCGCCCAAGCATGGTTTTGAATTCGGCTTGTCCATCGCCAAGGCCGCCGTGCTGGGCATGGTGCTCGTGCATGTGAGCCGTTCCAGCCTGAGGCAGTATGTGGACTTGCAACACAGACCGCTGCAGCAAGCCATGCTCGATGGTTCGGCGCTGATGCTTGATGGCTTGATGGCGCTCATTTCCGTCTTCGTTCTGTTCGCCATCATCGACGTGCCGGCCCAGGCTTTCTTCTTTGCCCGCAACCAGCGCATGAGCAAGCAGGATGTCAAGGAAGAGCACAAGAGCAGCGAAGGCCGGCCCGAAGTGCGCCAGCGCATCCGCCAGTTGCAGCAGCAGATCGGCCGGCGCAGCGTGCGCAAGACCGTGCCCGACGCCGACGTGGTGATCGTCAATCCCGAGCATTACGCCGTTGCACTAAAGTATGACCAGGATCGCGCCGAGGCGCCGTTTGTCGTTGCCAAGGGCGTCGACGAGATGGCGCTGTATATCCGGCAAGTGGCGAAGGAACATCATATCGAAACGCTGGAGTTGCCGCCGCTGGCGCGCGCCATCTACAACACCAGCCAGGTGCAGCAGCAGATTCCCGTGCAGCTGTACCAGGCCGTGTCGCAGGTGCTCAACTACATACTGCAGCTGAAAGCATTCCGTACTGGGCAGCGTGCCGCCCAGCCCCCATTTCCCACCGAGGTGGTCGTGCCATCTCATTTGAGCGAGGTAGTACCTTCATGAATTTACTGAACAGAGTGGTTGCCGAAATGCGCCGCCACAAGTTCGCCACGCCGCTGTTCCTGCTGGTGATCCTGGCGATGATCATCTTGCCGCTGCCGCCGGTGCTGCTCGATATCTTGTTCACTTTCAATATCGTGCTGGCTCTGATCGTCATCCTGGTCAGCGTGTCGGCCAAGCGGCCGCTCGATTTCTCCGTCTTCCCGACGGTGATCCTGGCTACCACCATGCTCAGGCTGACGTTGAACGTGGCGTCCACGCGCGTGGTGCTGCTGCACGGCCATACGGGTGCGGACGCGGCCGGTAAAGTGATCGAGGCCTTTGGTAACGTGGTGATCGGTGGTAACTTCGTCGTCGGTATCGTGGTCTTTGTGATCTTGATGATCATCAACTTTGCCGTCGTCACCAAGGGTGCCGAGCGCATCTCGGAAGTCTCCGCGCGCTTTACCCTCGATGCCTTGCCGGGCAAGCAGATGGCCATCGATGCCGACCTGAACGCCGGTCTGATCAACCAGGAAAAAGCCCAGATCCGCCGCAAGGATGTTGCCGCTGAAGCCGATTTCTATGGCGCCATGGACGGCGCGTCGAAGTTCGTGCGCGGTGATGCCGTCGCCAGTATCCTGATCCTGATCATCAATATGGTCGGTGGCGTGGCCATCGGCTCGCTGATGCACGACCTGTCGTTTGGCGATGCTTTCCGTCAATATGCACTGCTGACCATCGGTGATGGCCTGGTGGCGCAGATCCCGGCACTGCTGCTGTCGGCCGCGGCCGCCATTCTCGTTACCCGCATCAGCGATTCGGGCGACTTCGAACAGCAAGTGGCGGGCCAGGTACTGACTTCGCCAACGGTGATCTACAGCGCGTCCGGCATGATGGTGGCGCTGGCATTGATTCCGGGCATGCCGTGGTTCATGTTCATGACCTTTGCCGCCGTGCTGGCCTTCGTGGCGTGGCGCCTGACCAAGCGCGTGAAAGGGCCCGATGCGGCCGGCATGGCGGCCATCGAGGCGGCCTTGCGCGACGAGCGCCCGGCCGAACTGGAGTGGCAGCAACTGCCTGCCGTGCAGCCGCTGATGGTGATGCTCGGCTATAAACTGGTCGGCATGGTGGACAAGACACAAGGCGAACCCTTGAACAAGCGCGTCAAGGGCGTGCGCCAGAGTCTGTCCGAAGCAATGGGCTTGCTGCTGCCGAACATCGGCGTGCGTGACGACCTGGCCCTGAAACCGTCGCAGTACGCCATCGTGCTGTCCGGCACCGTGGTGGCGCAGGCGGAAGTGCAGGCCGACCGCCTGATGGCGATCCCGTCGCCGAACGTGTATGGCCAGCTCGATGGCATTCCCGGCATCGAACCGGCTTACGGCATGCCCGTCACCTGGATAGAACCGAGTGAAAAGGCGCATGCGCTGGGCCTCGGTTACCAGGTCATCGAGGCGCCCAGCGTGATCGCCACGCACTTGTCGAAAATGGTGCGCGAATACTTGCCGGAACTGTTCCGCCATGAAGATGTCTCCAACATGATGGAGCGCCTGACGGCCCTGTCGCCCAAGCTGGCCGGCGCGCTGGACAAGGCGCTCACGCACACGCAGCTGCTGCGCGTGTTCCGCGTCTTGCTGGCAGAAAACGTGTCACTGAAGGATATCGTGCCCATCGCTACCACCTTGCTCGACAGTTCGGAAACGACGAAGGACCCGATCCTGTTGGCGGCCGAAGTGCGCTGCGCCCTGCGGCGCCAGATCGTCAGCGGCCTGTTTGGCCAGAAGATGGAAATGCAGGCGTTTAACCTGGGCGGCGAGCTGGAAAACATGCTGCTCGGTTCGCTGAACCAGGCGCGCCAGTCGGGCAAGGTGACGCTGGATAATTATCCGATCGACCCGCATCTGCTGTCGCAGCTGCAGGTGAACATGCCGGTGGCGCGCGAGCAAATGAAGCAGCAAGCGACGCCGCCGCTGCTGCTGGTGCTGCCGCAGATCCGTCCGCTGCTGGCCCGCTATGCGCGCCTGTTCGCGCCGGGCTTGCACGTGCTGTCGTATAACGAAATTCCGGAAAACCGCGAAGTGAGCATCATCGGCACGGTGGGGTAAACGGTAGGATAAATAACAAAAACGGCGCTGCGGGCGCCGTTTTCTTATGTTGCATCAATCCTCCTGCATCAATCCTGCTCGTCGATGGGTGGCAGCAGGTCGTGCTGCTGGCCATCGGCCAGCAGCAGCACGCTGCTGCCTTGCGCCGCGTCTTCCTCGTCGCCATAGTCGTAACCGAGCGGCGCCGCCACTTCCTTCGAGACGATGATGGTTTCCTCTTCGGCTTCGGCAGGAGGAGCCGCGGGCGCGTCGGGATTGGCCGCCGCTTCCGCCGGCGGTTGCGTCAGCAGCAGTGCCACTTCGGCCATGGCGCGAAACAGGGGCAGCGATAGCGAGGCGGCACCCGCCTGCATCGGGTAATTGCCGTGCACGCGCTGCGCATGCAACTGGCGGTTCAGGCGGCAGCGCACCACGCGCAGGCCCGCGCGCCGCACGGCGTCGGCAATCTCGGGCAGGGCCAGGCGCAAGTGGCGCAAGGCGCTGTCTTCATCGGCCGCCAGTTCCAGCAGCACCCCATCGCCAGCCGGCTCCATCTGGATCACTACCCGGCCGATGCCGGCAATCAGCAGTTCGACGCGCAGCGCCACCTTGCCGCGCCGCCTGTGCGGCGCATCCTCGTCCTCGTCGCCGGCCAGCACGCGCAGCAGCAGGCGTTGGCCGCCCCAGCCATACACGGCAAAGCGCCACGCTTCGCTGTCGACGCTCAAAGGCGGACGGGCACCTTCGCGCAGCAGGGCCGGTTGTTGTTCGGCCATGAATAGATTGCCCGGTACGTGCTGGCCGCGCGCCTGTTCCTGCAGGGCGGCATAGTGCTCGCCATACGTCTTGACCATCACGCGCCACGAGGCGGCCAGCTGCGCCGCGTCGGGCGGCTGCCATACCAGCTGGCGCGTGAAGAACAGTTGATTGACCTGCATGGCGCTGCTGTCGCGCGGCATGGCGCCGCCGGCGCCATCGGCGTTGGGCTTGATGAGGGACGCCAGGGTATTCTGTTGCTGCAGCTGGGCGGGCAGGGTGCCGGCGTCGGGCGCGGGCGCCATGTAAGGCCCGATGGGCACCAGCGGCTGGACCACGCCGGGCACCATCGGCGTCGCGGGGCTGACGTCGAAGCGCTGGGTAATCAGGGGCACCGGGTTGCCCGATGAAATGCGGTCTATCGCCATGCCATTGCTTCCTGCTGATACATATTAATCAGATCCGCCATCGCGCCCTGCCGGTAACTATTGTAGTAAAGAAAGAATCAGTTTGCTCATGCTCTGGCTTTGCTTGAGCATGGCCGTACTCGCTTGCAGCAGCATTTGCGCCGAGGTCATGTTGGCGCTTTCGGCCGCGTAGTCGACATCCATGATGCGACCGATGGCGGCCCTGGTATGGGTGACCATGTTGGCCAGGTTATTGTAGACATGCCCGAGCCGGTTCGCGGTGGCGCCCAGCGCCGAGCGCACGCTGCCGACTTTGTCGACGGCCGCCGCCAGCAAGTCGATCATGCCGTTGGCGCTGCTGTTGCTGGTAAATTCGCTGCCGGGCGTGACGCCTGGCGCAAAATTGACGGAGATCGCTTGCAGTGCCGCATCCAGGCCAGCCATGTCGCCCGCCACGTTGAATTGCATGGTCTCGCTGCCGGTGGCGCCGATCTGGAACGTCATGGCTTGCGACAGGGTACCTTTGCCAGCGCTGCCGTTGCCCAGCAATAAGGTGCCGCCATAGCGGGTGTTCGTCATCACGTTGTACAGCTCGGCACCCAGTGCGTCATATTCGCCTTGCATGGCGTCGCGGTCTTTCTGGTTCGACGAGGCGTCCGCTGCCTGGGTGGCCAGGTCCTTCATGCGCACCAGCATGGCGCTGACTTCGCCAAACGCGCCTTCGGCCGTTTGCAGCAGCGAGGTGCTGTTTTGCGTGTTGCGCATGGCCACTGCCATGCCGCTGGTCTGGGCGCTCAGCCTGGTGGCGATCTGCAAGCCGGCCGCATCGTCCATGGCTGAGTTGATGCGAAAGCCCGTGGAGAGGCGCGTCATCGACGTCGACAGCAGCTGCTGGGCCCAGCCCATGGCCCGCTGGGCTGACAGTGCGGCAGTATTGGTATGAATGCTCAGCACGCGGCGGCTCCAGTGGACGATTGTTCTGTGTTCTACCTTGTATAGGCGACTATGCCGGCAACATCGTTAAACGTGATGGCAATTTAGTTCAATATGCGGTAAATGCATGACATTGCGGACGAAAAAAAACCAGACCGGAGTCTGGCTTGGAGAAGCTGGCCGCAAGCGGCCAAGTCCATATTATTGCAGCAGGGACATGACCATCGAGGACATGCTGTTGCTTTGTTTCAGCATCGCGGTGCCAGCTTGCAGCAGCATTTGCGACGACGTCATGTTCGAGCTTTCGGTAGCGAAGTCGGTGTCCATGATGCGGCCGGTAGCGGCTTTGGTGTTGGTGGCGATGTTCGACAAGTTGGTGTTGACGTGGTCCAGACGGTTAGCCGTCGCGCCCAGTGCCGAACGCACGGTGCTGACGCTGTCGATGGCGGTCGCCAGCAGGCCGATGGTGGCGTTGGCGGTAGCAGTCAGTTCCGTGGCACCGGTCGATGCGGCCGACGAGAAGTTTTTGCTCAGGCCGGTCAGGGCTGCGTTCAGCGCGGTCAGGTTGCCGGAAACGTCAAAGCTCATTTTTTCGGTCGAGCTTGCACCGATCTGGAACGTCATCGACGTCGACAGCGTGCCGGAGGCAGCAGCCGCGCCGTCGCCCAGCAGCTTGGTGCCGCCGAACGTGGTGTTGGTCATGACGTTGTACAGTTCTTGACCCAATGCATTGTATTCAGCTTGCATGGCGGTCTTGTCGTTGGCGGTCGACGAGGCATCGGAAGCTTGGGTAGCCAAGTCTTTCATGCGCACCAGCATGTTGGTGACTTCAGCGAACGCGCCTTCAGCCGTTTGCAGCAGCGAGGTGCTGTTTTGCGTGTTGTTCATCGCCACGGTCATGCCGCTGGTTTGTGCTTTCAGGCGGGTGGCGATTTGCAGGCCGGCAGCGTCGTCCATGGCCGAATTGATGCGGAAACCGGTGCTCAGGCGCGTCATCGAGGTCGACAGCTTGGATTGGGTATTCGAGATCGAATTTTGTGCCGACAGGGAGGCAGCGTTGGTGTGAAGGCTCAGCATGGTGTCATTCCTAATTGGGTGGTTACGGTGAGGAGCGACGATTTATCTGCTCCTATCAGTACAAGACGACCGTGCGGTCACCTTAATTAAATGCTTTAAGGAAATTTTTGAAAATAAATGGTATTTGTTGTTCCTCGGGGCCGTACGGCCGGCCTTGCGGCATGCTTGCGCAAGGTACAGACGAAAAAAAACCAGACCGGAGTCTGGCTTCGAGAGGCTGGCCGCGAGCGGCCAAGTCCATATTATTGCAGCAGGGACATGACCATCGAGGACATGCTGTTGCTTTGTTTCAGCATCGCGGTGCCAGCTTGCAGCAGCATTTGCGACGACGTCATGTTCGAGCTTTCGGTAGCGAAGTCGGTGTCCATGATGCGGCCGGTAGCGGCTTTGGTGTTGGTGGCGATGTTCGACAAGTTGGTGTTGACGTGGTCCAGACGGTTAGCCGTCGCGCCCAGTGCCGAACGCACGGTGCTGACGCTGTCGATGGCGGTCGCCAGCAGGCCGATTGTGGCGTTGGCGGTGGCGGTCAGTTCCGTTGCGCCAGTCGATGCGCCGCTGGAGAAGTTCGCGCTCAGGCCGCTCAGGGCGGTATTCAACGTGGACAGGTTGCCGGACACGTCGAAGCTCATTTTTTCGGTCGAGCTTGCACCGATCTGGAACGTCATCGAGGTCGACAGCGTGCCCTTGGCTGCGCCGCTACCGTCGCCCAGCAGCTTGGTGCCGCCGAACGTGGTGTTGGTCATGACGTTGTACAGTTCTTGACCCAATGCATTGTATTCAGCTTGCATGGCGGTCTTGTCGTTGGCGGTCGACGAGGCATCGGAAGCTTGGGTAGCCAAGTCTTTCATGCGCACCAGCATGTTGGTGACTTCAGCGAACGCGCCTTCAGCCGTTTGCAGCAGCGAGGTGCTGTTTTGCGTGTTGTTCATCGCCACGGTCATGCCGCTGGTTTGTGCTTTCAGGCGGGTGGCGATTTGCAGGCCGGCAGCGTCGTCCATGGCCGAATTGATGCGGAAGCCGGTGCTCAGGCGCGTCATCGAAGTCGACAGTTTGGATTGGGTATTCGAGATCGAATTTTGTGCCGACAGGGAAGCAGCGTTGGTGTGAAGACTCAGCATGGTGTCATTCCTAATTGGGTGGTTATGGTGAGGAGCGACGGTTTATCTGCTCCTACCAGTACAAGACGACCATTCCTTCCCCTTTATTAAATGCCGTGTGGAAATTTATTTTTTCTTTGTCGAGTGGCAAGCTGCCGCATGTTCAGTCCACCACGCCGCCGTGTTCCGCCTCCCATTGCTGGCGGCTGCTCTTCAGGATATCGATGACCAGCAATGCCTTCGCTTCGTCGCCGCACAGATCTTCCAGAAACATGGCGTTATTGTCGCGCACCCAGGCCAGCGGCATTTCCCACCAGGCCAGCTCCTGCAGCGCGGCACGGACTTTTTCCGTGAAGCGGTGGCGGATCAGGCGCGCCGGCGAACCCGCATAAATGCCATAGGGTTCCGAGCGGAAATTCGGCGGCAGCAGCGAGCGGGCGCCGATGACGCAGCCGTTTTCGATCACGCTGCCGCCCAGCACCATCACTTCGTCGCCGATCCAGACATCGTTCTTGATCACCGTGTCGGCATACTGTGGCGGCGGTGCATTTTTCAAGCCGCCGCCGAGGATCGACAGCATGTACGTCGAGATCGTGCGCATTTCGTGCTGGCCATTGAGGATGAAACTCAGGCGTGAGCCGCCGGCCACATAGCGTCCCACGCACAGGCTTTGCTGTCCGCTGTCATATTTCACGAATGAACCGACGCCGAAACAGGAGCCGCGCCCGATGTAGAAGTGGCCGCTCGTCGGTTCCTGGTCCAGCCAGTCGCGAAAAAACCGATGGGGTAGGGTGCTGATGGCGCCATCCGCGTAGCCCAGTACCGTGAAATGAGCCGACCACGGATGGTTTTCCGCCACGCCGGAAAAATTGGTTTCGGTGGAAATGTGCATCAAGCAATGTTCCGTATCAATGCTTGTTGCTGTGCGGGGGCGGCGATCATCGCGATAATGGCGTCTACGGTTGCCATCTCCAGATCCGGATAGATCGGCAAGCAGATCACCTGCGATGACGCCAGCCGCGCCACGGGCAGATTGGCGTGCGCCGCGGACGGCATGCCGCGATACATGGGGAAGTCGCTGATGAGCGGGTAAAAGTAGCGGCGCGCGTAGATTTCCTGGTCGCGCAGCAGCTGGAACAGGGCATCGCGCGACAGCGGGTAGCCGGGGCCGACCAGGATGGGAAAATACGCGTGATTTGCCGCCTCGCCTTCGCCCTGCTGCAGGCAGCTGATGCCATCGATGCCAGCCAGCTGCCGTCGATAATGCGCATCGATCGCCTTGCGCTTTTGACGCGCGCCGTCGATGCCCTTGAGCTGCAGCAAGCCGAAGGCGGCATTGATCTCGCTCATCTTGCCATTGATGCCTGCCGCCACCACCGTGACTTCATCGACGAAGCCGAAGTTTTTCAGATGGTCGATGCGTTGCTTGGTCTTGGCGTCGGGGCAGACGATGGCGCCGCCTTCGAAGGTGTTGAAAATTTTGGTGGCGTGAAAGCTGATCACGGAAAGGTCGCCGTGATTGAGCACGCTGCCACCGCGGTGGCGCACGCCAAACGCGTGCGCCGCATCGTAGATTACCTTCAGGTTGTAGTTGTCGGCAATTTTCTCGATGGCTTCGATGTCGCATGGCCGGCCGTAGCAGTGCACGGGCATGATGGCAGTGGTCTGCGGCGTGATGGCCGCCTCGATCCTGGTCGGGTCGAGGTTCAGGCTGTGCGGTTCGATGTCGGCAAAGACGGGCTTGATATTATTCCACAGCAACGAATGGGCGGTGGCGACAAACGAATACGGCGTCGTGATGACTTCACCGTTGATGCGCAGCGCCTGCAAGGCCGTCATCAATGCCAGCGTGCCATTGGCGAACAGGCAGATATGCTTGACGCCCAGGTAGTCGCACAGCGCCTGTTCCAGTTGCTGGTGGAAGGGGCCGCCATTGGTCAGGATCTTGTTGTCCCAGATCGCTTCCAGATACGGCAGGAAATCCTCCAGCGGCGGCAGCAGGGGCTGGGTGACATAGACCGGTTTGTTTTTTGGAGCGCTCATCATAATCCGATCGGCGGGTTGGGCACTGCCACGGGTGCTTCAAACGACATTGGCGGCAAGCCTTCGCACCAGCGTTGCCAGATGATGCGCAAGCCATTTTCCAGTCCTTCTGTGATCAGTTTGGGCCGGCCCAGGGTCGAGCGCTCCAGCCGGTGCCGCATGCTGAAGCGGTAAGCGCCCAGCAACATGGGGTTAGCCGCCATGGCCATGCTCTTGCGCACGAAATCGTCTTCGTCGGTGGCGATGAAGTCATCGAGTTCGACCTGGCGCAAGATCATGTTGCCGGCGCGGCTAGGCATGGTAGGGCCTGCCGTCGTGAGCGTGGGCACGCCCATCCACAGCGCATGCAGCGTCGTCGTGCTGCCGCAATACGGGAAGGCATCAAGGCAGATATCGATGCGGTGATGGAGGGCCATGAATTGTGCCATGCCCGTGCGCCCTTCGAAGGTCAGGCGCTCCGGCGCAATGCCTTCTTCCGCGAACCAGGCCGCCAGTTGTGGCGGCGCTTCCGACTTCGGCATGGCAGCCACGATCATTTTGGCGTCGGGGACGGCGCGCAGCACCCTGGCCCAGCGCGCGATGACCTGGCGATTGATTTTATTGGTGCGGTTGAAACTGCCAAACGTGATGTAGCCATTTGACAATACGGGCGCGGGCTGAATGCTGGGAGCAACCTTGGACGGCAGGAATGGCACGCAGGCGGGGAGCAGCAACAGTTTCTCGGAGAATTGGTCGCCCAATTCGCCCGGTGGCGTGAAGAACTGATCGCTCAGATAGTAATCGATCGATTGCAGTCCCGTTGTGAGCGGGTAGCCGATCCAGCTGGCCTGGATAGGGGCGGGCTTAGCGGCAAACATGAGCAGCCGGTTCTTGCCCGTGTGGCCGGACAAATCGATCAGGATGTCGATGCCATCGTCGCGGATCAGCTGGCCCAGGTCCGGATCGGACAGGTGCTCGACCTGGCGCCAGTGGGGAATGACTTCCCGCAGGCGTTTCGTGATATCGTCGTTATGCGGATTGTTGTGATAAGCATACAGTGACAACCGGGCATCATCGGCGATATTTTCTAGTATTGGAATGAGGAAATGCGGGACTGGATGGTTGTGCAGGTCACCTGACACGAAGCCGACTTTCAGCGTGCGCAGCGGGTCGCGGATATTGCCGTGACTCGCGTGTCCCTTGGCGATGTGCGTTTCAAAGGTGTCGCTGAAGCGCTGATGCTCCGCAAAGAGTGCCTGGGGATCGATCTCGGTGCTATGCGATAACAGGAACAGGTAGTTGCTGAACAGGGTTTCCCACAGCGGGCAGACGGCCAGACCCTTGCGGCAGGTTGCAATGGCTTCTTCTATCCTGCCGATATTGCTGAAAGTGGCGCTGATGTTGACGTAGGCATCACGATAGTCGGGATTGATTTCCAGTGTCTTGTGATAGCACTCCAGCGCCAGCAGGGGTTCGTTCATCAGCACGTAGCAATTGCCAAGTGCGAAGTGCGCGCGCTCGAATGCGGGGTCGATATCGAGCGCGGCCAGATACGTGTGCTTGGCGTGTTCCAATTGATTCTGTGCCTGCCGCGTCGAGCCCAAATTACACAGCGCCGAAGTGTTTTTCGGTTCCAGTTCGAGCGCGCGCTCATAGGCGGCGGCAGCGGCGTCGTATTGCTCCAGCTCTTGCAGGGCGACGCCCAGGTGGTTATGCGTTTCGCTATCGCCGGAATCGAGTTCCAGGGTACGGCGGTATGCCTCCACCGCAAGGGGATAGCGCTTGATGGTGCTGTAGTAATCGGCCAGCTGCCTGTGGTTCGCGGCGCTGGCTGGGGCCAGATCGATGGCTTGCTGGAAGTATTTCAGTGCATTGTCGCGGTCTTCGGCCGCGCCGTAGGCGATGGCGAGCTGGCCGCAGGCTTGCGCATCGTCCGGCTGCAGGCGCAGTACTCTGGCGCAGTACTCGACGGCCGCCGTGTAATTCTTTTGTTTGCATTGAAGCAATCCCATATTGCTCAGCGCCTGTGCGAAGCTGCCATCGAGCGCGATCGCCTGTTCGTACGCGGCGATGGCTTGCTCAGGCTGCTCCAGCGACTGGAGGGCGCGACCCATGTTGTTGTGCAACTTGGCGTCGTCGGGATGCAATTCGATGGCGTGCCGGTAGCTGGCCACGGCGCCCGCGTAGTCTTTAGCTTCATGCAGCGCGGCGGCCAGATTGGCATGCGCCCCCGTCGTGTGGGGCGCCAATTGCAGCACGGCCCGATAGCTGACAATGGCTGCTTGCCATTGCTGCAGGTTTTGCTGGGCGTTGCCCAGGTTCAGATAGATTTCGGCGTCGCCTGGCAGCAGGGCCAGCGCGCGTCGATAGCAAGCGATGGCTTCGGCGCTGCGCTGCATCGTTTGCAGAGTATTGCCGAGATTGAAATGTCCCTTGGCGTAATCGGGGCGCAACGCCAGCGCTTGCCGGTACGCCTGCTCGGCCTGCTCCAGCTTGCCTTGCGCCTGCAGCGCCGCCGCCAGGTTGCCGTGCGCCTCGACAAAGTCCGGATTCAGTTCCAGCGCCCGGGTATAACTGTTGATCGCTTGCGCGTACATGCCTCGTTCCTGCCATGCTGTGCCCAGATTGCCATGCGCTTCGGCATCGTTGGGCGCCAGTTGCGCGGTTTTTTGCAGGGCCTCGAAAGCATCCTTGCCCTGTAATTGCAGGGCGGTGCCCAGCACGCTCCAGGCAAAGTCCGAGTCGGGATAGCGCTGCGTCAGGGCGTAGCTGGTCACTTCCAGTTCGGCATGGTGGCCGGCTTGATACAGCGCAATGACGTGCTGCGTTTCCTGCGCTGTCGGCGTGCTTGCAATCGCCGTTTCGATGCGGCTGCGCAAGCCCTGCGACTGTTCGTTATCGAGGCCGCGCGCGATGGCCGCCGTGACGATCTCCAGCGCCTGTTCGCGTTCGCCCGCCTTGAGCAAGCCATCCGCATACGATAGCCAGAACTGGCCTTCGTCGGGGTTGACCGACAGCGCCTTGTGCAGATATGGCAAGCCGGCCTGGTATTGCCCGACCTGTCCCGCCAGCAAGCCCATATTGTGGTTGGCAATGGCGTGATACGGCTGCGCCTGCAAAATTGCCAGGTAAAGCTCCTCCGCCTCGGCGTAGCGGCCAGCCTGGTGTTCGGTGATTGCCTGCTGTAATTCGGCGTCGAGGGGCACTGCGGGAAGGGCGTTTGCGTTCATGGGCGGGCGGCAGTTAAAATATTTAGTAAAGGGAATTGTAACTGGTGGAAGTGCCTCTGAGAAACTTTCCAGGTGGAATTTATTCAGGAATGCTGTCGCAATGCAAACTTGGTGTTGCTGGCTGGTCAAAGCGTGGGGGAAAGTGGCTGTTTTAAGATGCTGGGCGCCGGATGGGCGGGATGCCTTGCGCCGGACTACTGGTATGATGCCCGGGATTCGAGGCTACCCTGGAGGATAGCCGCTGCCCGATATCGTTCACTTTTCAACTGAGATATGCACAATATTCTAATTATTGGCTCGTCGGGCCACGCAAAGGTCGTGATTGACGTGGTCGAACGCCAGGGGCTCTTTCGCATTGCCGGCTTGATCGATGCGTTTCGCACGGTCGGTGAGGAAACCTCGGGCTATCGCGTCCTTGGCGCCGAGCCTGATTTGCCGGTGCTGGTGGAAAAGCTCGCTGTGGCGGGGGTGCTGGTGGCCATTGGAGACAACTTTGTACGGGCCGGCGTGACCGCTCGCGTGGCGGCCTTGTGCCCCGAACTGCCATTTGTCAGCGCCGTGCATCCGCAGGCAAGCGTCGCCAGGGCCGTGCGCATCGGTGCTGGCTGCGTGGTGATGGCGGGGGCGGTAATCAATCCCGGCTGCGACGTCGGGCAGGGCTGTATCGTCAACACGCGCGCCTCGCTGGACCATGATTCTGTAATGGAGGCATTTTCCAGCCTGGCGCCTGCTGCTGCGACAGGCGGCAGCAGTTTCATTGGCACGTGCAGCGCCCTGGGCATGGGCGCCTTGTTGCTGCAGCGCATGCGCATCGGCAGTCATTGCGTGGTAGGCGCCGGTGCCGTGGTGACGCGGCCCGTGGCCGATCTGTGCGTCAGTTATGGCGTGCCGGCAAAAACGATACGCAGCCGCCTGGCCGGCGACAAGTATCTGTAAGGTCACGGCAGTCGTTGCTGAAGGTGCATGCCTTGCCGTTGACTTAATGGCAAGGCACGCCAAACTACAAGCTTACATATTCGGATAATTCGGTCCGCCCCCACCTTCCGGCGTCACCCACACGATATTTTGCGTCGGGTCCTTGATGTCGCAGGTTTTGCAGTGCACGCAGTTTTGCGCATTGATCTGCAGGCGTTCGGCGCCGTCGTCGTTTTTCACGAACTCGTACACGCCGGCAGGACAGTAACGTGCCTCCGGACCCGCATACGTGGCCAGGTTGACGTCGACGGGCACGCTGGCGTTTTTCAAGGTCAGATGGATGGGCTGGTCTTCCGCGTGGTTCGTGTTGGAAATGAAGACGGACGACATCTTGTCGAAGGTCAGCTTGCCATCGGGTTTCGGATACACGATCTTTTTCGACTGGGCCGCCGGCTTCAGACATTCGTGGTCGCCATGCGTGTGGTGCAGGGTCCAGGGCGCCTTGCCGCGGAAGAGGATCTGGTCGATGCCCGTCATCAGGCTGCCCAGGTACAGGCCTTTCGACAGCCAAGGCTTGACGTTGCGCGCCACGTGCAGCTCTTCATGCAGCCAGGATTGTTCAAAAGCAACAGGGTAGCTGGACAGTTCGTCGTGCTGGCGCTGTTCGCCCAGCGCGCCGAAGGCCGCGTCCGCCGCCAGCATGCCGCTCTTGATGGCTGCGTGGCTGCCCTTGATGCGGCTCATGTTCAAAAAGCCCGCATCGCAGCCGATCAGCGCGCCGCCGGCGAACACGAGCTTTGGCAGCGATTGCAGGCCGCCAGCCGTGATCGCGCGCGCGCCGTACGAAATGCGCTTGCCGCCTTCGAAGAACTTGCGGATTTCCGGATGCGTTTTATAACGCTGGAATTCCTCGTACGGCGACAAGTAGGGATTCTCGTAATTGAGGCCGACCACATAACCGACCATGACCTGATTGTTTTCCAGGTGATACAGGAAGGAGCCGCCATAGGTCTTCGCGTCCAGCGGCCAGCCCGTCGAGTGGATCACCAGGCCCGGCTTGTGCTGTGCCGGGTCGATTTCCCACAATTCCTTGATGCCGATGCCGTACGATTGAGGGTCTTTGCCGGCGTTCAAGTCATACTTGGCCATCAATTGCTTGCCCAGGTGGCCGCGCGCGCCTTCGGCGAACAAGGTGTACTTGGCGTGCAATTCCATGCCCAGCTGGAAGTCGGGACCCGGTTCGCCGTCGCGCTTGACACCCATATTGCCGGTTGCCACGCCTTTCACGGAGCCATCGTCGTTGTAGAGGATTTCCGCGGCAGGGAAGCCCGGGAAGATTTCCACGCCCAGGTTTTCCGCCTGCTGGCCCATCCAGCGCACCACATTGCCCAGCGAGACAATATAGTTGCCGTGGTTTTCAAAGCAGGCCGGCACGGCGAAGTTCGGTGTCTTGTAGGCTTTGGTTTCCGTCAGGAACAGAATGCGGTCTTCCGTCACTGCCGTGTTCAGGGGCGCGCCCAGTTCTTTCCAATTCGGAATAAGTTCGGTTAGCGCTTTCGGGTCCATGATGGCGCCGGACAGGATATGCGCGCCCAGTTCGCCGCCTTTTTCCAGCACGCAGACGGACACTTCCTGGCTCTTTTCAGCGGCCAGCTGCTTCAGGCGGATTGCCGCCGCCAAGCCTGCGGGGCCACCGCCAACGATCACCACGTCATACTCCATGGTGTCGCGCGGTCCGTACTGTTCAACTAAGTTATTAGGCTGTGTCATGGTCTCGATTGTTAGTCACTAAATGGGTGGGTGAGGAATCTTCGAATAAATTTAAGCACGAGTGTGCTTGTTTTTGGCGAGGATTGCAACTTTGGCGCCATTTTGCGTGACATTGCCCCACGCCGCAATCTAAATCCAGCCATTTTGTGTAATGATGGCGTTTACCTTTGCGCAAGTGTGACGCAGGGGATTTTGCCCCTGTGCCAGTGGCACGGCGTAAAGTGTTATCTAAAACAAAACAGGAGTAGCTCGTGGGCATAGAAGTCAATTTCGAGGGCAAGATTGCCCTGATTACCGGCGCATCGAGCGGCCTCGGCGCGCGCTTTGCGAAAGTGCTGGCCCAGGCGGGCGCGCAGGTCGTGCTGGCCTCGCGCCGCACCGAACGCCTGAAGGAGTTGCGTGCCGAAATCGAAGCCGATGGCGGCGCCGCGCACGTGGTGTCGCTCGACGTGACCGACTTCGCCAGCATCAAGTCGGCCATCGCGCATGCGGAAACAGAAGCGGGCCCTATCGATATCCTCGTCAACAATTCCGGTGTCTCCACCACGCAACGCCTGGTCGACGTCACGCCCGAGGATTACTCGTTCGTGATGGATACCAACCTGCGTGGCTCATTCTTCGTGGCCCAGCAGACGGCCAAGCGCATGATCGCGCGCGCCAAGGGCGACCCGAAGAAACAGCACCGCATCATCAATATCGCCTCGATGGCGGGCTTGCAGGTGTTGCCGCAGATCGGCGTGTATTGTATGAGCAAGGCGGGCATGGTGCACATGACGCGCGCCATGGCCGTGGAGTGGGGCAAGTATGGCATCAACACCAACGCCATCTGCCCCGGCTATATTTCCACCGAGATCAACGAAGATTATTTCGCCACCGAGCAGGGCAAGAAGCTGATCGAAATGCTGCCGAACAAGCGCCCGGGCAAGCCGGAAGACCTCGACGGCCTGCTGCTGCTGCTGGCGGGCGAGGATTCGCATTTCATCAATGGCGCGATTATCTCTGCCGATGGCGGCATGAGCACGTTTTAACGCCATAAAACCTGCTGCGCGTCGCGCTTTGCGGCCTGCAATGCTCACCGTGCTAGAGCACGGTTGCGCTTCTCGGCCACAAATCGCTGCCGCTCGCGACGGTTTTACTTGGCGTTAAACGATAGTCACCTTGGATGCAGCCCTAGCGCTGCAGCTGCAGCCCCACCAGCTTGTGCACCAGCTCCGATGAGGTCGATGCAGCGAATTTGCGCATCAGCTTGGCGCGGTGCATTTCCACCGTGCGGGGGCTGAGGTCGATCTGGCGGGCGATGACCTTGCTGGTCTTGCCTTCCACCAGCAGGGCGGCGATTTCGCGCTCGCGCGGGGTCAGTTCCGCCGTCACGGGACGTTTCTCGCTGACATCCTCGAACGTCCAGATACCAGGCCCCAGCGGCTGCGCGGGCAGCATGGCGTGGCCCGTGACGTGGCACCAGAACAATTCACCATTACTGCGGCGCATGATGCGCTCGTCCGAATAGCGGCCCTTGGCGTTCATGATGGGGATGATGCGGTCACCCGTGCGCAGGAATTCGTCGTGCGTGGGGTAGAGTACTTCGAACGATTGATCGTCCATCTGGACGCGTGCATAGCCGAACATGGCCGCCAGTGCTTCATTGCAACTGCGCATGATGCGGTTTTCCGAGATGCACATGCCCACGGGCGCGTGCAGGAAGATGCTTTCATAATCGATGGCTGACGCGGCGTTCATCTGATACGTATCACTCTCACAGTGGGATTGCTGGCACGGCGCCGGTAGTTCTACGGTATTGTACTTTCCACTCGCGTATTTTATGCTGAGTCGCTGCCTGAGTCATGGACTCAAGACCAAAGCTTAACAAAAGATAGAGGGACACCCATGAATAAAGTTTATCCTGACGCCGCCTCGGCGCTGGCCGGTATCGTCCAAGATGGCCAGACCATCGCCGTCGGCGGCTTTGGCCTGTGCGGCATTCCCGAAGCACTGATCAAAGCCTTGCGCGATTCGGGCGTAACGGGTCTGACGGCCATTTCCAACAACGCCGGCGTGGACGGCTTCGGCCTGGGCCAGTTGCTGACTACCCGCCAGATCAAGAAAATGATCGCCTCCTATGTGGGCGAAAACAAGGAATTCGCGCGCCAGTACCTGGCCGGCGAACTGGAACTGGAATTCACGCCGCAAGGCACCCTGGCTGAAAAGCTGCGCGCGGGCGGCGCCGGCATTCCCGCCTTCTTCACCAAGACGGGCGTGGGCACCATCGTTGCCGACGGCAAGGAAATCCGCGAATTCGACGGCGAACAATACGTGATGGAACGCAGCCTGGTGGCCGATGTGTCGCTGGTGAAAGCCTACATGGCCGACCGCGCGGGCAATTTGGTTTACCGCAAGACGGCGCGCAATTTCAACCCGAACGTGGCCATGGCCGGCAAGATCACCATCGTCGAGGTGGAAAAACTGGTCGAAGTGGGCGAGATCGACCCGGACCAGGTGCATACGCCGAGCATCTTCGTGCACCGCATCGTGGTCAACGCGAACCCGGAAAAACGCATCGAGCAGCGCACCGTGCGCACTGAAGCATAAAAAAGAATACGGAGAACATCATGGCTTGGACTAGAGATGAAATGGCCGCGCGTGCGGCAAAGGAATTGCAGGATGGCTTTTATGTGAACCTGGGCATCGGCTTGCCGACCCTGGTGGCCAATTATGTGCCGGAGAATATGGAAGTATTCTTGCAGTCGGAAAACGGTTTGCTGGGCATCGGCCCGTTTCCCACCGACGATGAAGTCGACGCCGACCTGATCAACGCCGGCAAGCAGACGGTGACGGCCTTGCCGGGTGCCGCCTACTTCAGCTCGGCTGACTCGTTTGGCATGATTCGTGGCGGCAAGATCAACTTGGCCATCCTGGGCGCGATGCAAGTGTCGGAAAAGGGCGACTTGGCGAACTGGATGATTCCAGGCAAGATGGTCAAGGGCATGGGCGGCGCCATGGACCTGGTCGCCGGCGTCAAGCGTGTGGTGGTGTTGATGGAACACGTGGCCACGGCCAAGGATGGCACGACCTCGCACAAGCTGCTGAAACAATGCGATTTGCCGCTGACGGGCGTGGGCGTGGTCGACGTCATCATCAGCGACCTGGGCGTCATCAACGTGACGGAAAACGGCCTGAAACTGATGGAACTGGCGCCGGGCGTGACCAAGGAGCAAGTGCAGGCGGCCACGGGCGCTGAGCTGGACGTTTCGGCCGTATAAACGGTTCGGTGCATGCAATGAAAGGGCGGACAGCGATGTCCGCCTTTTTTATGCGGCAGCCTTGCTGCGCAAGCCGTCGAGGCTGTAGGCGCCGGCGCCCGCAGCGGCAAAATACAGGAAGGTGAAGCAGTACATGACAGCCATTTCGCCGCCGTTCAGGATCGGCAGGAAACCGCTTGGTGCATGCGCCATGAAGTAGGCGGCCGCCATCTGGCCCGACAGGATGAAGGCGACGGGGCGCGTGAACAGGCCGACCAGCAGCAGGGTGCCGCCCACCAGCTCGATGACGCCGGCCGCGCCCATCACGGACAACAGTTGCAGGCCGTCGAACATGGCCACATGCGGCGCGCCGAACAGCTTGGCCGTACCATGTTGCATGAAAAGAAAGCCGAGGATGATGCGCAGCACACCCAGCAGGCGTGGGCTCCAGGTGGCGTAGAAGGCGGGCGAGAGGGACATGAGGTACTCCATTCAAAGTGTGGATGCTTCGGTGTCAGGCTTGCACTAACGCTATGTCATTATGCGGGAGCCTGGCGGCGAACAGGTGACAGCACTATAAAGGTTTTTGATTTATTGATCATCCTGGTAAATGTTGATGCATGATTTACTGATTGTTGATGATGGAATAAAGTGTGCGCGCATGAAAAAAGCCCCGCGGATCGCTCCGCGGGGCCTTGCAGGGTACTACTCAGTGCATTGCGCTTATTTCACGATATTCACGGCCGGTGCCACATAAGCGTCGTCGGCAGGGTGGGTAGGGTGAGCCAGCTCGCTGTGCAGCTTGTCCATGTCCAGTTCTTTTTCCCATTTCGACACGACGATGGTGGCAACGCCGTTGCCGACGAAGTTGGTCAGCGCGCGGCACTCGCTCATGAAGCGGTCGATGCCCAGGATCAGCGCCATGCCGGCCACGGGAATCGTCGGCACGACGGCCAGGGTGGCGGCCAGGGTGATGAAGCCGGCACCGGTGATGCCGGAGGCGCCTTTCGAGGTCAGCATCGCCACGCCGAGGATGGTCAGCTCCTGCCAGATGGTCAGTTCCGTGTTGGTGGCTTGCGCCACAAACAGGGCGGCCATGGTCATGTAGATGTTGGTGCCGTCCAGGTTGAACGAGTAGCCGGTAGGCACGACCAGGCCGACCACCGGTTTCGAGCAGCCCAGGCGCTCGAGTTTCTTCATCAGTGCTGGCAGGGCTGATTCCGACGAGCTCGTGCCCAGCACGATCAGCAGTTCTTCCTTAATGTACAGCAAGAAGCGGCCGATCGAGAAGCCGGTGTACTTGGCGATCAGGCCCAGCACGACGAAGACGAACAGGAAGCAGGTCAGGTAGAACGAACCCATCAGTTTAGCCAGCGGAATCAGCGAAGCCAGGCCGTATTTACCGATGGTAAAGGCCATCGCGCCGAACGCGCCGATGGGAGCGACTTTCATGATGATGTTGACCATGCCAAAGATGGCATGCGACAGCTCGTCGATCAGCTTGGTGACCGGACGGCCGCGCTCACCCAGCAGGGACAGCGAAAAGCCGAACAGGATGGCGATCAGCAGCACTTGCAGGATGTCGCCCTTGGCGAAGGCGTCAACGAAAGTCTTCGGGATGATGTTCATCAGGAAATCGACCGTCGTCAAGCCTTCGGCATGCGTGTATTGCGCGATCGACTTGGCGTCGAGGTGGGCTGGGTCGGCGTTGAAGCCGGCGCCCGGTTTGAGCAGGTTGGCAACGACCAGACCGATGGCCAGCGCGAAGGTGGAAACCACTTCAAAGTACAGCAGTGCCTTGCCGCCCACTCTGCCGATTTTCTTGACATCCTGCATGCCGGCAATGCCGGAGACCACGGTACAGAAGATCACCGGGGCGATGATCATCTTGATCAGTTTGATAAAGCCGTCGCCCAGCGGTTTCATGTCGACGGCGTTTGAGGGATAAAACACCCCCAGCAGCACGCCTGCCACGATGGCGAACAGCACCTGTACATACAGGATTTTATAGAATGGTTTTTTCACGAGTGGTCTCCTCTTGCGGGTTGATGCTGCGATCATCCGCGCATTGCCAGGCCGGCTCAATTGTGGATAACCGCAGATATGCATTTTCGCTATATCGGGTATTGCGCCATGACTGGCGTGCTGCGGCGCAGCATTTCAGGCGCGCGCTTGGAGCATTGCCCGCGCTGCGCTACACTGCCGTAGCGTCGCGCGCGGGACACCCCATGACAGGCAGGAAGCGGTGCTCTTTTTATATTAAATAAGGAAATCGCATGATCGAAGCCAGCATCAAGTCAGTGCAATGCATCTCCCCCGCAGGCTTGCATACCATGTCATACAAGGAGTGGGGCGCGCCCGACAATCCGAACGTGCTCGTCTGCGCCCATGGCGTGACACGCGTGGCGGACGACTTCGACAACCTGGCGCGCGCCATGGCCAGCGATTACCGCGTCATCTGCCCCGACGTTGTGGGGCGCGGGCGCTCGGGCTGGCTGGCCAATCCGCAGTTCTACCGCATACCGCAATATGTGAGCGACATGGTGACTTTGCTGGCGCGCGTGCTGGACTATGGCGATCGCCAGACGGTGGACTGGTTCGGCACGTCGATGGGCGGCTTGATCGGCCTGGGCCTGGCTTCCTTGCCGAACAGCCCGATCAGCAAGCTGGTCTTGAACGATATCGGCCCGACCCTGGCGCCCGAAGCCTTGCAGCGCATCGGCGACTACATCGGCCAGGACTTGCGTTTCGAGACGTTCGAGCAGGGCGCCAAATTTGTGCGCGACGTGTCCGCCAGCTTCGGCCCGCATACGGACGAGGAATGGCATAAACTGGCAGTCGATGTGTTGCGCCAGGATAAGGATGGCCATTGGCGCCGCCACTATGATATGGGACTGGCCATGCCGTTCCGCTCGGCTACGCCGGAATCGGCGGCCAGCGACGAAGCCATGCTGTGGGCCGCGTATGATGCCGTGCGCTGCCCCACCTTGCTGGTGCGCGGGTCGGAGTCCGACCTGCTGTCGCACGCGACGGCGCAAAGTATGCTTGGCCGCGGGCCGAAGGCGCAGCTGGTGGAAATCGCAGGTGTGGGCCATGCGCCCACCTTCGTGCACGACGACCAGATCGCCATCGCGCGCAAATTTCTGCTGAGCAAGTAAGTGGTAGTAAGTAATAACGCTGTACAGATTTTGAAACAACCGAAAGAAGAAGCATGGAAATTACACGACTGCACGTAGGCAAACGCCTCTCCGAAGTGGCGATACACAACAACACCATCTACCTGGCTGGCCAGATTGCCGAAGACACGACGCAAGACATCGTCGGCCAGACGCGCGAAGTGCTCGCTCACGTCGACCGCCTGCTGATGGAAGCAGGCAGCGACAAGACCTGCATCCTGTCGTGCCAGATTTACATCGCCGACATGAAAGACTTTCCCGGCATGAATGAAGTATGGGATGACTGGGTCGCGTCCGGCCACACGCCGCCGCGCGCCACCGTGGAGGCGAAGCTGGCCAATCCGGCATGCCTGGTTGAAATCGTCATCATCGCTGCAGAGCGCTAGGTTATTCAGTTATTTAGTTTTTAAGTTTATAAGGCATTACATGGTTTCCATCTCGGCCCCGAATAGCGTCATATCGGAACAACTGGTAGAGGGCTTGAGTGCGCCGGACAGCGCGCGCGTGCTGGACGCGCTCGCGTATGCCACCGAAGCGTATGGCGACAAGCAGACCTTTGCCGGCCGTGCTGCGCTGGACTTCGCCATCGGCGTGGCCACCACCCTGGCTTTCCTGCGCAGCGATGCGGAAACGCGCATTGCCGGCCTGATGTTCGAGCTGACCTTGCTGGACCCGGATACGGCAGCCGATATCGAGCCGCGCTTCGGCAAGCAGGTGTGCGACCTGGCGACAGGCGTGCGCCAACTGATCCGCCTGCGCGCGCTGACCCAGGCACAGCACGGCAGCGCTGCCGGTCGCGGCAAGAATGCGGCGCAGCAAGCCGTGGCCCAGGTGGAAACCTTGCGCAAGATGCTGCTGGCGATGGCCTCCGACATGCGCGTCGTGCTGGTGCGCCTGGCCGCCTGCGTGACGACCCTGCGCTATTTCGCCGAATTAAAGCTGTTCAATGAAATGACGCGCGAATATGGCAAGGAAACGCTGGACCTGTACGCGCCGCTGGCCAACCGCCTCGGCATCTGGCAACTGAAGTGGGAACTGGAAGATTTGTCCTTCCGCTTCATCGAACCGGAAGCGTATAAACGCATCGCCAAGATGCTGGAAGAAAAGCGCATGATGCGCGAGGGCTTTGTTTCCTCGGCGATTTTGCGCCTGCAGACGGAACTGGCTTCGGCCGGCATCCAGGCGGAAGTATTTGGCCGCCCGAAACACATTTACAGCATCTGGAACAAGATGCGCGGCAAGGAGCTCGATTTCACGGCCCTGTACGACGTGCGCGCCTTCCGCGTCATCGTTGCCGACGTGAAAATTTGCTACACGGTGCTGGGCGTGGTGCACAATATCTGGACCCCCATCCCGAAAGAATTCGACGATTATATTTCGCGCCCGAAACCCAATGGTTATCAGTCGCTGCACACGGTGGTGATGGCCGAGGACGGCCGCCCGCTGGAAGTGCAAATCCGCACCAATGAAATGCACAGCTTTGCCGAATACGGCGTGGCCGCGCACTGGCGCTACAAGGAAGAGGGTGGCTCGAACTTTGCCGGCCAGAAATACGACGAAAAGATCGCCTGGCTGCGCCAGCTGCTGGCGTGGAAAACCGAGGTCGCCGACGCCGTCGTGGGCCAGGAAGAAATCCAGCGTGTATGGGTGGAAAAGCTCAAGTCGGCCACCCTGGACGACCGCATCTTCGTCATGACGCCGCAGGCGCGCGTGCTGGAATTGCCCGTCGGCGCCACGCCCGTCGATTTTGCCTATCACCTGCACACGGACGTGGGCCACCGCTGCCGCGGCGCCAAGGTCGACGGCATCATGGTGCCCTTGAATACCCAGCTGAAAAACGGCCAGACCTGTGAAATCATCACGGCCAAGGGCGCGCCGGGCACGGCCGGGCCGTCGCGCGACTGGCTGGGCGCCGGCTACGCCGTCAGCACGCGCACGCGTTCCAAAATTCGCGCCTGGTTCCATGCCATTGACATGCAGGAAACTCTGGCCCACGGCCGTGCGCTGGTGGAGAAATCCCTGCAGCGCGAAGGCAAGACGGCCGTCAATCTTGAATCGCTGGCGCAAAAGCTGGGCTTTGCCAAGGTTGATGAACTATTCCTGTCTGTCGGCAAGGATGAATTCAGCCTGCGCCACGTGGAGCAGGCGCTGCACGACAATGGCGAAGTGGTGGTGCCGGAAGACGCCGTGCTGGTCGGCAAGAGCCGCGCGTCCAGCGTGGAGCAGGGCGCCAAGTCCGGCGTGCTGGTGGTGGGCACGGAAGGCTTGATGACGGTGCTGGCCAAGTGCTGCAAGCCGGCACCGCCGGACAGCATCGTCGGCTTCGTCACTCGTGGCAAGGGCGTGTCGATTCACCGCGCCACCTGCAAGAATTTCGAAGAAATGCGCGCCAAGTCGCCCGAACGGGTGATCTTTACGGAGTGGGGCAGCACGGGCGGCCACGACACGGTGTACCCGGTCGACATTTTCATTCTGGCAGGCGACCGCCAGGGCTTGCTGCGCGACATCTCCGAAATATTTTCGCGCGAAAAGATCAACGTCATCGGCGTCAATACCCAAAGCGCCAAGGGCCAGGCCCGTATGACGTTTACGGCCGAGATCAGTTCGACGGCGCAGTTATTGAAGGCCTTGAATGTGATCAAGGACGTGAGTGGCGTATTGGAGGCCAGAAGAAGCTGATTTAGGGTGGGAGTCTTGCCTGGACTTCCCGCATCACTGTCAGTGCGTCTTGTCACCCGCGTGTAATCCCGCCATCGCCGCTGTCTCCGGCTGCAAGGTGATGTGATCGATGCCATGCTTGGCCAACAGCATCTTCTTGATCGCGCGCAATACCTTGGGCCAATGGTCGAGGTGTTCGATCTCCACGTGGCCGATCAGGGCCGGCTGGCCCGGCGACATGTCCCAGACATGCAAATCGTGCACGGCAATCACGCCGTCCACTTGTTCCACGTCAGCGCCCACCTGGATGTAATCGATGTGCATGGGCACGCCTTCCATCAGGAAGTGGTACGACTCGCGCAGTACGCCAAACGTGGATTTCAGGATCAGCAGGGACACCAGCACGGACAGCAGCGGGTCGATCTGCATCCAGCCCGTAAAGTAAATCACGGCGCCGGCGATGATGGCGGCGACCGAACCGAGCAAATCGCCCATCACATGCACGAGGGCGGCGCGCGTGTTCACGCTTTGCTTGTCTTTCGACAAGACCCACGCCACCACCACGTTGATCGCTAGGCCGATGAAGGCGATGATGAAGACCATGCCCCCCTTGACCGGTTGCGGGGCGGAAAAGCGCAGCACGGCTTCATAGCAGATCCAGCCCACCACGCACAGCATGGCCAGGCCATTGACGAAGGCGGCCAGCGCCTCGGCGCGGCCAAAGCCGAACGAGTGGCGCGGCGAAGGGGGGCGGCGCGCGATGAGTTGCGCCAGCAGGGCCAGGCCCAGCGCGGCCGCATCCGTGACCATATGGCCCGCGTCGGAAATCAGGGCCAGCGAATTGGACAGGAAGCCGGCCGCCACCTCGATGCCGGCAAATGACAGGGTCAGCCCCAGCGCCCACGCGAGGATGCTCTGGCTACGCCCTTCGAACGAATGGGTGTGCTTGGCGTCGCCCTTCAGGTGGGCGTGCAAATGGGTGGCGTCGTGTTCGGTGTGCATCGGCTGCATGGAATGCTTTGTGGAATGAGGTTGCCGTCAGTGTAATTGAAAAGCAACAAAATAGTCGGCACGTAAAAAAACCTGCAGGCCCGGAGGCACTGCAGGTTGTTGATGGGGCAGACAACTTTACTGCACGGCCGTCTCGCCAAACTTGCCTTCGCGGAAATCCTGCACGGCCTGGAACACTTCCGCCTGGGTATTCATGACAAACGGGCCGTATTGCGCGATGGGCTCGTTCAAGGGCTGGCCGGCCACCAGGATCACGCGACCGCCTTGCGGCGCCTCGATGCGCACGCCGTCGCTGCCCGGCGTGTTGGCGAAGATCGCCATGCGCAGGGCAGGCACGGCCTTGCCATCGACCTGCACTTCGCCGCGGAAGGTGTACAGGAAGGCGTTATGGCCTGCCGGCAAGGGCTGCTCGAAGCTGCTGCCGGCCGGCAAGTCGATGTCCAGGTATAGCGGTTCCGTCAGTTCGCGCTGCACGGCGCCCGCCACGCCATGGCTCTCGCCGGCGATCACTTGCACGGCCACGCCTGCGTCCGTCGTGTAGCGGGGGATTTCGCTACTGGTGAAATCGCGGTACCACGGCGTGCGCATCTTGTCGCGCGCAGGCAGGTTCAGCCACAGCTGAAAACCTTCCATCACGCCTTCTTCCTGTTCCGGCATTTCCGAGTGGATCACGCCGCTGCCGGCCGTCATCCATTGCACCCCGCCCGAGGTCAGCAAGCCTTCGTGGCCCGCGCTGTCCTTGTGGCGCATGCGCCCCGTGATCATGTACGAGACCGTTTCGAAACCGCGGTGCGGATGCTCGGGGAAGCCGGCGATATAGTCGTTCGGCTTATCGCTGGCAAAGTTGTCGAGCATCAAAAACGGGTCGAGGCGGCGCTGTAATTGCTGCGTCAGCACGCGGTTGATCTTCACGCCGGCGCCATCCATGACGGCCTGGCCGGCGATCACGCGCTCGACGGCGCGTGCTTGCGTGACGGTGGTGGTATCGCTCATTGCTCTCTCCTCTAGGCCGGGACGGCGCCAGTGCGCCGTCCCTTTCACTGCTGGGGATTACACCAGGATCGCGTTGATCTCGGCGTCCGCTTGCGCATGCGCCTTGGCGACGGCTTCCGGGCCCATGCCCATGCCTTCCGAATACACATATTGCACGTGGGTCAGGCCCAGGAAACCGAACATGGTGTTCAGGTATGGCACTTGGCTATCGTTGGTGCTATCGCGGTGCAAGCCGCCGCGGGACAGGCCCACATAGACTTTCTTGCCGGTCAGCAGGCCAACAGGGCCGTTTTCCGTGTACTTGAAGGTGACGTTGGCGCGGGCAATCGCGTCGAACCAGCTTTTCAGTTGCACGGTGATGCCGAAGTTGTACATCGGTGCACCGATGACGATGACGTCAGCCGCTTGCACTTGCGCAATCAGCGCGTCGTCCAGGGCGATGCGGGCTGCCTGCTCCGGCGTGCGTTTGTCGGCCGGGGTGAACAGCGCTTGCAAGGTCGGCTCGTCGAGCACGGGGTGCGGTGCAGCGGCCAAGTCGCGGCGCGCCAGGGTGGCGCCAGGGTTGGCGGCTTGTACGCGGGCAACGATGGCGTCAGCCAAACGGGTCGAGGCGGAACCGGTGCTACGGGCGCTGGAATTGATTTGCAGGATGTTCATCTTGTTTCTCCGTGTGAGGTGTCTTGCGATGGATGAACTATAGCAATTCCAAAATTGATGCGGAAGGCGTTAAAATGGATAACATTAATCCACTGATGGAACAATCGAGTGTAAAGGTAAGCGATGAATATCGATCCTGGAGATTTGCTGCTGTTTGCGCGCGTCGTCGAATGTGGCAGTTTCAGTCGCGCCGCCGTGCGTGTGGACTTGCCCAAGTCAACCCTGTCGCGGCGCATCTCGCAGCTCGAAGCCAGATTGGGCGAACGGCTCTTGCTGCGCACCACGCGCAAGCTGGCGCTGACGGAGTTTGGCGCCAGCCTGCTCGAGCATGCGCGCAAGGTGGCGGAAGAAACGGAGGCGGCCGGCGCGCTGGCCCAGCACCGCCAGGCGGGCCCCAGTGGCTTGCTGCGCATCTCCATGCCGGCCGACTTCGGCGACGCGCTGATGCGCGAGGTGCTGGCCGAGTTCGTGCGCCGCTATCCGGCCATTTCGCTGGAACTGGACTTGTCGGCGCGCCGCGTGGATTTGCTGGAAGAAAATTTTGACCTGGCCATTCGCATGGGCAACTTGCCCGACGATGCCAGCCTGGCGGCGCGGCGCGTGGCCTTCAGCAGCTTGTCCCTGTATGCCTCACCGCAATACACGAGCGTGCACGGCTTGCCCGAGCATCCCGACGACCTGTATGGCCACGATTTGCTCAGCTTGCCGCGTGCCGTGGATGGCCTCGTACACTGGACTTTGATGCGCGGCAAGACGACGTGGGAGCGCGATTTACCTGTGCGCCTGCTGGCCAACTCGCCGGAATTGCTGGTGCGCATGGCCTGCACGGGCGTGGGCATCGCGGCCAGCACGGACCGCTTTGCCAAGGCGTATGTGGCGACGGGGGAATTGGTGCGGGTCTTGCCCGAATGGAGTTTCCCGCTGGTCACGGGCTGGGCTGTGTTTCCCGGCCGGCGTTTGATGCCGGCCAAGACGCGCGCGTTCCTGGACTTGATGGAGGAGATGTACAAAACCGATGCGCCCGTGTAGGAGCGCACCCAGATAATTTATTTGGGCACGTTGCCCATGACTTCACCCAACTGCACGGGACCGGCCGCTTGCCAGGTGCCGTTGAAGTCCACGGTGCCTTTCGGGAACAGCATGACGACGGTGGAACCGAGCAGGAAGCGGCCCAGCTCTTCGCCCTGTTTCAGCACCACATTGTCGTTGGCATAGCTCCAGTCGCGCACCTGGCCCGTGCGGGGCGGGTTGACGACGCCGTGCCAGACGGTGGCCATGCTGCCGACGATGGTGGCGCCCACCAGGGTCATGACGAAGGGACCGTTGGCCGTGTCGAACAGGCAGACGACGCGTTCGTTGCGGGCGAACAGGCCGGGAATGCCGCGCGCCGTGGTCGGGTTGACGGAGAACAATTCACCGGGAACATAAATCATGCGCGTCAAGCGGCCGTCGCACGGCATGTGGATGCGGTGGTAGTCGCGCGGGCTCAGGTACAGGTTGGCAAAGCTGCCGTGTTCAAACTGGGCCGCCAAGGCGGCATCGCCGCCCACCAGGGCCGTGGTGCTGAAGTTGTGGCCCTTGGCCTGGAAGATCTGGTCCTTGTCGATCGTGCCGAACTGGCTGATGCGACCGTCGACGGGGCAGACGTAGTCGGCCTTGGCCAGCGGACGCGCATCCGGGCGCAGCGCGCGCGTGAAAAAGTCGTTGAAGCTGGCGTAGTGCGTGATGTCCGGGTCCAGTGCCTCATCCATGTTGACGTTGTAGCGGCCGACGAACCAGCGGATCAGGCGCGTGGTCATGGCGCCGCCCTTGGCGCCGGCGATTCGGCCGGCAAAATTGGTCAACGCCCCCTTGGGCAGCAGATACTGAGGCAAAACGGCAAGACGGTCAGACACGATGGGTAGCCTTTGACGGGGTGATGGGAATCGATGAAAACGCATTATAGCGGCGATGTGGCGCGAAATGATATGCGCCGTATGCAAGGGTGCGTAGCACGGTCTGTCACCGAATTTAATTTGCTGTAGGGAATATTTTCAGGAAACTGTGCCACTCGGAAAAAATTGCAGCACAATACAGCGGCCTGTTTTTTAGCTTTTAGCCATTTTTATTCAGCCAACTTTTTTTAGCCAGGTCATGATGCCACGCCGTTGCCTTCGCCTTACCGTTGTTTGTTCCGCTGTTCTGTTTGCCTGGAATGCCCAGGCCCAGCAATCCGAAACTCCAGCCGCCGTCGAGGCTGCCGCCGCGCCGCTGAAGGCAGAAAAGCCCATGCAAACGGTTGAAGTCAAGGGCAGCGGCTATGATCCGCGCCGTGACGATACGGCCAGCAAGATGGTTGTCAGCAGCGAAGAAATCCTCAAGTATGGCGACAGCAACGTCACCGACGTGCTCAAGCGCTTGCCCGGCATTACCGTTTCCGGCGCGGCCGGGCGCTCGGGCGGCGAAATCCGCATGCGCGGGCTGGGCAGCGGCTACACGCAGATATTGCTCAACGGCGAACGGGCGCCGGCCGGTTTTTCGCTCGATACCCTGTCGCCCGACGTGATCGAACGCATCGAGATTTTACATGCGGCCAGTGCCGAATACAGCACGCAGTCGATCGCCGGTACCATCAACGTGGTGCTGAAAAAGGCCGTGAAGACGGCGCAGCGCGAACTCAAGCTGGGCGTGCAGGGCAGCGACGTGAGCTTTTCGCCCAGCGTGAATGTGCAACTGTCCGACCGCGACGGCAATTTTTCGTATTCGCTGGCCGGCTCGCTATTCCGCTACGATTACCATTACGACAATCCCGGGCGGGAACTGGGCTACGCGCCCGATGGCCGGCAAAACCTGCTGCGCCGTACCAATGGCACGGGCGATGGCCGCCCGGAAGGCATCAATCTGTCGCCGCGCCTGAACTGGGTGCTGGCCAACGGCGACAATCTGACGGCGCAATTTTTTTTCAATGGCGGGCGCTCGAACCACCGCAATGTCAGCCGCGCGGAAACAGAGCAGGGCTTGCGCCCCGATTACGACACCAATACGGGCAGTTCCAGCAACCACAATGCCTTCGGCCGCAGCGACTTGACGTGGATGCACAAGCTGGCTGGTGGCGCCCGGCTGGAATTGAAAGTGGGCGCCTCGGCCGCCCGCAATACGTCCGATAGCCTGCAGCAAGGCTTTATCGATGGCAGCGGCCTGGCGCTCGAGCGCAAGGTGGGCGTGAAGGCGACGGAAAACGGCGTCAGTTCCACCGGCAAGTATTCCGCGCCCTTGCTGCCCGGCCATGCGCTGTCGATGGGCTGGGACGGCGCGCATACCGGGCGCGAGGAATCGCGCCGCCAGCGCGAAGCGGCCCTGGTCGCGTCGGGTGCACGCGCGCCCGTCAACAGCGACGAAGGTTTCGACGCCACGATCCAGCGCCTTGCCCTGTACGTGCAGGACGACTGGGAAATTACCCCGCGCTGGTCGATGTACGCGGGTGTGCGCTGGGAAGGCATCGATACGCGCAGCGCGGGCGACACTTATGACGAAGTGCAGCAGCGCACGAGCGTATGGAGCCCGCTGCTGCAAACCCTGTGGAAGTTGCCTGATACCAAGGGCGACCAGGTACGCCTGGCCTTGACGCGCACCTACAAGGCGCAGCCCACGTCAAGCCTGATTCCGCGCCGCAATACTTCGACCAACAATAGCCAGAACGATCCTGACCGCGAAGGCAATCCGTATCTGAAGCCGGAGCTGGCGCTGGGCATCGATGCCTCGTACGAGCACTATTGGGCCGAAGGTGCCTTGCTCAGCGCGCGCGCTTCGGCCCGCCGCATCGACGGCTACACGCGCCAGGGTTTGTTGTTCATGAATGAGCGTTGGATATCCACGCCCGTGAACGATGGCCGCGCGAATACGCAGACACTGGAACTGGAAGCGAAGTTCCCGCTACGCGCCGTGCTGGCCGGACCCGTGCCGGCCATCGACTTGCGCGCCAGCGTCAGCCGCAACTGGTCGCAGGTGGAGCAGGTGCCGGGGCCGAACAACCGTCTCGACCAGCAAACCCCTGTCAGCGGCAACTTCGGTCTCGACTACAAGACGCCGGACGGCGTGCTGACCACGGGCGGCAGTTTCAATTTCCGCAATGGCGGCCCCGTGCGCATCACGGAACGCCAGAGCGCCTACACCTCGCCGCGGCGCGACCTCGACATTTATGCGCTGTGGAAATTCGACGCGAAGAACCAGCTGCGCTTGGCCGTGTCGAACTTGCTGGCGCAAGACTTCGAGAGCACCACCACGTATGCGGACGACAGCGGCAGCATCGTCCGCAACAGCATTTCACCGAGCTCGCCGCAGGCGCGCGCGACCCTGGAAATGAAGTTTTGACGGGTCTGTTTTCGCGGTGAAACCCCGGCCGGTATCCCCGCTGGCCTATAATCTCGGCAATCGCGCGCACGGCTGGTCCGTGCGCGCCACCTTTTCATTTGCCAAGATTGCTTTTCCCATGACGTTTTCCTCCCTCGGCCTGATCGATCCCCTGGTCCGCAAACTCGATGAGCTCGGCTATGCCAAGCCCACGCCCGTGCAGGCGCAAGCGATTCCCGCCGTGCTGGCCGGGCGCGACCTGATGGCCGCCGCCCAGACGGGCACGGGCAAGACGGCCGGCTTTGCCGTGCCGCTGCTGCAGCGCCTGACGCTGGAAGGCGTGGTGGCGCCCCAGTGCGTGCGCGTGCTGGTGCTTGTCCCCACGCGCGAACTGGCCGAGCAAGTGTATGCCAGCTTCCGCAGCTATGGCGGCAACTTGCCGCTGCGCAGCTTTGTCGCCTATGGCGGCGTGCCCATCGAGCCGCAGATCAGTAAATTGCGCAAGGGCCTCGACGTGCTGGTGGCCACCCCGGGCCGCTTGCTGGATTTGCAGACGCAGGGCGCCGTCAAGTTCGAGCAAGTGCAGACTTTGGTGCTGGACGAGGCGGACCGCATGCTGGACCTGGGCTTCGAGCGCGAGCTCGATATATTGCTGATGAGCATGCCCAAGCAGCGCCAGACCCTGCTGTTCTCGGCCACCTTCTCGGACGCCATCCGCGCCATGGCGAAAACCATGCTGAAGGATCCCGTCTCGGTGGAAGTCAGCGCGCGTAACAGCACAGTCAAAGCCGTGAAGCAATCGGTCATCGTGTGCGACAAGAAACGCAAGCCGGAACTGTTCCTGCACTTGCTGAAGAAAAAGCGCTGGGGCCAGGTCCTGGTCTTCGTCAAGACGCGCAAGGGCGTCGAGCTATTGGTGAATACCTTGCTGGAGCAGGGCGTGCGCGCCGATTCGATCCATGGCGACAAGACGCAGCCGAACCGCTTGCGCGCGCTGGCCCGTTTCAAGGCGGCCGAGGTGCAGGTACTGGTGGCTACCGACGTGGCCGCCCGCGGCCTGGACATCGATCAATTGCCCGTCGTCGTCAATTTCGACTTGCCCAGCGTGGCGGAAGACTATATCCACCGCATCGGCCGCACGGGCCGCGCGGGTGCCTCGGGCGAGGCCATTTCCCTCGTCTGCGCCGACGAGGTGGAATTGCTGTCGGCCGTCGAAGCGTTGACTCGGCAAACCCTCAAGCGCAACGAGGAGCCCGGTTTCGAGGCGGAACACCGCGTGCCGGGCACGTCCGCCGGCGGCACCATTCAGAAAAAAGCCGTCAAGGTGCTGGCGCCAAAGGCGGCCGAGCGGGCCAAGAAGCGCCGCTTCTACAAATAACATCGAACTAAAACTGCTTGGAGAGGCGTGCTGCATGGAGTTGGCATTCGTGCCATCATGCGGCTATGACCTCGATACCTTTGTTCCCGCTCAATACGGTGCTGTATCCCGATGGCTATCTACCCTTGCAGATCTTCGAGGTACGTTATCTGGACATGATACGTAAATGCATCATGGGCGAGCAGCTGTTTGGCGTGGTGCAGCTGCTGGACGGCGCGGAAGTGCGCAAGCCGGGCCAGCAGGAAATCCTGGCGCCCGTGGGCACCTTGGCGCGCGTCATCGACTGGGCCGCGCCCCTGTCGGGCTTGCTGCAAATTAAATGCATGGGCATGCAGCGCTTTCATATCCTTTCCAGCGAGCAGCTGAAGCACGGCTTGTGGATGGCGCAGATTGAAACCTTGCCGCCCGATAAAACCATTCCCATCCCGCAAGAGCAGCAGAACGTGGCAGATGCGCTCGGCGCGCTGATACGCACCTTGCAGGAGCAAAAGATTCCGCCAGAGCAAATGCCCCTGCAGCCGCCGTACCGGCTCGACGAGTGCGGCTGGGTGGCGAACCGCTGGTGCGAGTTGCTGTCCTTGAGCGCCATGCAAAAGCAATTGCTGCTCAGTCAAGACAATCCCGTGCTGCGCCTGGAACTGGTGCAGGATATGCTCACGGAAAATGGCTTGCTGGAAGAGTAAATCACCTGAAGCCGCATGTTTGCACACGGTCCTGTTGTGCAATTGCGTTCTATTGAGAAATACTTTACGCTTTGTCGCCGCTGGCATAAGATAATGCCCTTGGGCAAGATTGCCCTGAGCAACATTCAAGAGTACACGATAATGGCAAAAGCAAGCGCGGAACAGATCAATGCGGCAATGGAAGCGATGGCGGGCGAAGGCCAGGCCATCACGGTGCGCGCCTTGCGCGAACGGCTGGGCAACGGCGCCTGCCTGGGCACCATCAGCAAGCTTTTGCAGCGCCGCAAGGCAGGCGCGCAGCGCCAGATTTCTGCCGCCGCCGAACTGTCGCCCGTACTGCAGCAAGCCATCCTCGATTATGTAGGACAGGAATTAAGCGCCAGCCACAGCGCGCATGAAGCCGAGATGAACGATAATCAACAGGAATTGATGGACCTGGCCAGCGAGAACGAGCGCCAGCAAGAAATGCTCGACTTGCAGGCGGGCGAACTGGAAACTTTGCGCGAGGAACTCGAACGCGAGCGGCAAGTGGCCAACCAGGCCCGCACCGACCTTGCCAAGGCGCAGCTGCGCCTGGAAGGCTTGCCGCGCCTGGAAGAGGCGGCCGAGCAGGCGCGCATGGACCTGGCCAAGGCGCAATTCAAGCTCGAAGGCATTCCCCGCCTGGAAGAAGCTGCCGAAGCGGCGCGCGCCGAATTGATCCAGGCGCAGCTGAAGCTGGAAAGCCTGACGCGCGTGGAAACGGAACTGGCGGCTGCCCGCCTGGAACTGGAGGCGGAGCGCGAAGAGCTGGGCGAAACGCGCGCCGAGCTGGACGAAGAGCGCACCTTGCGCATCAAGGCGCAGCAGTTCATCGTCGACCCGATATTCAAGACGGCTGTGTAGGAACACCTGACCAAACCTGCTGCGCGTCGATATAGGTGGCTTGCGATGCTCACCGTGCTCTAGCACGGTTGCGCTTCTTAGCCACAAATCACTGCCGCTCGCGATGGTTTTGTCAGGTGTCGATGCGTCGTAGGGAATCTGTCATGCGTGCTGAACGGGCCTTGCTGGCTTAAAATAGCGCACTGTCGCGCCATGCCGTGCGACGCCTTGATCGCAAAGAAGGTTTATGTCTGTAGAAAAAGAAGTGCCGCTCCCGCTTGCGGCCACCCCCATATCGCCGCGCGCTTTGCCGCCCAGGCCGCCAGCCGAATTCGGTTCGCCCGAAGCCGCGCTTGCGCGCAAGCAAGCACGTGAAGACAAGGATGCGCAGGTACGCGGCGTCACGTCCATCGATGCCATGCGCGAGGCCATCAAGCAGGCAGCGCGTGACTTGCCGGCCATCAGCGCCGTGCCGCATCTGGGCATGCTCGATGCCGCCGCCTTCCGCGCGCGCGCCGCGCTGGGCCTGCCATTCCTGATGCGTGGGCTGGTGCAGCGCTGGCCCTTATCCAAGCTGGGGCCAGACATGTTGCGCGCGCAGTTCAGCCACGTGCCCGTGCGCGCGCGGGTGGGCGACTACATCAACACGGCGTTTGCAGCCGACCGCGCCATGCAGGATATGTCGATGGGGCAATACCTTGACCTGGTAGAAGAGGGCACGCACGACGCGGCGAACCGACTGCCGCCGTACCTGGGCAACCTGGAATTGCGCGAATTGAATCGTTTGTGCCACTGGCCCACGTATTTCGACAAGATGGGCCCGCCACGTTTCTGGGTCGGGCCGGCTGGCACGGTCACGCCCCTGCACTGCGACTTCGACGACAATATCTTCGCCCAAGTGTGGGGCCGCAAGCGCATATTTTTATCGCCGCCGCACCACGACGCATTTTTGTACCCGAGCGTAGCGAACGCCATCCTGTTCGGTTCGCCCTTTGACCCGGAAGCGCCCGATTTCCAGCGTTTCCCTTTGGCGCGCCAGGCCAGCATGATCGAATGCATCGTCGAGCCGGGCGACATGTTGTATGTGCCTGCCGGCTGGTATCACCAGGTGCGCGCGCTGACGTTTTCGCTATCCTCGAACCGCTGGGCCAGGGCCATGCCGCTGGCCCTGCATGGCGGGGTGGCGCTGCGGCCTACCGTGGCGTAATCTGGTGGCGTAATCTGATGGCGCGATGGCCTTGCCGAGAGCCTGTTACTCAAGGGGGCGTTCGCGCCGGAAGACCAGATGGTACGGTATCTGAACTGGTGGCAATGGGGCTATCTGAGCTCCACCGGCACCTGCTTCGATATCGGCGCCACGGTAAGAGCCGCACTGGCCAGTTTCCAGGAGACGGGCAATCCCTACAGTGGTTCCACCGCGCCGTGTTCAGCCGGCAATGGCTCGCTCATGCGCCTGGCTCCCGTCGTGCTGTTTGCCTATCCGGATGTGACGGCGGCCCTGGCCTACGCCGCCGATAGCTCGCGCACGCCCCATGCGGCGGCGGAAGCGGTCGAAAGCTGCCAGATGTTTGCCGCTTTGCTGTGCAGCGCGCTGGCGGTTACGCCGAAAGAGGCGCTACTGGACAGTATGGCTTACCTGCCTGCCGAAGCCAGGCTGAGCGAGATGGCGAGTGGTCGTTTCATCGCCAAGACGGAAGGGCGGATTCGCGGCACCGGCTATTGCTTGGAGTCGCTGGAAGCGGCGGTATTGCGCGCCGTCAACCTGGGCGAAGATGCCGATAGCACTGGCGCCATCGTCGGCCAGCTTGCCGGCGCCTATTATGGTGCCCGGGCGATTCCGCCGGCGTGGCTGAATGCCTTGGCCATGCGTGACGATATCGAAGAGCTTGCAGGAAAATTGTTTGAACGGCGCCGGGCCTAGCGCAGGCTGCAGCCCACCAGCAACAGCATCGGCCGCTCGCGCTCTTCCGCCAGGGCTGGCTGCTGCGCGACCTGTGCGTCTGTCGGTCCCCATTCTTCCACATGCTCCAGCTGGAAACCGGCGTGTAGCAAGGCATTCAAGGTCGTGCTTAGGGTGCGGTGCTGCTTGATCACGCCGGGCGCCAGCCAGTCCGACACGCGCGGGCCTTGTTGCTGGTAGCTGTCGATGGGCCAGCGCTTGCGGCCATGCGCATCCGTCAGCCAGCCGGGCTGGCGCGGCGCCATGAAGATCGGGTGCTCGATGGAAAACACCAGCTTGCCACCCGGCTTCAAGGCGTGGCGGATGGCGGCCAGCAAGGCGACAAAATCCTCGATGTAGTGGAACGCCAGTGAACTGTAAATCAGCTCGTAGCTGGCGGGCGGCAAGGCCAGTTGTTCCAGGTCCAGCCGGGCATAGCTGACGGTTTCATGAGTGTCCATGCCACTTGCCTGCGCCAGCATCTTTTCCGACACATCCACACCCAGCACCCGCGCCGCGCCGGCGTCAGCCGCCCAGCGGCAGAACCAGCCATAGCCGCAGCCCAGGTCGAGCACGCTTTTGCCTTGCAGCGTGGGCAGCATGGCGCGCATTGCCGGCCATTCGGGTGCGCTGTCGAGACCGCCAACGGAGCGGGGCAGCTGGCTGTAGGCCGTGAAGAAAGCGTCGTTGTCGTAGATATTCTGTGTCATGTGTCTGCATCCTTGGGAACCGTGCGTTTGGCGTGGCCGCTGCGTTGCGCCCGGTAAATGCCAGCGTGGCCGGAAAACAGATACGCCACCACGCAGGCGATGGCGGCGTACACGCCGATCTCGGCGCCGAACAGTTCCATCGCCATCAGGGTCGAGGCGATGGGCGTGTTGGCGGCGCCCGCGAAGACGGCAACAAAACCGATGGCGGCCAGCAAGGTGACGGGCTGGTGCAGCAACGGGCCCAGCGCATTGCCCAGCGTCGCCCCGATGTAGAACAAGGGCGTCACTTCGCCGCCCTTGAAACCGGTGCCCAGCGAAACAATGGTAAATGCCATCTTGGCCAGGAAATCGTATGCGGGCAGCGGTTCGTTCAGCGCGTCGACGATGGTGGGGATGCCCAGGCCGATGTAGCGATCCGTACCGATCAGCCAAACGGCGACGGCGACGACGAGGCCGCCGACCAGCGGGCGCAGCGGGGCATAGCTGATCCAGCGTTTCATCAGCCCGCTCAAGCCGTGCGTGGCTTGCGCAAACACCTTGCCCGTCACGCCGAACAGCATGCCCGCGATCACCATGGCGCACAAGGTCCAGGCGGAAATGGCGGGGGTCAAAGGCACGGCGTAATGCGTGTGGCTAATGTGCAAAACCGGCCCCCATAGCAGGACCACCTGGTCGGCGATGACGGCGGCGGCCAGACAGGGCAGCATGGCTTCATAGCGCAGGCGGCCGATGGCCAGCACTTCCAGGCCGAAGAGGGCGCCTGCCAGCGGCGTACCGAAGACGGAGGCAAAGCCGGCGCTGATGCCGGCCATCAGGATGATGCGCCGGTCTTCCTTGTGCAAATGAAACATGCGCGTCAGTTGGTCGGCCAGCGCGCCGCCCATTTGCACGGCCGTGCCTTCGCGCCCGACAGAGGCGCCGAACAAATGCGAGAGGACAGTGCCACCCAGTACCAGCGGCACCATGCGCAAGGGGATGATTTTTTTCGGGTCGTGGATTTCATCGATGAGCAGATTCGCGCCGCCTTCCACCGAGCTGCCATAACGCAGATACAGCCAGCCGACGGCAAAGCCCGCTACAGGCAGGAGCCAGATCAGCCAGGCGTGCGCCAAACGCGTGCGTGTCGCCCAGTCCAGGGCGAACAGGAAAACGGCCGAGGCCGACCCTGCCAGCACGGCCACCACAAAGGCCAGCAGCAGCCATTTCAACAGATGCCGTAACAGATCGGTGAGGGCGCTCAGGCGTTGCATCGGGCATCCAGTCAGGGCTGATGGGTGGAATTCCTACAGGCCCAGCTCGGCCACCAGCGCCTGCCCGATGGCCCGCTGTTCGGCCAGGATGGCGTGCAGGTGGTGGGGGCGCGTCTTGACATTCGTCATGACCACGCGCAGCACATTGGTCGGGCCTGGGTAGCGCGTCGATTCCAGTACCGTGCGCGAGACAAAGCTGTGGCCCTGCGCTTTTTGCCGGTTTTGCAGTTTGGCGTTGAGCGTGTTCAATTGCTTGTTCAGTTCGGCCGCCGCGTCGACCTGGCCGCTGGCCAGCAAGCTTTCCATGCGCTGGCGCAAGTGCGCCGGCACGTAGCGGTAGGTCAGAATGAAGGTGTCGGAACGGGTGACGAGTTCGAAATCCTGCTGGTCGGCCAAGAGCTGCTGCAACTGGCCGGACAAGGTGGCCGCCTGCTGCAGCAAGGTGGTGTAGCCGGACACGCCCAGCACCTTGAACGAAGTCCACAGCTTCAAGGCGTCGAAGCGGCGCGAGCCTTCCAGCGACGTCTGGCCCAGGTCGCCCGAGTTGTCGCGCAAAATGTAGTTGGCGTTATGTTTCAGCAAGTTCAGGCTGGCGCTGTCCTTGAACAGCACCATGCTTTGCGCCATCGGCACCCACAACAGCTTGTGCCCGTCGATGACGACGGAGTCGGCCAAAGCAATCCCGTCGTACAGCGCGCGGTACTGTTCCGCGATCAGCAGGGCGCCGCCCCAGGCCGCATCCACATGGAACCAGATGCTTTCGCGCGCGGCAATCGCCGCCATGGCGGCCAGCGGGTCAATGGCGCCAGTTTCCGTCGTGCCGGCAATACCGATCATGGCGATGACCTTGATATTGCGCAATTTCAAGTCGGCAATCGTGGTTTCCAGTGCCTGGATGTCAATGCGGTTGTCGCGGTCGACGGCCACCAGGTGCAGGGCGTTTTCACCGAGGCCCAGGGTCGCCAGCGCCTTTTTCACGGAATAATGGCTGCGGGCCGAGCCGATCACGGCCAGCCCCGCGTAAGCTGATTCCTGCATGGCGGCAAACAGGCCCCGCTTGCGCGTGCCGGGCAGTTGCTGTTCCAGCGCCACGGCCAGGGCCGTCAAGTTGCCCATGGTGCCGCCATTGACGACATTGCCCAGCGCGCCGCTGGTGGCGGCCATCGCCTGCGTGTAGACATGTTCGGGCTGCTGGTACATCTGGCGGTGCAGCCAGCCGAGAATCTGCTTTTCGATCAGGGTCGAGACATACGCCGTTTCGATCTTCACCTGATTCTGGTTCAGGGTGGCTGTAAACGCTTCGGCCAGCACGCTGATCCAGGGTAAGGCCTGCGTCATGTGGCCGATGTATTGCGGATGGCTCAGCTGGGCCGTATTGGCCAGCACGGTGGTGTCGAGTTCTTGCAGAAACTCCGCCACGGGCATGCCGTGCGCGGGCAGGCAAGTGTCGGACAGTTGCGTCAGCAGTTCCGCATACGGCGTGTGCGGATACGGCGTGTCGCGCTCGGCGGCCAGCCAGCCGCCCAGCATGCGCAGCGCCTGCTGCAGGGGCGCGGGCGAGCGTTGCAGCGCATCGATGGAAAAATGCTGCTGCAGCAGCTGTTCGATAGGGGTATCGGTCATGGCGCGGTGTCTTCTCTACGGATTGCTGATGCCACGGTGACAAACGAATTGCGCCCAGGCGAAAGCGGGATTTTACCCGACTCCGCCTGGGCGCATCAGTTTGCCATTCCTGTCGGTGATCAGAAGTAGTTGAGACCCAGCGCTGACTTGACTTCATCGGCCGTGCGGGCCGCCACTTCGCGCGCCTTGAAGGTGCCTTCTTTCAGCATCTGGATGACTTGCCCCTTGTCCTTGGCGAATTCTTCGCGGCGGGCGCGGATCGGCGCCAGCATTTCCTGCAAGACCAGGTCCAGGCGCTTCTTGACGATGCTGTCGCCCAGGCCGCCACGCACGTAATGGGCTTTCATTTCGGCCAGCGCCGCTTTTTCCGGGTCAAACGCATCCAGGTAGGTAAACGCGATATTGCCTTCCAGGTGGCCCGGGTCTTCCACGCGCAGGTGCAGCGGGTCGGTATAGACTTTTTTCACGGCGGCCGTGATTTCGGCCGATGTCGCGCCCAGGTTGATGGTATTGCCCAGCGACTTGCTCATCTTCGCCTTGCCGTCGATGCCGGGCAGGCGGCCGATGTCCGGCACCAGCGCCTTGCATTCCATCAATACTTCGCGGTTGTACATGCGGTTGAAGCGGCGCACGATTTCATTCGTTTGCTCAATCATCGGAATCTGGTCTTCGCCCACGGGCACCACGCCCGCCTTGAAGGCCGTGATGTCGGCCGCCTGGCTGGCCGGGTAGGTCAAAAAGCCGGCCGGAATGTCGCGCTCGAAGCCGCGCAAGCGGATTTCTTCCTTGACGGTGGGGTTGCGCTCCAGGCGCGCCACGGTGACGATGTTCAGGTAGTAAAACGTCAGCTCGGCCAGTTCCGGGATTTGCGACTGGATGAACACTGTTGTCTTGGTCGGATCGATGCCGACGGCCAGGTAATCGAGCGCCACTTCGACGACGTTGCGGTGCACCTTGTCGATGTCATCCATATTGTCCGTCAGCGCCTGCGCGTCGGCCAGCATGATGAATTGCTTGTAGCTGTTCTGGTAGCGGACGCGGTCGCGCAGGCTGCCCACGTAGTGACCCAGGTGCAAGGGGCCGGTCGGGCGGTCGCCCGTCAGGATCACGGATTGCGAAGCGATGGCGGCAGCGGATAGCGGTGCGGCCGGGGCGTTGTCGGTGTCGGGGGTATCGGGGGTATTAAGAGTATTAGGAGTATTAGGCAAGCTCATCAAGTTTCCTTTTGAGCCGCCTGCATCGGGGATGATCCAGGCTCAGCCTGTTACGCCACCGATCGAGGCGGCGTGGATCAAATTCACATCACTATGCAGTGGCCGCGCGAAAGTGAGCGGGACCACCAATTCAAGCAGGCGTGTTGTGACGGGATAAATTTCATGGCGTTATGGTTGCAGTTCGTGCGCGTTCTGTCAAGTTGCGCCCCGATTTATCTGCTGCGCTGCGTCAGAGGCTGGCCTATTGCAGAACTTGCTTTCCGGGTACTATTGCCGTTCGGCCACTTTTGCGTGGCATGAATCATTGGAGAATAGTATGCGCGTGTCGTCCCCCGTCCGGCTCACCGGCCTGGCCCTGGTTATCAGTTCCCTATGCAGCCCCGTGCTTGCTGCGTCCTGGCAGCCGCAAACGCCGCCCATGACGCCCGATATCGGCGCCAAGCTGGTGATGCCCGACATGAATGACTACGTCAAGCGCGTGGTGATGATCCCCATGCGCGACGGCGTCAAGCTGTACACGGTGATCGTCGTGCCGAAGGGTGCGCAGCGCGCTCCCATTATGCTCACGCGCACGCCCTACAACGCGGCCCGCCGCGCCCAGCGCGCCACCAGCGCCAGCATGCTGGCCACCTTGCCGCAGGGCGACGATACCCTGGTGGAAAACGGCTACATTCGCGTGTTCCAGGACGTGCGCGGCAAGCATGGCTCCGAAGGCGATTACGTGATGACGCGCCCCGTGCGCGGACCGCTCAACAATACCAAGGTCGATAACGTGACCGATGCGTGGGACACCATCGATTGGCTGGCGAAGAACGTGCCGGAAAGCAATGGCAAGGTGGGCATGCTGGGTTCCTCGTACGAGGGGCATACGGTGTTGATGGCCCTGGTCGACCCGCATCCGGCATTGAAGGTGGCCATTCCCATGAGCGCCATGGTCGATGGCTGGCGCGGCGACGACTGGTTCCATAACGGCGCCTTCCGCATGCCGAGCTTGTCTTACCTGGCGTGGCAGACGAGCGTGCGCGGCAGCGCCGAGGCGCCCGTGACGGGCGTCTACGACGACTACGATGCGTATCTGCGCATCGGCTCGGCTGGCGATTACGCGAAGAAATTCGGCATCGACAAGCTGACCTACACGAAAAAGCTGTTCGAACACCCGGCCTATGACAGTTACTGGCAGGAGCAGGCGCTCGATAAAATCCTGGCGAAGCGCCCGCTGATCGTGCCGACCATGCACGTGGTGGGGCAGTGGGACCAGGAAGACATCTATGGTCCCTATGCCTCTTACACGGCGATGGAAGGGCGCGACAAGCGCAACAACCTCAATTACCTGGCCATCGGCCCGTGGCGGCACAGCGGCGTCAACTATGACGGTTCCAGCCTGGGCGCGCTGAAGTTTGACGGCGACACGGCGCGCCAGTTCCGCGAAAAAGTCATGCAACCGTTCCTCAATCAATACCTGAAGGATGGCGCGCCGGATGCGAACACGGCGCCCGTGGTGTCGTACCAGAGCGGCACGAACCAGTGGCAGCGCCTGCACCAGTGGCCGCTGGCTTGCGATACTTGCGAGACCAAGCTGACACCGATCTACCTGCAGGACGGTTCCAAGCTGGGCTTTGCTGCGCCATCGGGCGCTGCGGATGCGGCTGAAGGCGCCTTCGATGAATACGTGGCCGATCCGGCGAAACCCGTGCCCTTCGTCGCGCGTCCCGTGCGCCTGAGCGATGGCGATCAGTGGAAGCCATGGCTGGTCAGCGACCAGCGCGGCTATGCGGACCGCACGGACGTGCTCAGCTACGTTTCCGAGCCCTTGAAAACGGCCGTGCGCATCGCCGGCGCACCGATGGTCAACCTGTTTGCCTCCACCAGCGGCACGGATGCGGACTGGGTGGTGAAACTGATCGACGTGTATCCGGACGAAGTACCGTCGCAGCCGGCCATGGGCGGCTACCAGCTGGGCGTGGCGATGGATATCTTCCGCGGGCGCTACCGCGACAGCTTCGAGCACCCGACGCCGATACCGGCGGGCAAAGTGGAACGCTACCGCTTCGCCTTGCCGAACGCGAATCACGTCTTCCTGCCCGGCCACCGCATTGCCGTGCAAGTGCAGTCGAGCTGGTTCCCCCTGTACGACCGCAACCCGCAAAACTACGTGCCGAACATCTTCCTGGCGGACCCAGGCCACTACAGAAAGGCGACGCAGCGCGTCTACCACGCGGCAGGGGCTGCCAGCGCGATCGAGTTGCCGATAGCGCCGCTCGATGCGCGCTAGCCAGCGCGCATGAGGATGGCGCCCGCCGCGATCAGGCCTATGGACAAGTAGCGGCGGGGGCTGATTTTTTCGCGCAGGAACAGCGCGGCAATGGCGATGGCGAACAAAATCGACGTTTCGCGCAGGGCCGCGATGGCCGCCACGGGCGCCTGCGTCATGGCCCACAAGGCCAGCCCATACGAAGCGAGCGTGCCGAAGCCGCCAACGGCGGCCAGGCGCCATTGCGTTTGCGCATACGCAAGCAAGTCGGTGGGGCGGCGCAACGCCGTCCACAGCAGCAGCCCGCTTCCATTCAAGACAAAAATCCACATCGTGTAGGCGGCTGGCGCGCCGGACAGGCGCACGCCAACGCCGTCGATCAGGGTATAGCTGGCGATGACGCAGGCGTTGCCCAGCGCAAAGGCGGTGGCGCGCCCCGTGTTTTTCGGCGCGCTGCCGGTGGCGGGCAGGCGCGCGGCGAAATACAAGCCGAAGATGCCCGCGCAGATGCAGGCGACGGCGCCCATCTGCAGGGAAGACAGGCGCTCGCCGATCAGCGGCCAGCTGGCCAGCGCGACGATGAGCGGTGCGCTGCCGCGCATCAGGGGGTAGGCAAGGCTCATGTCGCCCGCCTTGTAGGCGGCCGCCAGCAGAGAGTAGTAGGCCAGCTGCGCCACGGCCGAGGCTGCCAGGTAGGGCCAGCTGGCGGGCGCGGGAGCATTGACAAAGGGCAAGACGGCCAGCGAAATCAGGGCTGCGCCCACGGAGACCAGCACCGTGCTGAGAAAGATATCCTTGCCCGACTTGACGATGGCATTCCAGCCGGCGTGCAGCAGGGCGGCAAACAGGACGACGGCGACGACCAGGCCCGACATGCCTGTGTCCTTAGCGCGGACGTATGCTGAGCGAAAGCAGTTCCTGGCGGTGATGGCGCTGGAAGGCGTCCATCAGGGAACTTGAGCGGCCCGCTTTGTCCAGCAGGTCGCGCAGGGTGGCCTGGTCTTCCGCCGTGAGGGACTTGCGCGACAGGTAGACACCGCTCATGCCCCACGGTAGTTCGGGCAGCGCTTCCAGGCGCAGGCGGTCGGCCAGGCCATACACGCGCGCATCGTTCTGCGCCACGCCGGCCAGGATGGTGGGCGCCATGACGGTCGCATCGATGAAGCCGCTTTGCATCAGGCGCGCCACGGAGAGCGCATCGACTTCGTAGAACAAACGTCCCTGGCTGCTCAGCTCTTTCGCCAGCGCCTGGTACGGTGCGCCATAGTCGTAGCCGCGCACCAGCGCCACGCGCAATTCGCGCCGCTCGAGTAATTCCTGCATGGTGTTGATGGGCGCGCGCGCGCCCTGTAGCGAGATCAGCAGGGGGCGGCTGCCCAACATGGGGATGAACAGGCCATGCTGGTCGCGCTGCAAGGTGCTGCTGGCCGGGATCAGCAAGTCTGCCTTGCCCGCCTCAAACATTGCTTCCAGGCGCGCGCGGGGCACGGCCGTGAAGATGAAATTGCAGCCGAGCTTGGCGCCCATGCTGCGCAGCAAGTCGGGATAGATGCCGCCAATGCTGGCGCCATTCACCACCACGCTGGAGCCGATGGCCGAGATGGGCACCTGGATGTCGCGCGAGCATTGCGCGCCGACCAGCGACGGCAGCGCCAGCGTCAGCATGGCCACGGTTCGGCGCCAGGCGCTGGAATAAAAGTCAGTCATACCCATCCTTGCTCACCATCGAATGCCGGGCGTCGGTAACGCGCGGTTGATTATCCCATTCTCGCCTATTTATTTCTTAAATGCAATGTTACCCCACCGACTACTTTGTGGTGGAAACCATAAGTCTTGCCTGGCGTTGCGCCTTAAAGTAGCGCCAGGCCACCAGGATGCCCAGGGTTTGCATGATGGCGCACAGATAGAAGGTGCTGCCGATGCGCCAATCCTGTGGCGGTAAGTGGCTCACTTCGCCCAGGATCATGCTGCCGAGCAAGGGCATGATGATGATGCCGAGGCTGCTGATCGATTGCAGGGAACCCATCAGTTCTCCCTGCTCGCTGGCGGCCGACGCCTTCGAGATGATGCCTTGCAAGGCGGGGCCGGCGGCAAAGGCCAGCAGGTTGCACAAAATCAACGCATACATCATCCAGCCTTGCGTTGCCAGGCCATACAGCAGGTAGGTGAGGGCGCCCGAGCCCATGCCCAGCAGCGACAGACGCACTTCGCCAAAACGCTTGATCAACATGCCCAGCAAGCCCGCCTGCACCACGGCCGCGCACAGGCCCACGCAGAACAGGGCGATGCCGTTCTGGCGCGGCGTCCAGTCGAAGCGGAAATGCGTGTACAGCACCCAGGTGGTGTTGAGCATCATTTGTGCAAACGTCATCAGGCCGAAGGCCAGCACCAGGCCGCGGATCTCCACGCGGCGCACCAGTTTCAGCAGGGCGGCAAACGGATTGATGCGCGCCAAGGTAAATGGCGCGCGCGGACCCGGCTGCAACGATTCGGGCACGAAGAAATAGCCGTAGATGAAATTGGCGGCCGACAAGCCCGCCGCTACGTAAAACGGCAGGTGCAGATTGATTTCGCCCAGCAGGCCGCCCAGCATGGGGCCGCAAATGAAGCCCAGGCCAAAGGCGGCGCCGATCTTGCCGAAGCTCTTGGCCCGGTTGTCCGGCGTGGAAATGTCGGAGGCGTAGGCAGACGCGACCGACATGCTGGCCGACGAGACGCCGCCGATGATGCGGCCGATGAACAGGCAGGCCAGGTTCGGCGCCCAGCCCGTGGCGAGAAAGTTGACAGCCATGCCGGCCATCGAATACAGCAGCACGGGACGGCGTCCCACGCGGTCGCTGATGGCGCCCAGCATGGGCATGAAGATGAACTGCAGCAAGCCGAAGACGGCCGCCATGATGCCGTACCAGAACGCTTGCGCTTCCTTGCCGCTGACAAAGTCGCCGATCAGGATGGGCAGCACGGGCACCACCAGGCCGATGCCCAGCATGTCGATGAAGACGCAGACGAGGATGAAATTGAGATTGCCTGCGCGCGCGGGCGCGGCGGGGGAGGACGGGGAATGGCTGTCGTGGTTGGTTTTCTCGGACATGCATGCTTTCGGCGCGTTGGTGTTGCGCCGTCGCGTTACAGGTTTCTGCTGACGCGCGGCGCGATAGCTGAGGCTTGCATTATAGACAGCATGCGCGCTGCTGGCTATCGCCACCCATGCTAGAGCGGCCCGCCCATTCCGCGGCAAAGGCGGCGCGGAAATCCGTCAGCACGGCCAGGCGCTGTTCGGCCAGCGCGCGGCCCGCCACCGTCTGCATCTTGCCGGGCAGTTTGTCGAGCTTGGTAACGATATGGTCGAGCGCGTATGCCTTGTCGTCGAGTGCGCGATGTTTGGCTAGCGGATCGCTACCATGCGCCAGTGCGCTATCCATGCGCGCCGCCGTATAGAACAGGCGTGCCAGTCCCACGGCCCCCAGCGCGTCGATGCGGTCGGCATCCTGCACGATTTGCGCTTCAATGGTGAGCGGCGCCAAGTTGGCGGAAAAACTGTGGGTCTCGATGGCGTGGGCCACGCCCGCCAATTTTTCTGCCGGAAAATCCAGCTCCGCCAACTGGTGGCAAGCCAGCGCTGCCGCCTGGCGCGAGGCCAAGTGGCGCTCGGGGTGGTTTTTCGGCAAGTTGACCAAGTCGTGCAGATAGCAGGCGGCCATCACGGTGAGGGCATCGGCCTGCGCATGGACTTGCAGCAAGACGCTGGCATTGCGCCAGACGCGCTGCAGGTGGTTGAGGTCGTGGGCGCTGTCGTCGCCCAGGCCGGCCGTGGCCAGTGCCAGCAGGCGTGGTTGCCATTGGGAAAGCAAAGAATGCATGGTTCAACGTCGTAAAAAGCAGGAGCTGCCAGTGTGGCATAAAACGCCGCCGCATGTGGCCGGGAGCCTGGTGCCCCGGCGTGCCGCATTTGCCACATAATTGCATTTTGGAAAAGCATCCGCCCGATGATCGCTCTTTTTTAGTGCATGTAAAATTTACATGGGGTAACATTGCCGCACGGAAATTAGAGGCATAAGCTAATTGCTAGAAAGTATTTGCAAAAACATACAAGTGGCAGCCATTTTATTGCATTCTGGATGGCTCGTCACATCCAGGGCCCGCGTGTAGCGTGTCATGGCCTGCGCCCCAGGCGAGTTAACGAAAGGATTATCATGAACACCATTTCCAGCGACACTGGCGCAACCGTTGCCAAGGCTGCCGAATACCTGGCTTTTACCCTGGGCCAGGAAGAGTATGGCATCGACATCCAGAAAGTCAGCGAAATCCGCAGCTATGAAACGCCGACCCGCATCGCCAACGCGCCCGAGTTCGTCAAAGGCGTGGTCAACCTGCGCGGCATCATCGTGCCGATCGTCGACATGCGCATCAAGTTCAACCTGGGCACGCCCAGCTATGACCAGTTCACCGTCGTCATCATCCTCAATATCGGCAACCGCGTCGTCGGCATGGTCGTCGACCGCGTCTCCGACGTCACCACCCTGATGCCGGAACAGATCAAGCCGGCGCCGGACATGGGCCGTTCGATCAACACGGAATACGTGATCGGCCTGGGCACCATCGACGAGCGCATGCTGATCCTGGTCGATATTGACCAGCTGATGTCCAGCGCCGACATGGGCTTGATCAAGAAGCTGGCGGCTTAATTTCCTGCTGCCGGTCTTTTTGACTGGGTTTGTCGGAAACAATTGACCCCAAGCATTGTTTGCTTTTTCTGCAAGGCGCACGCTAACGCATTTGCTGGCGCACGGTTCAGCCGAACCGTGCGCCAGTTTCACTTCAGTTTCACTTTTTATGCCCGTTTTGCCATTGCAGCCAGCCCGCACCAGCGCGAAACTGCCAGCCATGTCGCCATGGCATCAGGGCTATTTAGGATAGTCACATGAATTTATTACGCAACGTCAGCATCGGTGTCCGCCTCGGACTCGGCTTTGCCGTGATTTTGCTGTTTTCCATGCTCATTACGGGCATCAGCGTCTGGCGTTTGCACGACGTGGCCAGCGCCACGCGCGTCATGATGGAGCAGCCGCTGGCCAAAGAACGCTATATTTCCGACTGGTACGGCCGCATCGACAGCGCCGTGCGGCGCACGATCGCCATCGCCCGCAGCAGCGACACCTCGCTGAGCGGCTATTTCGCCGAAGAATCGAAAGTCTCGTCGTCCAGCTCGGCTGAGCTGCAAAAGAAGATCGAGGCGCTGATCGACAAACCTGAGGAAAAAGCCATGTTCGCGGGCTTGCTGGAGCAGCGCAAGGTATACATCAGTTCGCGCGACCAGGTCTACAAGCTGAAGGGTGAATCGCAGGTCGACGCCGCCAATGAAGTGTTTGAAAAAACCTTCGTGCCCGCCGCAGCCAAGTACCAGAAGATGGTCTACGGCTTGCTGGAACACCAACGTGCCAACATCGACGCCACCGCGCGCGAGATTGATGACATCGCCAGCACCAGCCGCAACCTGCTGTTATTGCTGTCGACGCTGGCGCTGGTCTTTGGCGTCGTCTGCGCCTGGGTCTTGACGATGGGCATCGTGCGCCCACTGCGCACGGCCGTGGACATCGCCCGCAAGGTTGCCGATGGCGACTTGACGGCGCAGATCGATGCCAGCGCCAAGGATGAAACAGGGCAACTGTTGCAAGCCTTGAAGGACATGAACACCAGCTTGCTCAACATCGTGGGTGAAGTGCGCAGCGGCACGGACAGCATCGCCACCTCGTCGACGCAAATTGCCGCCGGCAACCAGGACCTGTCTTCCCGCACGGAAGAGCAGGCCGGTTCGCTGGAAGAAACAGCCTCGTCGATGGAAGAGCTGACGTCGACCGTGAAACAGAATGCGGACAATGCGCGCCAGGCCAACCAGTTGGCGGCGTCGGCCGCGCAAGTGGCTGTCAAGGGCGGCGAAGTGGTGGCGCAAGTGGTGGGCACCATGCAATCGATCAATACGTCCTCGAACAAGATCGTCGACATCATTTCCGTCATCGATGGCATTGCTTTCCAGACCAACATCTTGGCGCTGAATGCGGCCGTGGAAGCGGCCAGGGCCGGCGAGCAGGGCCGTGGCTTTGCCGTGGTGGCGTCCGAAGTGCGCAACCTAGCGCAGCGTTCGGCCAGTGCCGCGAAAGAGATCAAGACCTTGATCGGCGCGTCGGTGGAGCAAGTCAACGCGGGCAGCATGCTGGTGGCGCAAGCCGGCTCGACCATGAACGATATCGTCGACAGCGTACAGCGCGTGAGCGACATCATCACGGAAATCACGGCAGCGAGCAGCGAGCAAAGCGTGGGCATCGACGAGATCAACCGCGCCATCGGCCAGATGGATGCTGTGACGCAACAAAATGCGGCCCTGGTGGAAGAATCGGCCGCCGCCGCCGAATCGATGCAGCACCAGGCGCACAAGCTGGCGCAGGTTGTTAGCGTGTTCAAGCTCAATGTGCAGCAGGCCGGTGCCAGTGGCTTGAATGGTGTAAAGCCGACGCTGAAACGCCCGGCAGCGCCACAAACTGCCTTGCGCATCGGCATCCGCTGATAGCGTCGCGGCTGCCCGTGCAGCCGCACCCCTTTTATATAGTCTGGTTCCGCTTTTTTAGGATATTCACATGAATTTGTTAAGAAACGTCAGTATTGGTGTGCGTCTCGGCCTGGGTTTTGCCGTCATTTTGCTGTTTTCCATGGTCATTACCGGCATCAGCGTCTGGCGTTTGCATGACGTGGCCACTGCCACGCGCAATATGATGGAGCAGCCGCTGGCGAAGGAACGCTATATTTCCGACTGGTATAGCAAGATCGACAGCGGCATCCGCCGCACCACGGCCATCGTGCGCAGTGCCGACACGTCGCTGGGACCGTATTTCGCGGAAGAAGCGAAACAGTCGTCCGTCGTCTCGGGCGAGCTGCAAAAGAAAATCGAAGCTCTGATTTCCGGCCCGCAAGAAACGGAACTGTTCCGCCAGGTCAGCGACATGCGCAAGGTGTATCTGGATGCCCGGGAGCAAGTATCGAAGCTGAAGGCGGCCGGCCAGACGGAAGAGGCGGAGAAAGCCTTCCAGGCCGTCTTCGTGCCCGGCTCGACCAAATACCAGAAAGTCATCATGAACATGCTGGAACACCAGCGCGCCAGCATCGACGCCACCGCGCGCGAGATCGATGCCGTGGCCAAGACCAGCCGCAACCTGCTGCTGGCGCTGGCTGCGCTGGCGCTGGCTTTCGGCGTCGTCTGCGCCTGGGTCTTGACGATGGGCATCGTGCACCCGCTGCGCACGGCCGTGGACATCGCCCGCAAGGTGGCCGATGGCGACTTGACGGCGCAGATCGATACCAGTGCCAAGGATGAAACGGGGCAACTGCTGCAAGCGTTGAAGGATATGAACACCAGCTTGCTCACCATCGTGGGCGAAGTGCGCAGCGGCACGGACAGCATCGCCACCTCGTCGACGCAAATTGCAGCCGGTAACCAGGATCTGTCTTCCCGCACGGAAGAACAGGCCGGTTCGCTGGAAGAAACAGCTTCGTCGATGGAAGAGCTGACGTCGACCGTGAAACAGAATGCGGACAATGCGCGCCAGGCCAACCAGTTGGCGGCGTCGGCCGCGCAAGTGGCTGTCAAGGGCGGCGAAGTGGTGGCGCAAGTGGTGGGCACCATGCAATCGATTAATACGTCCTCGAACAAGATCGTCGACATCATTTCCGTCATCGATGGCATTGCCTTCCAGACCAACATCTTGGCTCTGAACGCGGCCGTGGAAGCGGCCAGAGCCGGCGAGCAGGGCCGTGGCTTTGCCGTGGTGGCGTCCGAAGTGCGCAACCTGGCGCAGCGTTCGGCCAGCGCCGCGAAAGAGATCAAGACCCTGATCGGCGCGTCGGTCGAGCAAGTCAACGCGGGCAGCATGCTGGTGGCGCAAGCCGGCTCGACCATGAATGATATCGTCGACAGTGTGCAGCGCGTGAGCGACATCATCACGGAAATCACGGCAGCGAGCAGCGAGCAAAGCGTGGGCATCGACGAGATCAACCGCGCCATTGGCCAGATGGATGCCGTGACGCAACAAAATGCGGCCCTGGTGGAAGAATCGGCCGCCGCCGCCGAATCGATGCAGCACCAGGCGCACAACTTGGCGCAAGTGGTCAGCGTCTTTAAATTGCATGGCCAGCAGGCCACGGTCAGCGGCTTGAAGGGGGTAAAACGTCCGGCAAGCCAGCCAGCCAAGGCTAGTTTGCAGATTGGCCGCGCTGCTTAATCTTCCGGCGGTAGAGTATCCTCAACCCAGCCGGTGATCGCCAGCTGCGACAGCCGGTCCGCCTCGCCATTCCTGTGGCGCGGAATCCAGCGCAAGCTCACCTCAGTGAATTGCTTCAGCAGGGCCACTACGGTGGCCCTGTGCGTTTCCAGCCCCTTGGCGCCGACCGGCGTCGTGCCCAGCACATCATTGATCACTACCTGGCTATCGCCGTACAGCAGCAACTGCACGGGCAGCGGGCGTACGCTGAGCGCCGCCTGCAGCAGGGCCGTCAGGGCTGCATATTCCGCATCGCTGCTGCTGCCATAGCCGGCAGCCTCGCTTACTTCGATGCGCTCGCCGTTCGGTCCCAGCAGCAGGGCACCTATGCCCAGCTTGCCAGGGTTCGGATGGGCGGACCCGTCGAACCAGCCGCGCCAGGCTAGCGGGCCGCCGTGGTCCTGGCGGCTGAGCGCCAGTTGCGCGCGGCGCGCCTGCATCTTTGCTTCCTTGCGCTGTTTGCGTGCCTGGGCTTCCGCCGTCATGGCTTGATCAGCAAGGTGTCAATCAGGCTACCTATCCAGCACGCCACCAGCACGCCCACGGCCAGCGTCATGGCGGGGCCGTCATTGGCTGAGAGTCGCTCCACTTTTTCCATGATCAGCTGCACGTCGAGGGGCAGGGCGCCACTGTCGATCTGTGCCATAACTTGGTCCAAGCGTGCCATGATCTGGCGCAATACGAGCGCCAGCGCGACCAGGGCCGGCACGAGGAAGAGGCAGCCGCGTGCTTTGCGGCCTAACAAGAAATGCCCGCTGCCGGGAAACACCAGCGCTGACAGCAGCAAGGCCTGATGACGTTTGGGTATTGATGAAGATGAGGGGGAGCCGCTCATGCGCGCCTTTTGTAGGGGAAAGAGCGTTTCATCATACTATTGCCAGCCGAATTTGCGCAGGTACACGCGTTTCATGAACGTCGTCAGCACGGTGTAGCACACCAGGATGCCCAGCAGCCAGGGGAAATAGCCCAAGGGCAAGGCCTGCAGCTTGAAGTAGGTTGCCAGCGGTCCCATCGGCAGAAAGACGCCCACGGCCATGATGGCAGTGGTGGCCACCAGCAGGGGCACGGAAGCGATGCTGTCGATGAAGGGCAGCTTGGGTGTGCGGATCAGGTGCACGATCAGGGTTTGCGTCAGCAAGCCGACGACGAACCAGCCGGATTGGAACAGGGTCTGCTGTTCCGGTGTATTCGCGCCAAACACATGCCACATCAAGATAAAGGTGCTGATATCGAAGATCGAGCTGATGGGGCCGAAAAACACCATGAAGCGGCCGATGTCGCGCGGGTTCCAGGTCAAAGGCTGCTGGATCAGTTCGGCGTCGACATTGTCGAAGGGAATGGCGATCTGCGACACGTCGTACAGCAGGTTTTGCACCAGCAAGTGCAGCGGCAGCATGGGCAGGAAGGGCAGGAAGGCGCTGGCCACCAGCACGGAAAATACATTGCCGAAGTTTGAGCTGGCCGTCATGCGGATGTATTTGAGCATGTTGCTGAAGGTGCGGCGGCCCTCCAGCACGCCTTCTTCCAGCACCATCAGGCTTTTTTCCAGCAGGATGATGTCGGCCGCTTCCTTGGCGATATCGACGGCCGAATCGACGGAAATGCCGATGTCGGCCGCGCGCAGGGCGGGCGCGTCGTTGATGCCGTCGCCCATGAAGCCGACGATGTGGCCATTCCCGCGCAGCGCGCGCACCAGGCGCTCCTTGTGCAAAGGGCTGAGCTTGGCAAACACGGTATTGTCTTCGGCTGCTTGCGCCAGGGTGGCGTCATCCATGTCGTCCAGTTGCGGGCCTTGCAGCACGCCATGCACGGCCAGACCCACTTCGCGGCAAATCTTCGCCGTCACCAGGTGGTTGTCACCCGTCAAGACTTTCACGGTCACGCCATGTGCCGCCAGCGCGCGCAGGGCGGGTGCCGTCGATTCCTTCGGCGGGTCGAGGAAGGCCACGTAGCCGATCAGGGTCAGCGCCGTTTCATCGGCCACGCCGTACACGGTTTTGTGCGGTGGCACTTCCTTGACGGCCACGGCCACCACGCGCAAGCCTTCCGTATTGAGACCATGCGTGGTTTCCAGCACCTTGTCCAGCAGGGCTGCATCGAGCGCAATATTCACGCCGCCCAGGCGCAGATGGCTGCAGGCGGCGAGGATTTCCTCGACGGCGCCCTTGCAGATCAGCTCATGGTGATCATTCTTTTCGGAAACGACGACGGACATGCGGCGGCGCACGAAATCGAAAGGGATTTCATCGACTTTGACGTAATCGCGGGCCAGCTGCATTTCCGTCTGCAATTCCACATGGTCGAGCACGGCGCGGTCGAGCAGGTTTTTGAGGCCCGTCTGGTAATGGCTGTTCAGGTAAGCGAATTGCAGCACTTCATCGGACGGTTGGCCGAACACGTCCGTATGGCGCTCGAGCACGATCTTGTCCTGCGTCAAGGTGCCTGTCTTGTCGGTGCAGAGCACATCCATGGCGCCGAAGTTCTGGATCGCATCGAGGCGCTTCACGACGACTTTCTTTTTCGACAGTTTTACGGCGCCCTTGGCCAGGGTGCTGGTGACGATCATGGGCAGCATTTCCGGCGTCAGGCCCACGGCCACGGACAGGGCAAACAAGAACGCTTCCATCCAGTCGCCCTTGGTCCAGCCGTTGATCAGGAACACCAGCGGCGCCATCACGAGGGCGAAGCGGATCAGCAGCCAGCTGACGCTGTTCACGCCCGCTTCAAACGCGGTCGGCGTGCGCTCGGTGGCCGTCACGCGCGTGGCGATGGTGCCGAAATACGTGCGGTTGCCCGTGGCCAATACCAGCGCCGTTGCCGCGCCCGAGATCACATTCGTGCCCATGAACAGCAAATTGGCCAGTTCCATGGGGTCGCGGCCCCCGCTGTCGGCCAGCTCGGCCATCTTTTCCACCGGCAAGGATTCACCCGTCATGGCGGCTTGGCTGACGAACAGGTCTTTCGCGGAAAGCAAACGGCAATCGGCGGGGATCATGTCGCCGGCCGACAGCACGATGATGTCGCCCTGCACAAGCTGGCGGATGGGCAGCTCGATCTGCTGGCCATTGCGCAGCACGGTGGCTGTATTGCTGACCATGGCTTTCAGGCGCTCGGCGGCGCGGTTCGAGCGGCCTTCCTGCACGAAGCGCAGCAGGGTCGACAAAATCACCATGGTGCCGATGACGATGGTGGCCTTCGGATCTTCCGTCAGGTAGGACACAATCGCCAGCACGGTGAGCAGCAGGTTGAACGGATTCTTGTAGCACAGCCACAGATGCTGGTACCAGGCCAGCGGTTTTTCATGCTCGACTTCATTCGGCCCCGTTTGCGCGCCGATGACTTGCGCCTCGGCATCGCGCAAGCCTTCCAGGCGCGTATGCAGGCGGTTCAGGGCGCTGTCCAGGTCTTCATGGGCGGCGGCCAGCAACTGGCGCGCCAGGTGGTCGGGCACGGGGCGGGCCGTGCTGTTTTCCAGCGGCATGGCGCGGCGGCGGAAATGGCCGGCCGTATGGCGTTTGCGCAGGAATGATTCGAATAAGCGGGTGAAGAGATTCATGGCTCTTCCTTTCACGACGAGGTGTTGACGGGCGGCGCAGCCGCAGGCAAGACTTGCGTGCCGCCAAAACACAATAGTGCTGGCGGGCAATCCGGGTCAGTAGCCGGTCACGATCGGAAAGAGGGGGGAGAGAGCGCAGCCGGACTGGCTGCGCGGGACACCGCACCTTGCTCAGCAAGGCACGGAGCAAATAAAGTTCCGCGTTGCTTGCTGTTTAGCTGCCGAGGCAATCACCGATACAAGATCGGCTACTGTCACTAGAACAAGTACCCACGTGGGACTCCGTAAAATGAATAATGCACGGATGATAAAAGTGCATGCCGACAAGGTCAAGCAAAGATCGTCTACATTACCGAAGCGTAATGTAGACCGGTTCTTGGTCACCGGTTTCTGCTGGCGTTCGTCCTGGCTGTGATTGTTATAATCGAAGGAAACCGTCATGTTCGACGAAGAGGCAAGCAGGCAGGCCCATGAAAGGCATTGGTCATATGGCACGACTCAGAGAGATCAGGGTAGTTGAAACACCACTGAGCTATTCCAACCAGCGAGCCTGGTCTTTCCATCCGAGCGCGCATCATGTGCGGCAGTTGCTGGTGCATTTTTTGCCGCCCGATTTCATCCTTGATGGCTCTTCGCTGCTGTCCGTCATCTTCGGCGAAAAACCGGCTGACGTGGCGCAGCGCAGCCAGCTGCTGGGCTGCACCAGCTATTACGTGGATGACTTCGATATCGGCGCCTACATGGCCTGTTCCCCGTCCGAACAGCAAGAGCGCATGCTGCTGGAACTGACCATGGTGTTGGTCCGGCTGGCAAGTGATGCGGGTGCGGATGTCGAGGCCGTCAATCAAGCGGCACACTGTGTGCGCGACTGCGAGTTTGCACTCTACATTCCGGTGCGCAAATTATGGCGCTCGTCGCCGGACAAACAATATCGCGTCGAAGTCTACCGATGCCTGGGCCCTGCCATCGGCGAGGTGTGGCAAGCCCATCTCGTCGACAAAGCCGGAAAACCATTGGCTGTCGACGGCATCACCAACACGCCAGGCTACCTGGACCGTACCTCCCACTTCAGCAAGTCCCGCTGGGACGGCACGCTGTTTCAGATTGTGCACACCGCGATGAATTCCGTCGTCTATAGCCTCGATACGCCTGGTTGACCATCCTGGCTCAGGGCGCTTTTTAGCCGGCTTTTCCGGGTTGAATTTCATCGAGCAGATCACGGAATTGATCTTCCAGCCTTGCGTGGTGCGTACCAGCTGCCAGGCTTCCTTGCCCCAGTTCGCTGTACAGCAGCTTAATGAAACTGGCCTTGTCCTTGTTGATCTGGCACAGGCGGAATGTTTCCACCAGTTACTGGCGGTCGGTCTGCGATGGTGCGGCGTGGACGGTGAACGCGCCGCACTGCAGAAGGGCAAGCAGGCTCGATTTTATGAAGGCTTGCCGGTGGTTAAAGAAAGCGAATCGGACAGAATCTGCCACAAGGCCGCGTGGCGTTGCTGCAGCGCGGCGCCGCCTGCATAGATCAGCTCCACGTGCAAGCTGTCAACGATACCGAGGTAGGCTTGCGCATACAGGTCAAGGCGCGGGAGCGGCAGGGCCGGTGCCATGCGGCCCAGGCTGGCCATGTAATGCCGCTGCAATTGCGCCAGCAAGGCTTCATAACCCGTGCCGATTTCGATGCGCAAGGGCGCGGGCGGCAGGTAGGCTGTGCGCAGCAAGAAGCGCAAATGGGCCGAATCGGCATAGCGCTGCGCCATGCGCTCGCAGTACAGGGCGCCGGCCTGCTGGCCGCCGGGCGCCGCCAGCGCCGCTTCATCGGCAAAGCAGCCTTGCATGAAGGCTTGCTCTTCGGCCAGCGCGTCGGAAAACACGTCGAGGAAGAGGGCGTCCTTGCCGGCGAAATGGGAATACAGCGACGCCTTGCGCATGCCCGCCTGCTCGGCGATGTCGCTGAGGGACGAGGCATCGTAGCCGTGTTCAGAAAAGTGCACGACGGCGACGGCACAGATATTATCGGCCGAGGCCGAGCGTTTTTTCATCATTGGGGTGATAGTGAGTGAGGCGTCAGTGCGCTCCCAGGCTGGTGGCATGGACCGGATGGACGCGCGCAGTGGCCAGGGTCAGCCATGATACCAGCAGGCCGGCCACGGTCAAGAACAGCAGCCAGGGCAGCGGCCCCCGTTCGGACAGGCTGGCCGCCAGCGGCGTGGACAGGGACGACAGGGTCATCTGGATGGCACCCAGCAGGGCGGCCGTGGAACCGAGCGCGCGCTGTTGCGAACCCATGGCCATGGCCATCAGCGCCGCTTCGGCGATGCCCAGGCCAAACAGGGCCACGAACATGCCTGGCACGACGGCGATGATGCCGAAGCCCGCCCAGGCACCCAGCAGGGCCAGCACGGCGCCGCCCAGCATGGCGGCGCTGCCCGCCACGCTCAGGCGCGCCAGGCCGTACTTTTCCACCAGGCGGCCGCTGGCCATCGCACCGAGCAGCACGGCCACGCCCGTGGCGCCGAACACCAGGCCGAAGCTGTCGGCGGACAGGCCGAAATCGCGCTGATACACGAGCGCCGCGCCGCCGATATACGCAAACAGAAAGAAGAAAGTGGCGGACAGGGCCAGCGCGGGCAGCAAAAAGGCGCGGTCCAGCGCGATGCGCGCATAGGTGCGATGCAGGCCGCGCGGCGAGACGCGACGGGCGCGAGGCAGCGTTTCCGGCAGGAACAGTGCGCTATTGAGCAGGGTCAAGGCGCCCAGCGCGGCCAGGGCCAGCATCACGGCGCGCCAGCCGTAGTGCGCGTCGAGCAAGCCGCCGACGGCGGGCGCCAGCACGGGCGCCAGGCCCACGATGGTCATCAAGAGGGCAAACAGCTGCGCCGCCTGCACGCCATCGGCCACGTCACGCACCATGCTCATCACCACCACCAGGGTCAGCGCCGCGCCCAGGCCCTGCAGCGTGCGCGCCAGCAGCAGGGTGGTCAATTGATCCGCCTGCGCCGCCCACACGGCAGCAAGAATGTACACGGCGATGCCGGTCAGCAGCGGATAGCGTCGGCCCAGCATGTCCGTCAGCGGGCCGCACAGCAGTTGTCCGCCGCCCAGGGCCAGCAGGAAGACGGTCAGGCTCAGTTGCATATTCGCATATGAGGTGTGCAGCTCACGCGCCATGGCAGGCATGGAAGCCAGGTACATGTCGATGCCTGCCGGACCGAGCACGGCCACCAGGGCCAGGGACGCCGCCAGCCCAAGACTGGCGGCGGGGAGGGTGGTTTGCTGCTGCATTACGTTTCCTTCGTATCGTCAAAAAAACGGGGCATGGACGCCGTCGTGTTTTTTATTGTACACTTGCTGCCTACCGGTAGGTAGCCATTATTTTGACACAATTGACCAAGGATGAATGATGACGATGCGAGAATAGTGGATGACAGTGGCGCCAGCCGCGCGGGGAGAGACGGCATGACGGAAGTGGGAATTTCGCTCAGCGGCGTGGCCGCCGCGCTATTGTTTGCGGCCTGGAGTTCGCACCGCGCCCGCTGCGAGCGGCGCGATGTCGTGTGCCTGACGATACTGGGCACGGTGCTGGGGTTGCCGGGGGCGGTTTTGCTGGCACTATAAAGCGGCGCATAAAAAAACGGCAGACCCTGCGGTCTGCCGTTCTGTTTTTCATCTGCCCGGCTAGCCGGGCAAATCAGGTTTACTCTTCTTCATAGGAGCTGATCGGCGCACAACCGCAGAACAGGTTGCGGTCGCCGTACACATTGTCGGCGCGGCCGACCGGTGGCCAGTATTTACGCTGGCGCAGGGAAGCGACGGGGTAAGCGGCGATTTCACGGCTGTACTTGCGTTCCCAGTTGTCCGACATCAATACCTGCGCCGTGTGCGGCGCGTTTTTCAACGGGTTGTCGTCGTGGTCGAATTCACCGCTGGCGACCTTGGCGATTTCCGCGCGGATGGCGATCATGGCGTCGATGAAGCGGTCGATTTCCACTTTCGATTCGCTTTCCGTCGGCTCGATCATCAAGGTGCCCGGCACGGGGAAGCTCATGGTCGGCGCATGGAAACCGAAGTCCATCAAACGCTTGGCCACGTCTTCGTTGCTGATGCCGGTGGCGTCGGTGATCGGGCGCAGGTCCAGGATGCACTCGTGCGCGACCAGGCCGTCATGGCCCGAGTACAGCACGGGGTAGTGCGGCGCCAGGCGGCGCGCGATGTAGTTCGCTGCCAAAATCGCCGTCTCGGTCGCTGCGGTTAATCCCTCTGCGCCCATCATGGCGATGTACATCCACGAAATCGGCAGGATGCTGGCCGAGCCGAACGGCGCGGCGCTGACGGCGCCTATGCCCGCATCGGCTGCGTCGCGCCGGTAGCCGGTAGAACGCTGGTTCGGCAGGAATTTTGCCAGATGCTCGCCCACGCCGATCGGGCCCACGCCTGGTCCGCCACCGCCGTGCGGGATGCAAAAGGTTTTATGCAGGTTCAAGTGCGAGACGTCGCCGCCGAACGAGCCGGGAGCGGCCACGCCGACCAGCGCGTTCATGTTGGCGCCATCGATGTAGACTTGGCCGCCGTGCGCGTGGATGATTTCGCACAGTTCCTGGATGCCTTCTTCAAACACGCCGTGGGTGGACGGGTAGGTGACCATCACGCAAGCCAGGTTGGCGCTGTGCTTTTCCGCTTTCGCTTTCAGGTCGGCCAGATCCACGTTGCCGTTGGCGTCGCAGCTGGTGACGACGACCTGCATGCCGACCATGTTGGCCGAGGCGGGATTGGTGCCGTGCGCCGACGATGGAATCAAACAGATGTTGCGGTGGCCTTCGCCGCGCGATTCGTGATACGCCTTGATCACCAGCAGACCCGCGTATTCGCCTTGCGAGCCGGCATTCGGCTGCAGCGAGACGGCGGCGTAGCCCGTCAGCGCGCACAGCATCTCTTCCAGCTGCGCGATCATTTCGCGGTAGCCCACGGTTTGCGCGTCCGGCGCGAACGGGTGGATGTTGGAAAACTCGGGCCAGGTGACGGGAATCATTTCCGACGTCGCATTCAGCTTCATGGTGCACGAGCCGAGCGGAATCATGGTGCGGTCCAGCGCCAGGTCCTTGTCGGCCAGGCTGCGCAGATAGCGCAGCATTTCGTGTTCCGAGTGATAGCTGTTGAAGACCGGGTGGGTCAGGTAGGCGCTGGTCCGGCTCAACTGCGCCGGCAGGGCGCTGCTGACGCCAGCTTCCACGCTGTCCAGGTCAGGTGCGGCAGGCGCGTTGACCAGGCCGTGCGCGAACACCTTCCACAGCAGCGCGATATCGTCGCGCGTGGTGGTTTCATCGAGCGACACGCCGACGTGTGTGCTGTCGATCTTGCGCAGGTTGACGCCGTGGTGTATGGCCGTCGCGTGCAGTTGCGCCGCATCGGCGACATTGATGGTCAAGGTGTCGAAGTAGGTCGTATTGACGACGCCATAACCGAGGGTTTTCAGGTTGGCGGCCAGCACGCCCGTAAACCGGTGCACGCGCCGGGCGATCTGCAGCAGGCCGGCAGGGCCGTGGTAGACAGCGTACATCGAGGCCATCACGGCCAGCAGCACTTGCGCCGTGCAGATGTTGGACGTGGCTTTTTCACGGCGGATATGCTGTTCGCGCGTTTGCAGGGCCAGGCGATACGCCTTGTTGCCTTGCGCATCGACGGTTACGCCCACCAGGCGGCCCGACATATTGCGCTTGAATTCATCGCGCGTGGACAGATAGCCGGCGTGCGGGCCGCCGAAACCGAGCGGCACGCCGAAGCGCTGGCTGTTGCCGACGACGACGTCGGCGCCCCATTCGCCCGGTGGCGTCAGCATGGTCAGGGCCAGCAGGTCGGCTGCGACGATGACCATGGCGCCATTCGCGTGCAGTTTTTCCACGCCGGCGCGGTAGTCGCGCACGACACCGTTCACGCCAGGGTATTGCAGCAGCACGCCGAAGCAGGCGTCCAGCGCTTCGATTTCAGCCGGGTCGAAGGTGCGCACCTCGATGCCGATCGGCTGGGCACGCGTCTGCACTACTTCCAGCGTTTGCGGCAGCACGTCATTGGCCACATACAGCACGTTCGACTTCGACTTGCCCACGCGCTGGATCAGGGTCATCGCTTCGGCGGCGGCCGTGCCTTCATCCAGCATCGAGGCGTTCGAGATGCCCATGCCGGTGAGGTCCGTGATCACTTGCTGGAAGTTCAGGATCGCTTCCAGGCGGCCTTGAGAAATCTCGGGCTGGTAAGGCGTGTAAGCCGTGTACCAGGCGGGATTTTCAAAGATGTTACGCAATACGACGCCAGGCGTGAACGTGTTGTAGTAGCCCTGGCCGATCAGGGATTTCAATACCTGGTTCTTGCCGGCGATGGCTTTCAGGCGCGACAGGGCTTCCTGTTCCGGCATCGGCTGCGAGTACGCGCCCAGGGGCAGGGCGCCCTTGTTGCGGATGTTGGCCGGCACCAGGGCGTCGATCAGCGCGGCGCGCGATGGATAGCCGAGGGTCGCCAGCATGGCTTGCTGTTCGGTGGAAGAAGGGCCGATGTGGCGGGCGATGAAGGCATCGCGTGCTTCGAGTTGGGTCAGGCTGGTGCGGGTCATGATATAGAGGCCAAAAAAGACTGAAAAACCGGGAGGCGGCGCGCGTGCGCTGCTGTAATTTATTGCAACTAAAGCAAACGGGCCGCAAACGCGGCCCGTGAGTCAAACGCGATTAGGCGCTGGTGGTGGCGCCATAGGCGGCAGCGTCGAGCAAGCCGTCCAGGGCCGACACGTCGGCTGGCTTGATTTTGAACAGCCAGTTGGCGTAGGCATCGGCGTTGATCGATTCAGGCGCATTGACCACGTCGTCGTTGACGGCCACGACTTCGCCGGCGATCGGCGCGTAGATGTCGCTCGCTGCCTTGACCGATTCCACCACGGCGGCGTCGTCGCCGGCGCCGTAGGTGTTGCCCACGGTTGGCAGTTCGACGAAGACGATGTCGCCCAGGGCGTCCTGCGCGTACTCGGTGATGCCGACGGTGATGGTGCCGTCGCCTTCAAGGCGTACCCATTCGTGGGAAGCGGTGTACTTCAGGTCTGCAGGAATGTTCATGTGTGGCTCCAGATGGTAAGTGTTCGTTATTGATTATGATTGTTCGGTCTTGCGGGCGGTGGCTCTCTATCGCTAATCGCTTACGCAAGTAGGATTTTACCGTTACGCACGAAAGGCAGCTTGACGACGGAAGCGGCCAGTTGCTTGCCGCGGATTTCCACGTGCACGGTGTCGCCCACGTTCACGCCGTTCGGCACGCGCGCCAGGGCAATCGCTTCCTGCATCGTCGGGCTGAAGGTGCCGCTGGTGATTTCGCCCGTGTGTGCGTTGCCGGCGATGATGACTTTTTGATGGGCGCGCAGCACGCCGCCTTTTTCGCGCAGGATCAGGCCGACGAATTGCGCATTCTGGCCTTTGGCCAGCAGGGCCGCCTTGCCGATGAAGTCACGCTCGCTGACCAGGTCGATGGTCCACGCCAAGCCCGCGTCGAGCGGGTTGACGGTTTCATCCATGTCCTGGCCGTACAAATTCATGCCCGCTTCCAGGCGCAGGGTGTCGCGCGCGCCCAGGCCGGCCGGCTTGACGCCGGCAGCGATCAGGGCGTCCCACAGCGCTTCCACCTGGGTCGCTGCCACGCCGATTTCAAAACCGTCTTCGCCCGTGTAGCCGGTGCGCGCCAGCATGACTTCGCCGAACGCCGTGTCCTTGACAATGACGACATTGAACGGCTTGATGGCTTCGGACGCCGCTTGCGTCTGCGGCAGCACTTGCCATACCTTGGCGCGCGCATGCGGGCCTTGCACAGCCACCAGGGCCATGGCGTCATTGCCGTCGCGGCGCTGGGTGATCGTCAGGCCGCTGTTGGTGTTGGCATTTTGCTGCTGCATCCAGGCCACGTCTTTTTCCGCCGTGCCCGCGTTGACGACCAGGCGGAACCAGTTTTCGTTGAAAAAATAGACGATCAGGTCATCGATGACGGTACCTTCGGCATTCAACATGCACGAATACAGCGCCTTGCCCGATACTTGCAGCTTGTCGACGTTATTGGCCAGCAGGCCGCGCAAAAAGGCGCGCACGTTCGGACCTTCGATATCGACCACGCACATATGGGACACGTCGAACATGCCGGCGTCGCTGCGCACGGCGTTGTGTTCTTCGATTTGCGAGCCGTAGTTGACGGGCATGTCCCAACCGCCGAAATCGACCATGCGGGCGCCGAGGGCACGGTGGGCGTTGTTGAGTGGGGTCGCTTTGAGCGTCATGGATTCCTCGGGACGAAGGTAAAGGGGAAGTTAACAGAACACAGAATATAGAGCGCCAAAACGGCACTCCATCGTGATCACTGACCCCCCTGTCCTTTGTACCTGAGAGATTACGGGGGCTTGCCCCGTGCGCCCCTTCGGTGGGTCGCCGGCAATAGCCGCGGCCGCTCTCCAGAGTTGAGCTGTAGTGTCGCCAAAGCAACAGCTTCAGTCCGCCTGATCGGTCCTTTTGCCTGAGAGTTTTTGGGTAGTGCCCCTTCGGCGGCAACGCTGGGTTGCCCTCTCCCGATCAAGTGTGAGGAATATATGCCAGCAGGGTGTTTCTGTCAATCTGAAAAGACGTTGCCAAATTGCAGCAAAAGCCGCAGTTTGCGGGGCTGGCAGGCGCTGCGCTCCAGCGCAAGAGGGCGCCGTGCCGCGTGCGAATGCGCTATGATGAAATCTTGGCTTTCTTGCGGGTGGCTGCCATGAACACGACACAAAGCGGGACACAAAGCGGGACGCAACACGAGACACAACACGAGACACAACACGAGACACAACACGAGACACAAAACAACACCGAGCAGCACGCTTATTTCACCCTCTCGGGCGACGTCAACAGCGACATGGTTCGGCGCGTCTTCAATGTCGTGGCCGATATCACGGAAGACAAGCTCACCACCGCGCACATTTTGATCCAGTCCAACGGCGGCTATGTCAGCGATGGCATCTGTCTGTACAACTTCCTCAGCAAGTTGCCGTTCGACATCATCACCTACAACGCAGGCGCCGTGGCGTCCATCGCTGTTACCCTGTTTCTGTCGGGGCGGCACCGCCATGCCAGCGACACGGCGCGCTTCATGGTGCACAAATCGCATGCGACAGCCTCGCCCGGTTCGCGGCCCGATGCGCTCAGCATCATCGTCGAGGGCTTGCGCGCCGATGACATGCGTACCGAGCGCATCCTGCGCGGCCAGGTCAACCTTACGGAAGAGCAATGGCAGGTGCATGCCTATTCCGACCTGCACCTGACGGCTGACCAGGCGCTGGAAGTGGGCATGATCGAATCGATCCGCGACTTTGCGCCGCCCAAGGGCAAGCGCCTGACGAATATCTGACGCGCGCTTGGCGCTGGCCAGGCGGATAGTTTTGGCGCGGAAATTTGTAATCGAATGTAATTCTTCGCTGCAGCACAGCAAAAGCCACGTGGAACAGGGCAGAGTCGTGGCATAGTGCAATCTGATCATGAGATAAGTGCAGGCACGATGACTTGGTGGAATGGTATTTCTTTTGCGGCCGACATGTCCGTGATGGGGCCGGCTGGCGTGGCGATCGCCCTGTGGCTGCTCGTCTCGCGTCAATGGCGCCTGGTACTCAGCTGGAGCATGTGGTACGGCGGCGGCCTGGCCCTCGTGGTGCTGTCAAAGCTGGCTTTCATGAGCTGGGGCGTGGGCAGCAGCGCGCTCGATTTCACCGGTTTCAGCGGTCACGCCATGCGCGCAGGCGCCGTGTTTCCCGTGCTGATGTATGTTTTGCTGCAGCGCGCCACGCCGCACTGGCGCCATGCCGGCGTGCTCGTGGGGGTGGCGTTTGCCGTGCTGGTGGCTGTTTCGCGTGTCGTCGTGCATGCGCATAGCGTGTCGGAAGCGGTCAGCGGCTGCGTGCTGGGCTTGGCGCTGGCGCTGGGCTTCATGTGGAGTGCCCGTGGCGCCGTGAATTTCGCCGTCAGCCATGCGCTGGCCCTGGCCAGCCTGATGCTGATGGTGGTGCTGAGCTTCAAGGCCGAACCCATGCCGACCGAACAGTGGCTGCAAAAACTGGCCATGGTGCTGTCCGGCCATGAGCGCGTTTTTTCCCGTGAAGACTGGAAACTGGCGCAGGATAGCCACCCAGCCCGTTAAGATGGCGCTGGACAGCACTTGATGTTGCTGTTTTTTGGCCAGAAAAGTATCGGGAAATGGTATGATGAACCACTTTTTTGCGGTGAGCGGCCAGGCTGCCATCGCAATGGTGTATCTGAACTGAATACGATCCGGGTTCACCGATCTCAACCGCCAGCATAGGCCAGGAACTCTAAAACACGTGCGTCTCTCTTCCATCAAGTTGTCGGGATTTAAGTCTTTCGTCGATCCCACCAATTTCCAGGTGCCAGGCCAGCTCGTGGGCGTGGTCGGGCCGAATGGCTGCGGCAAGTCGAATATCATCGACGCCGTGCGCTGGGTGCTGGGCGAGTCGAAAGCGTCCGAACTGCGCGGCGAGTCGATGCAGGACGTCATCTTCAACGGTTCCACCCACCGCAAGCCTGCCGGTCGCGCTTCCGTGGAACTGGTGTTCGACAATAACGACGGCAAGGCGTCCGGGCAGTGGGGCCAGTACGCCGAGATCGCCGTCAAGCGCACCCTGACGCGCGACGGCACTTCCACCTATTACATCAACGGCCAGCCCGTGCGCCGGCGCGACATCCAGGATATCTTCCTCGGCACGGGCCTGGGGCCGCGCGCCTACGCCATCATCGGCCAGGGCATGATTTCGCGCATCATTGAATCGCGCCCCGAAGAATTGCGCGTCTTCCTCGAAGAAGCGGCCGGCGTGTCGAAATACAAGGAACGCCGCCGCGAGACGGAAAACCGCTTGCAGGATACGCGCGAAAACCTGCTGCGCGTGGAAGACATCTTGCGCGAACTCAATGCCAACCTGGAAAAGCTGGAAGCGCAGGCGGCCGTGGCCACGCGTTTCCACGCCTTGCAGGCGGACCAGGAAGAAAAGCAGAAACTGTTGTGGCTGCTGCGCAAGAACGAGGCGCAAAACGAACAGACGCGCTATTTCCGCGAAGTCGAGCAGGCGCAGACGGACCTGGAAGAGCAGACGGCCAAGCTGCGCAACGTGGAATTGACGCTTGAGCAGATGCGCCAGGCGCACTTTGCCGTGGGCGACCGCTTGCATACGGCGCAGGGCCATCTGTACCAGACGAATGCGGAAATCGGCAGCCTGGAAGCGCAGATCAAGTTCGTCATCGAATCGCGCGCCCGCCTGCAAGCCCAGCTGGCCACCTTGACGGCCCAGCGCGACCAGTGGAGCAGCCAAGGCGGCGAATACCAGGAACAGATCGAAGAGGCGGAATTCCACCTCGAGGAACTGGCTGCGAAGGTTGAGCAATCGCAAATGATGGCGGAACAGAAGGGCGAGCAATTGCCCGAACTGGACGCCGCCTGGCGCGCCGCGCAGAACAAGAGCACGGAATCGCGCGCGCGGATTATGCAGGCCCAGCAGCAGCTGGAACTGGAATCGGCGCACCAGCGCAACGCCTCGAACATCTTGGCCAGCCTCCTGACGCGCCGCGAACGCCTGCAGCAGGAAAAGAACAGCCTGAGCTTGCCCGACAGCAGCCACCTGGAAAACCTGAAACTGCAGCTGGAAGAAAAACAGCAAACGCTGGAAGAACAGGGTTTTTACCTGGAAGAAGCGCTGGAGCAGCAACCCAAGCTGGAGCAGGAACGGGCCGAAGCACAGGCGCAAGTCAATGCCGAGACGGCCGCGAATGCCCAGCTGGAAGCGCGTCTTTCCGCTTTGAAACAATTGCAGGAACGGGTACAGACGCAGGGCAAGGTCCAGCCGTGGCTGAAAAAGCACGAGCTCGATACCTTGCCGCGATTGTGGCAAAAGTTGCAGATCGAAGCGGGTTGGGAAGCGGCCATGGAATCGATCTTGCGCGAGCGCACGTCGGCCCTGCAACTGTCGAATATCGATTGGGCCAAGGCGTTCTTTGCCGATGCGCCGCCAGCCAAGCTGGCCCTGTACGCGCCGTCCACCGTGGCGCCGCTGCCCCTGCCGGAAGTGCCGGGCCTGAAGCCGTTCCTGAACTTGCTGAAACTCAACGATCCGGGCTTGCGCGGCTTGCTGCAGGATTGGCTGTACAACGCCTACGCCGTGGAAGACGCGGCCGAAGCGCTGGCCGAGCGTAGCAAGTTGCCGCCGGGCGGCTACTTTGTCACGCGGCTTGGTCACGTGGTCACGGCGTCCAGCGTGCGTTTTTATGCGGCCGATTCGGAGCAGGAAGGCATGCTGGGGCGCCAGCAGGAAATCGAGAATATCGGCAAGCAGTTGCGCGCCCAGCAATTGCTGGCCGAAGAGGCGCGTGCCCGTTCCGTGCGCGCCGATGCCGCCGTGGGAACCTTGACGCGCAAGCTGTCGGACTTGCGCCTGCGCATACAGCAACTGACGTCTTCCGTGCATACTTTGCAACTGGACGTGGTGAAACTGTCGGAAGTGGAAGCGCGTTTCAACCAGCGCAGCACGCAGATCGGCGCGGACTTGGCCGAAATCGCCGCGCAGGAAGCGGAGCAGATGCAGACCAAGCTGGAGTCGGAAGAGAAATTCGAACAGCTGGACATGGAACTGGGCAACTTGCAGGAAGCGCACGAAGACGGCCATACGGACTTCTTGCAGAAGGAACAGCGCTTGGCCGAAGCGCGCGAAGCCTTGCGCGACCTGGAACGCGCTGCCAAGGATACGGAATATGCGGAAAAAGCCCACCGCGCGAAGATCGAGGAATTGCGCCGCAACATCGCCACGGCCAGTACGCAGGCCCAGCAAGTGACGGCCAGCCTGCAGGCAGGCGAACTGGAACTGGCCAACCTGGAAAGCGGCGCGGCCGCCGACGGCTTGCAGGACTTGCTCGAGCGCCGCACCACGCAGGAGAGGGCGCTGTCCGATGCGCGCCATGAACTGGACCAGATCACGCAACATTTGCGCCTGTCTGAAGATGCGCGCACGCAATCGGAACGCAGCTTGCAGCCGCAGCGCGACAAGATCATGGAAATGCAGCTCAAGGAACAGGCCGCGCGCCTGAACCAGGAGCAATTCGCCCAGCAACTGCTGGAATCGGGCGCCGATGAAGCGGCCCTGACGGAAAAGCTGCACCCGGACATGCGTCCATCGTATCTGCAGGGCGAAGTCACGCGTCTGACGAACGCCATCACGGCCCTGGGCGCCGTCAACCTGGCCGCGCTGGACGAACTGGCGCAGGCATCCGAGCGCAAGAATTTCCTCGATGCCCAGAATGCCGACTTGACCGAAGCCATCAATACGCTGCAAGACGCGATCCACAAGATCGACAAGGAAACGCGCGACCTGTTGCAAGACACCTTCGACAAGGTCAATCATCACTTTTCCGAGCTGTTCCCCATTCTGTTTGGTGGCGGCCAGGCCAAGCTGACCATGACGGGCGACGAGATTCTCGATTCCGGTGTACAAGTCATGGCGCAGCCTCCCGGCAAGAAAAATGCCACCATCCACCTGTTGTCCGGTGGAGAGAAGGCGCTGACCGCGACCGCATTGGTGTTTTCCATGTTCCGCCTGAATCCGGCGCCGTTTTGCCTGCTCGACGAAGTCGATGCACCGCTGGACGATTCGAACACGGAACGCTTCTGCCGCATGGTCAAGCGCATGTCCGACCAGACCCAATTCCTTTTCATTTCGCATAACAAGATTGCGATGGAAATGGCCCATCAATTGATCGGTGTGACGATGCAGGAGCAGGGCGTATCGCGCATCGTGGCGGTGGACATGGAGTCCGCCGCAAATTTTGCTACCGAGGCACAAGCAGCATGACAGACCTTCAAATTACCTTGTTTGGCGCCGGCGGCGTCTTTATCGTCGGCGTTTTCTCGTACAACAAATGGCAGGAATACAAGGCCAAGAAAAGCGTGGAGCGGGCCTTTTCCACCGACCACGACGACGTGCTGATGCGCGAGGGCGACGCCCCCCTGGCCGATGTCCAGCAACCCGTCTTGCGCCAGGAGCCGCGTTTTGACGCCGCGCCCGCCGCCAAGGCCGAACCGTCGTTCGGCGCGCCGCCAGCGGCGCCCGTGTCCGATGCCCCCGTGCATGTGGAACCGTCGCTGGGGGATGCCCCTGCCGAGCCGGTCCCTGCTCCAGCGGCCGAGCCCGTGCAAGAAGTGAGCGCCGCCAGCGAGCAGGCGACCAGCCTGGTCGACCCGCTGATCGATTGCCTGCTGCCCTTGTCACTGGAAGCGCCCGTGCGCGGCGACAAGATCCTGCCCGTGTTGCAAACCCTGCGCCTGGTGGGTAACAAGCCCGTGCACTTCATCGGTTTGCATGTGAATGGCGACTGGGAACCGATCACGCATGGCGGTGTCTACGCCAAGATGCAAGGCGGGGTGCAGCTGGCCAGCCGCAGCACGGCCTTGAATGAACTCGAATACTCGGAACTGGTCACGCGGCTGCGCGGCGTGGCGGACGAGATCGGCGCCGAGCCGGAAGTGCCCGACATGATGGAAGTGATGGCCGAAGCGCGCAATTTGCACCGCTTTGTCGCCGGCCACGACGCACAGCTGGGCGTCAACCTGCACACGAACGGCGCGCCGTGGGCCATTTCCACCTTGCTCTTCGCCTTGGAAAAGCAGGGCTTTGATGTGCGTCCGGACGGCCGTTTCGTCATGCCGGACGGCGACGGCAGTTATCTGTTCTCGCTGTCAACGAATGTCACCCTGGCCCAGGAAACCACGCCCCGTTTGACCCTGCTGCTGGACGTGCCTTGCGTGGCGCCCGCGCGCGATGGCTTCGGCGCCATGGTCGCCTGTGCCAAAGCGCTGGTGGTTCGCCTCGACGCCACCATCGTCGACGATTACAACCAGGCCCTGTCGGACACGGCGCTGGCCGAGATCGCCGGCCAGGTGCAAGAGTTTTACCAGGAAATGGACGCGGCCGACATTCCGGCCGGCTCCACCCGCGCCCTGCGTTTATTTAGCTGAAGAATCCCGCAACAATGACTGATCCGATCAACCAGGACGCCGCCCAGCGCGTCCTGGCACTCACTGCCGAACTCAATCGGCATCTGCACGCTTACCACGTGCTCGACAATCCCACCATTCCCGACGCCGAGTACGACAAGCTGTTCGTCGAACTGCAGACGCTGGAAGCGGCCCATCCTGAGTTGCGTCAACCAGACTCGCCCACCTTGCGCGTGGGCGCGGCGCCGCTGCCGCAATTCGAGCAAGTCACGCACACGGTGCCAATGTTGTCGCTGAACAATGGTTTTACCGATGACGATATCGTCAACTTCGACCGTCGCGTGCGTGAAGGCCTGGACCTTGACGGTGCAGAAGTCGACTACGCTGCCGAAGTGAAATTCGACGGCCTGGCCATCAACCTGCGCTATGAAAACGGCTTGTTCGTGCAGGCGGCCACGCGCGGCGACGGCGCCACGGGCGAAGACGTGACGGCGAATATCCGCACCATCGCCGGCATTCCTCTGCGCCTGCAGGGCGACAGGATTCCGGCTGTGCTCGATGTGCGCGGTGAAGTGATGATGTTCAAGGCCGATTTTGCCCGCCTGAATGAACGCCAGCGCGAAGCAGGGCACAAAGAATTCGCCAATCCCCGCAATGCGGCCGCTGGCAGCCTGCGCCAGCTAGACTCGCGCATCACGGCGCAGCGCAAGCTGCGCTTCTATGCGTACGGCATCGGCGCCCTCGATGGCGCCGCCATGCCGGTGTCGCATTCGGCCTTGCTGGACTGGTACGACACCCTGGGCATTCCCGTGTCGAAGGAGCGCAAGGTGGTGCAGGGCGCGCAGGGTTTGCTCGATTACTACGCCGATATCGGCGTGCGCCGCCCCGCTTTACCCTATGAAATCGACGGCGTGGTGTACAAGGTGAACGCGACGCAAGACCAGCAAGAGCTGGGCTTTGTGTCGCGCGCGCCGCGTTTTGCGCTGGCGCACAAGTTCCCTGCCGAAGAGGCGCTGACGCAGGTGCTGGGCATTGACATTCAGGTGGGCCGCACGGGCGCCATGACGCCCGTGGCGCGCCTGGCGCCCGTGTCCGTCGGCGGCGTGACGGTGACCAACGCCACCTTGCACAATGAAGACGAAGTGCTGCGCAAGGATGTGCGCGTGGGCGATACCGTCGTCGTGCGCCGCGCCGGCGACGTGATTCCCGAAGTGCTGTCCGTGGTGCTGGAAAAACGGCCGGAACCGGCGCCGCTGCCATTCAAGATGCTCGAGCGCTGCCCTGTCTGCGATTCCCACGTGGTGCGCGAAGAGGGCGAAGCCATCGCCCGCTGTTCAGGCGGCCTGTTCTGTTCGGCCCAGCGCAAGGAAGCGTTTCGCCATTTCGCGGGCCGCCGCATGATGGATATCGAAGGTCTGGGGGAACGTTATATCGATACCCTGGTCGAACTGGAATACGTGCATGGCTTGGCCGATCTGTACAGCCTGACCCTGGAAAGATTGCTGGAAATGAAGCTGCGCGCCGACGAGCGCGATGGCTCGACGCCAGAAACAGTGCAACAAGGCAAGATTCCCACCAAATGGGCGGAAAACTTGCTGGCCGGCATAGAAGCGAGCAAACGCCCGCCGCTCGAGCGTTTCCTGTTTGCGCTGGGCATCCGCCACGTGGGCGAATCGACGGCCAAGACCCTGGCCGAATGGCTGGGCAGCCTGGACTATGTGCGGCGCGCACCGGCGGCCTTGCTGCGCGTGCTGCCCGACATCGGCGGCACCGTGGCGGTGTCGATTGCCGATTTCTTTGCCGAAGAAAAGAACCAGCAGGCGCTGCAGGCATTGCTGGATGCTGGCGTGACGCCGCAGGGCGAACACGCGCCCAGCGCCAAGCTGCGCGTGCAACTGGAGCAAACCAAGCTGTTGGCGGCCATCGGCATCCCCAAGCTGACGGAGCCGCGTAGCAAGCAGCTGGTGGAGCGGGGCGTGACCCTGTCCAGCCTGGCGGCGCAGGGCGCCAGCTTCCACGCGGGCTTGCCCGCCGCCGTGGCTGAAGCGCTGGCGCAATGGCTGGCCGATGAGAGCAATCTCAAGCTGCTTGCGCAACTGGACGCCCTGCGAAATGAATTACTGTCACAATTGCCTGAAATATCAGCCGCTGGCGGCAAGTTGGATGGCAAGACTTTCGTCTTGACGGGCACCTTGCCCAACATGAGCCGCGATGAGGCAGCGGAGCTGATCGAGGCGGCCGGTGGCAAGGTTAGCGGTTCCGTGTCGAAGAAAACCGGCTACGTCGTGGCTGGATCGGACGCCGGCAGCAAACTGGCCAAGGCGCAGGAACTGGGCGTGGCCATACTCGACGAGGCTGGCCTGCTGGCCTTGCTCGCGCAGGACTAATCATTCAACATCTTACAGAAGACCCATGAAAAAAATCAGAAAAGCAGTCTTTCCCGTCGCCGGCCTGGGCAGCCGTTTCTTGCCTGCGACCAAGGCGCAACCGAAGGAAATGTTGCCCATCGTCGACAAGCCATTGATACAGTACGCGGTGGAAGAAGCGGTGGCGGCGGGCATCACGGAAATGATCTTCATCACGGGCCGCAATAAACGCGCCATCGAAGACCATTTCGATACGGCCTATGAGCTCGAATCGGAACTGGAAGCGGCCGGCAAGCGCCAGTTGCTCGACATGGTGCAAAACGTCATTCCCAAACACATCAATTGCATTTACATCCGTCAGTCGGCGCCGCTGGGCCTGGGGCATGCCGTGCTGTGCGCTCGTCCCGTGATCGGCGACGAGCCGTTTGCCGTCTTGCTGGCCGACGATTTCATGGATGTGGAAGAGGGCGTGCGCCCCGTGCTGGCGCAGATGACCGATGTCTTCCAGTATGAAAACTGCTCGTTGCTGGCTGTGCAGGATGTGTCGCGCGCAGAAACCAAGCAGTACGGTATTGTATCGGCAAAGAATTATCAGCCCGACCTGGAACTGGTCTCGGCTATCGTGGAAAAGCCCGCGCCTGAAGAGGCGCCATCGACCCTGGCCGTGGTGGGCCGTTATGTGTTGACCAGCCGTATCTTTAACCACCTGGAAAATATCGGCACGGGCGCCGGCGGCGAAATCCAGTTGACGGACGGCATCGCCGCTCTGATGCGCGAAGAGCGCGTGCTGGCTTACCGCTACCAGGGGCAGCGTTATGATTGCGGTTCCAAGCTGGGTTATCTGAAGGCAACGACGGCGATGGGCATGAAACATCCGGAAACGGGCGCTGCCTTCCGCGCTTACCTGCAAGAACTGCAATCGACACTGGAAGCAAAATGACGGTACGTGAAATTCTGAAGATGGGCGATCCGCGCTTGCTGCGCATGGCCGAGCCCGTGCGTGAATTCGATACGCCCGAATTGCATGCCTTGATCAGCGACATGTTCGACACCATGCATGCGGCCAATGGCGCGGGCCTGGCGGCGCCGCAGATCGGCGTCAACCTGCAGCTGGTGATCTACGGTTTCAAGCAAAATCTGCGCTATCCCGATGCGCCGCAAGTGCCGGAAACTGTGTTGATCAACCCGGTGCTGACACCTTTGTCTGAACGCAAGGAAGAGGGCTTTGAAGGCTGCCTGTCGGTACCCGGCCTGCGCGGCAGCGTGCCGCGCTGGAGCGAGTTGCACTATGAAGGCGTGGACCAGTTCGGCCAGCCCATCAGCCGCGACTGCGACGGCTTCCATGCGCGCGTGGTGCAGCATGAAGTGGACCACTTGCACGGCATTTTGTATCCGATGCGCATCGTCGACTTCACGCAGTTCGGCTATACGGAAGTGATGTTCCCCGAGTTGGATCCAAACGATGACGACTAAGTTTGGTGTCTGACCCCAGATTCTGACAGTCAATAAAAAATGGCCGCGCAGCATAAGCTGGGCGGCCATTTTTTATGCATGAAGCGAACCTAGCGCGCCTTGCGGCTGCTGCCCAGGTTATCGAGCAGCATTTTCAATTCATCCTGCATGGCATCCGTCAGGTTCAGGAAGCGGCAGCCGATCTGCACTTGCTCGCCCAGCAGGAAAGAGCGGAAGGTGCGCGACAGGCGGATTTCCAGGTCGGCGATCATGACCTTGTCCGGTCCCAGTTCCAGGCGCACGCGCGACAGCTTGCGCCCCACGTACAGGCCGACCGTATCGCGCGGGTGGGCGCGCATGCCGATGCCGCCGGCCGAAAAATCATACAGCTGCAGTTCATACGGACGACCCTCGAGCACGAAGGCGGCCAGGTAGTACACACCCAGCGGTGTTTCCAGGCGCGTCGATTCACGCCGTTCCAGCACCAGGCAATGGCTGGGGAAGTTCATCAGGTAGACGTTTGGCCGCTCGGGATAGGCCTCCCATTCGTCGTTGATGGTAAATTGCAGCTTGGCGCTTTGCACCCACGATACAAACGTGGCGCCACCTTCGGGCAGGGTGGCGCCTTCATTGAGTTCCAGCACGAATTGCGGCAAGTCGTCGTCGACGGACAAGATGCGCGCCATGATGACATCTTCGCCACCCGTCGGATAGATGGAAATGGCGTCGCCGTTATCAGCCAGGCTGCACAGGGTTTCGCCGATATCCCACGGATCGCTCATATGGTGCGGCTTGGTGCCTGGCTCCATCGGCTCGGCTACGTCGGCCAGGCTGGGCGCGCCTTTGCGCAGGGGATTGGGGATGGGATCGTTCACGACAGCGTATCTCTTTTGTTCTAATGGGGAATAGTGTATAGGTTTAAAGCAATATTTACTAAGTAAATCACAATAATTGTTTTTATATCACTATACTCGCTTATGCAGGATGGGATGCTGCGCGGCATGCCATGTTGACGTCTCCGCTTAAAACTGCTCGTCCGCGCTCAGATAACGCCATTGGCCCGTCGGCAAGTCGCCCAGCTTGACCTTGCCGATGCGCACGCGTTTCAGTCCCAGCACTTTCAGACCGACGGCTTCGCACATGCGGCGGATCTGGCGTTTCTTGCCTTCGCGCAGGGTAAAGCTCAGCTGGTCTTCATTTTGCCAACGCACCTTGGCCGGCAGCAGCGGCTTGCCGTCGAGCCACAGGCCGTGGTTGAGCTTTTTCAGCTCGCTGTCGGGCAGGGTGTCGCCCTTGGTGTAGCTCACGCGCACCAGGTATTCCTTGTCGATATCGGTATCGTGGCCGATCAGCTGCTTGGCCACGCGCCCATCCTGCGTCAAGACCAGCAAGCCGACGGAATCGATGTCCAGGCGCCCGGCTGCCACCAGGCTGCGCAGTTGGGTCGGGTGGAACTGTTCCGGGCTGCGGTCTTCCGCCCAGCGGTTTTCGGCCTTGATCAAAGCCACGGCGGGCGTATAGCCATCTTCGGCCTGGCCGCTGACATAGCCCATCGGCTTGTTGATCAGCACGGTCACGCGTTTCGACTGTTCGGCCGCCGCCTGGCGTTCCACGGTGACTTTCTGGCTGGGAGTGACCTTGCTGCCCAGTTCGGATACCACCTTGCCATCCACGCGGACCCAGCCGCGCGCGATCCATTCATCGGCTTCACGGCGCGAGCACAGGCCCAGTTCGGACATACGTTTGGACAAGCGTAATAATTCTTCGGTCATGTTGTTTCAGTTTCAGTAAGGGTAGGCGCTGCGCGGAGGTCATTAGACTTTCAGCGCATCGAGTAAATCGGTTTCCAGCAATATCTGGTTGCGGGCATTGTTGAGCGCGGGACCGTCGACGAGGAAGACGTCTTCGACCCGCTCGCCCAGGGTCATGATCTTGGCCGTGTGCAAGTTAATGCGGTACTTGGTCAGCACATTGGCGATTGCATACAGCAGGCCCGTGCGGTCGTTGGCGGCCACCGACAGCAGGTAGTACTGGCCCCTTTCATCGGGCCGCAAATCCACCGTCGGCTGGAAGGGGAAGGTGCGCGACAGGCGCGACAGCCGTCCCTTGCCCGGCGGCGGCAGCGGTGTTTGCGACTGCAGCAGCTCGCCCAGCTCATGCTCGATCAGGCTGATGATGTCGCGGTAGCTCTTGGCGAAATTCTGTTCGGTGACCAGGAATGTGTCGAGCGCATAACCATTCCTGGTCGTGTGGATCTTCGCGTCGAGGATGCTGAAATTCTTGCGGTCGAAATAGCTGCAAATGCGCGCGAACAGGTCGGGCTGGTCGGGAATGTACACGGCCACCTGCAAGCCTTCGCCGATCGGCGCCAAGCGGCATTTTACCACCGGCAACTTGCTGTCGAGCTTGTCATACAGCGAGCGCGTCTGCCAGGCGATGTCGGAAGCGTCGTGGCGCAGAAAATACGCCACGTCCAGTTGCTGCCACAGTTTCAGGTGCGCGTCTGGCGGCAAACCGTACAGGCGCAGGGTGGCCAGCGCTTCCTGCTGGCGGTTCTTCAGCTCGCGGTCGGCCGTGTGCGGTTCGCCGCCCAGCACGCGCAGGGTGATTTTGTACAGGTCTTCCAGCAGCTTGCCCTTCCAGGCATTCCATACTTTCGGGCTGGTGCCGCGGATGTCGGCCACCGTCAGCAGGTATAAACCCGTCAGGTGGCGCTCGTCCTTGACCACTTTTGCAAAGGCGGCGATGACGTCGGGGTCGGACAGGTCCTGCTTTTGCGCCACTTGCGACATGGTCAGGTGATTTTCCACCAAGAAAGCCACCAGTTCCGTGTCTTCTTCCGACAGGCCGTGGTCCTGGCAGAACTGGGTGGCGTCGGCCACGCCCAGCTTCGAATGGTCGCCGCCGCGGCCCTTGGCGATGTCGTGGAACAGGGCCGCCACGTATAGCAGCCACGACTGCGAGAAATCGGCCATCAACTGGCTGCAGAACGGGTATTCGTGTGCGTGCTCGCTCATGGTGAAGCGGCGCATGTTGCGCACCACCATCAAAATGTGCTGGTCGACCGTGTACACATGGAATAGGTCGTGCTGCATCTGGCCCACAATGCGGCGGAAATTCGGCAGGTAGCGCCCCAGGATGCTCATCTCGTTCATGCGCCGCAACGCGTGGATGATGCCCACGGGTGCTTTCATGATGCGCAGGAAAAGGGCGCGGTTGACAGGGTCCTGGCGGAAGGCGGCGTCGATCTTGAAGCGCGCGTGCCACAGGGCCCGCGTGGCGCGCGAGGTCATGCCTTTCAGTGCCGCGCGCTCCGTCATCAAGACAAAGATTTCCAGCATGGCTGACGGATATTGTTCGAACGTATCGTCGGCGCTGATATCGATCAGGCTGTTGACTTCATTGAAGCGTTCGTTGATGGGCACGGCCACATCGTCTTGCGGAAACAGCCGTGCCTCGATATTTTGCAGCAGAATCGTATTGAGCTGGGTCACGGTTTTGGCGGCCCAGTAGTAGCGCTGCATGAGGAATTCGCTGGCGCGGCGCATGTGCGGCCCGCTGCCCGTGGCCTGCAGGCCCAGCGATTCAGCGATCGCCGTCTGCACGTCGAACACCAGACGGTCTTCGCGCCGGCCCGCATGCAGGTGCAGGCGCACGCGGATATCCTTGAAGGCGCGCTCCTTTTCCATCAACTGGCGCGCTTCCGTCAAGGTGATCAGGCCACCTGTGGCGAGGGTGCGCCACGAGTTCGCCAAGCCGGCCGCCTTGGCCACCCACAGGATGACTTGCAGGTCGCGCAGGCCGCCCGGGCTTTCCTTGCAATTCGGTTCCAGGCTGAAGGCCGTGTCTTCGTACTTGGCATGGCGCTGGCGCATTTCCGCCGTTTTTGCCTGGAAAAACGCCTGCGGGTCCATTACCTCCTCGTAGCGCTGTTGCAATTGCGCGAACAAGTCTGCGTTGCCGCAAACGAGGCGCGCTTCGAGCAGGCTGGTTTGCACGGTGATGTCGGCTTTCGATTCGACCATGCATTCCTCGACCGTGCGGATACTGTGGCCGATTTCCAGGCCCAGGTCCCACAGCAGTTGCACCAGTTCCTCGAGTTTTTCCTGCGTCGCCGCGTCCGGCGCCTGCTGCAGCAGGATCAGCAGGTCGACGTCGGAATACGGAAACAGTTCGCCGCGGCCATAGCCGCCCACGCCCACCAGGGCCGTGCCGGGCGGCAGTCCCGCTTCTTGCCAGGCGCGCGCCAGCACCCCATCGACGCTGTGGCGTAGGCTGCGCAGCAGTTTTTCAGGCTTGCCGTCGGCCTGGAAGGCCGCAATGACGACCTGGCGGTCGGCTTTCAGTTGCTGTTTGAGCTGTTCCCGAACTTGCTTTTTCATCTGGGCCCTGGGGTGGCGGTGCGTTTGGCTGGCCGGGTGGCGGGATCAGGCTTTGTGCGTGATGAAGTCCGGCGGTGGCGGCATGCCTGGCGAGACGGTCAGCACTTCATAACCGGTTTCTGTCACCAGCACCGTGTGTTCCCATTGCGCCGAGTGGCTGCGGTCCTTGGTCTTGATGGTCCAGCCATCGTTCATTTCGCGAATCTCGCGGCGGCCGGCGTTGATCATCGGCTCGACCGTGAAGATCATGCCCGCATCCAGGCGGTCCAGGGTGCCTGGTTTACCGTAATGCAACACCTGCGGCTCTTCATGGAACACTTTGCCGATGCCGTGGCCGCAGAATTCGCGCACCACGCTGTAGCCCGCCTTTTCCGCGTGCTGCTGGATGGCATGGCCGATATCGCCCAGATGGGCGCCCGGCTTGATCTGATCTATGCCCAGCCACATGCATTCATAGGTGATTTCCGACAGGCGCTTGGTCAGAATGGTGGGCGTGCCGACCAGGAACATGCGGCTATTGTCGCCGTGGTAGCCATCCTTGATGACGGTGATGTCGAGGTTGACGGTATCGCCGCTCTTCAAGACCTTGTCGCCCGGAATGCCATGGCAGATGACGTCGTTGACGGAGGTGCAGATGGCTTTCGGATAGGGCGTGTAGCCTGGCGGGCAATAGTTCAGCGGGGCAGGGATGGTGCCCTGCACATTGACCATGTATTCGTGGCACAGGCGGTCCAGTTCGCCGGTCGTGACGCCGACCTTGACGAAGGGAGTGATGTAGTCGAGGACTTCGGCGCCGAGCTTGCCGGCAACGCGCATGCCTTCGATGTCGGCGGCGCTATTGATACGGATGGTGGGCATGGTGTAATTCGCAATCTGCAAGATAGTCGGCTGAAAAGCACGGGTGAAAAGCACAGACGAGTCCTGCGGTACGGGGAAAAGTCTGCAAATATGTCGAAATTATAAACGAGGTACCCTGAATCCGCCGCCTCCTTCCTATGGCCGGGCAGGGATGTGTGGGGAAATGGGGATGAAGCGGCGGCGCGGCCACGCCTTGCACCAGCGTGGTGCATCGGGCGTTTCCGCAGAGCGGGCGATTTGCAGTGCGGACTTGATGTGGCGCTCATTTCGGTGTAGAATCCCGGGTTGCTTGAATTCTCTTTTGAGCAATGCAGCAAAACAGTGTCTTTAATTAATATAAACACGCGAATCCGGTCGACAAGGGTGCCTGTATGGTGACTGATCGGATTCCAGACCCAACCCTGGAGTTAATAATGTCCGTAACAATGCGCGAAATGCTGGAAGCCGGTGTCCACTTTGGTCACCAAACCCGTTTTTGGAATCCAAAAATGGCACCGTTCATCTTCGGCCATCGCAACAAGATCCACATCATCAACCTGGAAAAAACCATGGCGATGTACCAGGACGCAATGAAGCATGTGCGTCAACTGGCTGCAAACCGTGGCACCATCCTGATGGTTGGCACAAAGCGTCAAGCGCGCGAAATCATCGCCGCTGAAGCACAACGCGCTGGCGTGCCTTTCGTTGATCAACGTTGGTTGGGCGGCATGCTGACCAACTTCAAAACGATCAAAACCTCGATCAAGCGTCTGAAAGACATGGAAGTCATGGTTGAAGACGGTTCGATCGAAAAGCTGTCGAAAAAAGAAGCGCTGATGTTCTCCCGCGAAATGATCAAGCTGCAAAAATCGATCGGCGGCATCAAGGACATGGGCGGCATTCCTGACGCAATCTTCGTCGTGGACGTCGGTTACCACAAAGGTGCGATCACCGAAGCAGCTAAACTGGGTATCCCGGTCATCGGCATTGTCGATACCAACCACTCCCCAGAAGGCGTGAACTTCGTGATCCCAGGTAACGATGACTCCTCGAAAGCCATCATGTTGTACGCTCGCGGTGTTGCTGATGCAATCATCGAAGGCCGTGCAGCTGCCGGTAACGAAGTTGTTGAAATGGTTAAAGCAGCCGCTGGCGACGAATTCGTCGAAGTGAACGAACAGGCTTAATGGCCAGGCTATCGCGAGATAGCCGTTTGTAAGCGCAGCAGTAAGGGAAAAGGGGTGGCAGCAGCTCCCCCTTTTTTTTAACAAAAAAACGATAGGGACCGCTGGCGAGGCATGCATGCCCGGCCGCGACTATCGACTCACCGAATCAGGAGAAACACATGGCAGCGATTACAGCAGCGATGGTAGGCGAATTGCGCGGCAAAACCGACGCACCAATGATGGAATGCAAAAAAGCACTGACCGAAGCCGAAGGCGATATGGCGCGTGCGGAAGAGATCCTGCGCGTCAAACTGGGCGGCAAGGCATCGAAAGCATCGGCACGCATCACCGCTGAAGGCGTCGTGGCAACCTACATCGCCAATGGCGTAGGCGCCCTGGTTGAAGTGAACTCGGAAACCGACTTCGTTGCGAAAAACGACGATTTCCTGGCACTGGCCAACAACGCTGCCCGTCTGGTAGCAGAACACAACCCGGCTGACGTCGCTGCCCTGCTGGCCCTGCCACTCGATGGCAAGACCCTGGACGAAGTGCGTGCTGCCCTGATCGGCAAAATCGGCGAAAACATGACCATCCGCCGCTTCCAGCGTTTCGAAACCAGCAACAAGCTGGCGTCGTACCTGCACGGTGCGCGCATTGGCGTGATCGTTGAATTCGACGGTGCCGATGAGCAAGTCGGCAAAGACGTGGCCATGCACATCGCTGCCATGAAGCCAGTGTCGCTGTCTTCGAACGAAGTTCCAGCGGAACTGATCGAAAAAGAGCGTTCGGTTGCACAACTGAAAGCCGAAGAAGACGCAGCCAAAGCGGCCGCCGAAGGCAAGCCAGCGCAATCGCCGGAAATCCTGGCCAAACGCCTGGAAGGTTCCGTACAGAAGTTCCTGAAAGAAGTCTCCCTGCTGAACCAGGCTTTCGTGAAAAACGACAAGCTGTCGGTTGAGCAAATGCTGAAGGCGGCTAACACCAGCGTCAAAGGTTTTGCCATGTACGTGGTAGGCGAGGGCATCGAGAAGAAGCAAGACGACTTCGCAGCAGAAGTCGCAGCACAGATGGCTGCCTCCCAGGGAGCGTAAGTAAAGCGGGCCGAGAGGCCCGTTTTTTTGGCCCGCCCGCACCTGTCGTGCCGGGCGGCGGCATGGGCAGCCCCGCGCGCCTATCCGGCGCTGCAAGGCGCTGCGCCATGTCATACTCGAATAACCTCATTTATGGAGCCCCAGCTCATGTCAAAACCAGCCTACAAGCGCGTCCTCCTCAAGTTGTCCGGCGAAGCCCTGATGGGCGATGATCCTTACGGCATCAACCGCGCCACGATCGAGCGCATGGTGGCCGATGTGGCCGAGGTGGCGAAGTTGGGTGTGGAACTGGCAATCGTGATTGGCGGCGGCAATATCTTCCGCGGCGTCGCGCCTGGTGCGCAAGGCATGGACCGTGCCACCGCCGACTACATGGGCATGCTTGCCACCGTGATGAATGCACTGGCCCTGGCCGATGCCATGCGCCACGTCGGCATCGTCGCGCGCGTCATGTCGGCCATCGGCATCGAACAAGTTGTCGAGCCGTACGTTCGTCCGAAAGCCCTGCAATACCTGGAAGAAGGCAAAGTGGTTGTCTTCGCCGCCGGCACCGGCAATCCGTTCTTCACTACCGACACGGCAGCCGCCCTGCGCGGTTCCGAGATCAGTGCCGAGATCGTCCTGAAGGCCACCAAGGTCGACGGCGTCTACACGGCCGATCCGAAGAAGGATCCGAACGCCACCCTGTTCCACACGATTACGTTTGACGACGCCATCGCCAAGCACCTGCAAGTGATGGATGCGACCGCATTCGCCCTGTGCCGCGACCAGAAACTGCCGATCAAGGTGTTTTCGATCACCAAGCCAGGCGCGCTGATGCGCGTCATCATGGGCGAAGATGAAGGCACTCTGGTGCACGTATAGAAATAAGGAGCACCGAGAAACCGTCCATGGCTGCGTTGCAGCGCCTGATCCACGTTATGTACTATTCGTAGCGTCGTCGGCGCCGCGCCTTGCCCTGAACGGTTTTCGGCACTCCCGACTGAGCTAGTGTTTTCATCGCAAGCGAAGTAGAAATATTCATTATTATCAAGACAAGGAGTACAGTAATGTCCTTAGCAGACGTTAAAAAGAACACCCAGGAACGCATGACGAAGTCGCTGGAAACACTGCGGGCCGATCTGGCCAAAGTGCGTACCGGCCGCGCCCATACGGGTATCCTGGACCACGTGATGGTCGATTACTACGGTTCGCCGACGGCGCTGACCCAGGTCGCCAACGTGACCCTGATCGACGCGCGCACCATCGGTGTGCAGCCGTACGAAAAAAAGATGGCCAACACCATTGAAAAAGCCATCCGCGACGCTGACCTGGGTTTGAATCCATCGGCACAGGGTGATCTGATCCGCGTACCGACGCCGCCGCTGACTGAAGAGCGTCGCAAGGAAATGGTCAAGCTGGTCAAGACCGAAGCGGAAGACGCGAAGATTGCCGTACGTAACATTCGCCGCGATGCGAACGAGTCGCTGAAGAAACTGGTCAAGGAAAAGGCCTGCTCCGAGGACGATGAGCGCCGCTCGTCGGAAGAAGTGCAGAAGCTGACGGACAAGTTTATTGCCGACATCGACAAGATGGTGGTCGACAAAGAAAAAGAAGTGCTGACAGTCTAGTTTTCAGTCCTTTGACGCTGCCCGGGAAAGCATGGCTTTTCCGGGCAGTGCTATTTGGCGCATAATAGTTATCTTTTATTTTTGGTATTCGTGTTTTCATGATCTATTCGAGTTCGACAACGGCAGTACCTGAGGTGGGCACGGTGCCGCGCCATGTAGCAATTATTATGGATGGCAATGGCCGCTGGGCAACCAAACGCTTCCTTCCGCGCGTGGCTGGCCACGTCAAGGGCGCTGACGCCGTGCGCGGTGTCGTCGAGACCTGCCTCGAACGGGGCGTCGAGTATCTGACCCTGTTTGCCTTCAGCTCGGAAAACTGGCGTCGCCCGGAAGAAGAGGTGTCGATGCTGATGCGCCTGTTCGTCACCATGCTGGAACGCGAAGTGGTCAAGATGCATGCCAACGACATCCGCCTGAAGGTGGTGGGCGACCTGTCGCGCTTCAATGACCAGCTGCAAACCCTGATCGCCAATGCGGAACGCAAGACGGCGCGCAACACGCGTCTGACGGTGACGATCTGCGCCAATTATGGCGGCCGCTGGGACATCATGCAGGCAGTCAACAAAATGACGGTCGAGGCTGCCGCCAACGGCCAGCCCGCCGGACAGGCTTACACGGAAGAACAACTGGCGCCGCACCTGGCCATGGCCTATGCGCCCGAGCCTGACCTGTTCATCCGCACGGGCGGCGAGCAGCGCATTTCCAATTTTCTACTGTGGCAACTGGCGTACACTGAGCTGTTTTTTACCGAGACTTTCTGGCCCGACTTCAATGACGAGTGCCTCGACGCGGCAATCGCGTCTTACCAGCAGCGCGAACGGCGCTTTGGCCGTACCAGCGCGCAATTAACTGAAAAGACAAACTGATGCTGAAAACACGGATAATCACCGCCCTGGTCCTCTTGGCGGTCTTGCTGCCGGTTCTGTATCTGAATTATTTCCCCGCCTTCGCCGTGATCGCCACGGCGTTCTTCGGCGCCGCCGTCTGGGAAAGTTTCCGCATTTTTAAAAATCGCCAGGCGCTGCTGATTGCTGCCGTCTGGACTGCCGCCTTTGCGTATACTTTTTTTGTCGCTAACGGCATGGCCCAGCTCAATTTCTGGTTTGCCCTGAGCGTGGCTATCTGGCTGATCCGTTTTGTGCCCTCGCTGGCGACGGGCTTGCCGCCCACCGAAGGCCTGGGCAATACCTTGCTCAGCCTGGTGTACCCGGTGACCATCGTCGGCTGCTTCGTCGCCATCATCGCCTTGTTCCTGCATAGCCCTTTGTTCCTGCTGTCCGTCATGGCCCTCGTGTGGATCGCCGATATCGGCGCCTACTTCTCGGGCAAGGCTTTCGGCAAGCGCAAGCTGGCGCCAAGTATTTCCCCAGGGAAATCCTGGGAAGGCGCCATCGGCGGCGGGATTGCCGTACTGCTCATCGCCGCCATCACCATCGTTGCCGCGCCATCGCTACCGGTTCTGCAAGACACCTTCGCCGTGCAACTGCAATTGCGCCGCGGGTCGCTGGTGGCCTTGCTGGTGCTGCTGCTGGTCGTCGCTGCCAGCATCGTCGGCGACCTGTTTGAATCGCAATTGAAGCGCCGCGCCGGCATCAAGGACAGCAGCAAGCTGCTGCCCGGCCATGGCGGTGTACTCGACCGTATCGACGCGCTGATTCCGGTCCTGCCATTTGCCGCCCTCGTGGCCAGCTGGCTTTAAGGAAACTCATGCAATACATCACCATCCTTGGCGCGACCGGCTCGATTGGCGTGTCTACCCTGGACGTGCTCGCGCGTCATCCCGAGCAATACAGCGTGTATGCGCTGAGTGGGCATAGCCGCGTGGCCGAACTGGCCGCGCAGTGCTTGCAGTTCCGTCCGCAGCGCGCCGTCGTCGGCACGGCAGACGCCGCCCTTGAACTGACGCGTTTGCTGCGCGGGCAGGGCGTCGATACGCAAGTCGAGTACGGCGTGGAAGCCCTGTGCGCCATCGCCAGCGCGCCGCAAGTGACGGGCGTGATGGCGGCCATCGTCGGCGCGGCCGGCCTGGCGCCCACCCTGGCGGCGGCGCGTGCTGGCAAGAAAGTATTGCTGGCCAATAAAGAAGCGCTGGTCATGTCCGGCCAGCTGTTCATCGATGCGGTACACGATAACGGCGCCGTGCTGCTGCCCATCGACAGCGAGCACAACGCCATCTTCCAATGCATGCCGCATGCCCATGGCCGCACGCCAGGCGCCGCAGGCGTGGCGAAAATCGTGCTGACGGCTTCCGGCGGCCCTTTCCTCACGCGCGACGTCGAGACGCTCGACACGGTCACGCCGGACCAGGCGTGCAAGCATCCGACCTGGGCCATGGGACGCAAGATTTCCGTCGATTCAGCCACCATGATGAACAAGGGCCTGGAAGTGATCGAAGCGCACTGGCTGTTCGGCGCGCCGGCCGAGCAGATCGAAGTGCTGATCCATCCGCAAAGCGTGATCCATTCGATGGTGTCGTATATCGACGGTTCCGTGCTGGCCCAGCTGGGCAACCCCGACATGCGCACGCCGATTGCGCATGCGTTGGCCTATCCGCGGCGTATCGCTTCCGGCGTGGCGCAGCTGGACCTGGCGCAAGTGGCCACCCTGCAGTTCGAACGTCCCGATTTCCGCCGTTTCCCCTGCCTGGCGCTGGCGTTCGACGCCTTGCGCGCGGGCGGCACGGCGCCGGCCTTGCTGAACGCGGCCAATGAAGTGGCCGTGCAAGCCTTCCTCGACGAGCAGATCGGCTTCCGCCAGATCGACCGCGTCATCGCGCATGTGATCGAGACGGTGCCGCATGGCGCCGCCTCCAGTATCGAGGCCGTGATGGAGCAGGACCGCCTGGCCCGATCGGCGGCACACGCGTATATCGCCCAAAGGCTGGCCGCATGACGCTCATTACCACCTTGCTGGCCTTTATCGTCGCGCTCGGTTCACTGATTACCTTGCACGAGCTGGGCCACTATCTGGTGGCGCGCTGGTGCGGCGTGAAAGTGCTGCGTTTCTCGATTGGCATGGGAAAAGTGGTGTATTCGCGCAAGTTTGGCAAGGACCAGACGGAATGGGCGATTTCCGCGCTGCCGCTGGGTGGCTATGTCAGCATGCTCGACAGCCGCGCGCAAGACCTCAGTGACTTGCCGGAAAGCGAATTGCGCCGTGAATTCACGCGCCAGAGCGTGTGGCGCCGTATTGCCATCGTTGCCGCCGGCCCGCTGGCCAATTTCCTCGTCGCCATCGTGCTGTACGCGGGTCTGTTCATGTATGGCATCGAAGAGCCGTCGAGCAAGCTCGGTCCCGTGGCCGAGCAGACGGCCGCCTATGCGGCTGGCTTGCGCAGCGGCGATACGGTTGAAACGGTGAATGGCAAGACCGTGGCCAGCTGGTCCGAGCTGCGCTGGGAACTGATTCAGGCCACCCTCGACAAGCAGCCGGCGCGCATCGAAGTGCGCCGTCCTGACCGTGGCCAGCAGGAAGCGAGCTTGCCGACGGCCAGCCTGACGGAAACCGACCTGGAAGGCGACGTGCTGGGCAAGCTGGGCCTGACCCTGGCCCGTTCCGCGCCCACGCTGATGGAAATCATGCCCGGTGGCGCCGCGGCGCGCGCCGGCCTGCAGAAAAACGACCAGATTCTGGCCATCGACGAGCAGCCCGTGCACGATGTGGCGGCGGTCATCGCCACCCTGAGCCAGTCGCCTGGCCGGACCTTGCAATTGCAACTCTTGCGCCAGGGCCAGGACCTGACCTTGCCCATTACGCCGGACGCCGTGCCGGGCGCCGGGACAGAGGGAGCTGTAACAGTTGGTAAGATCCAGGCAAAGCTGGGGCAGGTGCCGGATATGATCACCGTGGCCTCCGGACCGTTCTCTGCCGTGGGCAAGGCGTCCGCCAAGGTCTGGGATACCAGTGTCATGAGCCTGAAAATGCTGGGTAAAATGATCACCGGTCAGGTTTCACTGAAGAATGTGACGGGGCCCATTACCATTGCCGATTACGCGGGCCAGACAGCGCGCATCGGCCTGGTAAGCTATCTGAGCTTCATCGCCTTCATCAGTATCAGTCTGGGCGTGATGAATTTGCTACCCATTCCTGTTCTGGATGGCGGGCATTTGCTGTATTATTCGCTGGAAGTTTTGACCGGACGCCCCTTGCCGGAGCGCGTAGGCGAGATTGCCCAGCGCCTGGGGATCGGTTTGTTGCTGACCTTGATGGTGCTTGCCGTCTTTAATGACGTGTTGCGATTGCTGAATTAGGGCGGTGGTTGATGCCATTGCGTGAGTCGCACAAGCAATCTTTTGTGTATGTTGTCCATTGATTTACCCATTGAATAACCCCAATGAAATTACATTCTGCTCGTTTTGCCTTGCCTTCCTTTCGTCGCAGCCTGATCGGCGCCGCCGTCATGGCCTTGTGTGCCGGCCATGCGCTGGCCGTTCAGCCGTTTACTGTCAAGGATATCCGGGTCGAAGGGATCCAGCGTACTGAAGCTGGTACTGTTTTCAGCTACCTGCCGGTGCGCGTCGGTGAAACGTTCTCCGACGAGAAGAGTATCGCCGCCATCAAAGCCCTGTACGCGACGGGTTTTTTCAAGGATGTGCGTCTGGAAGTCGATGGTGACGTGCTGGTGGTGCTGGTCGAGGAGCGCCCGGCCATCGCTGCCGTGGAATTCACGGGCACCAAGGAATTTGAGAAAGATGTGCTGGTCAAGGCATTGAAAGAAATCGGCGTCGGCGAAGCCAAGATTTTCGACAAGGCTTCGGTTGATCGCGCGGAACAGGAGCTTAAGCGCCAGTACCTGTCGCATGGTCTGTATGGCGTGAAGATCACCACCACCGTCACGCCGATCGAGCGTAACCGCGTCAACGTGGTGTTCGCCGTCGACGAGGGCGACGTGGCCCGCATCAAGCAGATCAACATCGTCGGCAACAAGGCTTTCAGCGACAAGGAACTGCGCGAACAACTGGCCCTGAATACGGGCGGCTGGTTCAGCTGGTACACCAAAGCCGATCAGTATTCGAAGACCAAGCTGACGGGCGACATCGAGTCGCTCAAGTCCTACTACCTGGACCGCGGCTATATCGAGATGCAGGTCGATTCCACGCAAGTGTCGATCACGCCCGATAAAAAAGACATCTACCTGACGATCAATATAACCGAAGGTGAAAAGTACAAGATCGCCGGCACCAAGTTCGAAGGCGAGATGTTCGGCCGCGAAGAGGAGCTGAAGGCCCTGAACCTGATGCGCGAAGGCGAGATTTACTCTGGTGCGCGCCTGACGGCCACGAATAAACGCATCCAGGACCGCCTGGCCACGTTCGGCTATGCCTTCGCCAACGTCAACGCCAACCCGGAAATCAACCGTGAAAAGCATGAAGTGGGTTTTACTTTCTTCATCGATCCGGGCAAGCGCGTGTACGTGCGCCACATGAATATCGCCGGTAACACCACCACGCGCGATGAAGTCATCCGCCGCGAATTCCGCCAGTTCGAATCGTCCTGGTATGACAGCAACAAGATCAAGCTGTCGCGCGACCGCGTCGACCGCCTGGGCTACTTCAAGGATGTGACCATCGACACGCCGGAAGCGCAGGGCACGACCGATCAGGTCGACGTCAACGTGACGGTGGTGGAAAAACCAACGGGTAACTTCCTGATCGGTGGCGCCTTTTCGCAATCGGAGAAGTTCACCCTGTCGGCATCGATTTCGCAGGCCAACTTCGCCGGTAGCGGCAACACGGTCGGCATCGAACTCAATACCAGCCACTACAGCCGCACGATTGCGTTTTCGCAAACCAATCCGTACTTTACGGACGATGGCATTTCGCGCAGCTTTGAAGTTTACCTGCGTACGACGGAACCGCCGGCGCTGAACATCGGCAGCTACAAGATCAAGCAAACCGGTGGCCGCGTCAGTTTCGGCGTGCCATTCTCGGAAGTCGACACCGTCTTCTTCGGCATCGGCGCCGAGCGCTCGCGCATCGAAACCGACATCACCAGCCCGGTCCGCTTCAAGCAGTATGTGATCGACAATGGCGGCCCGTCCGACGGTATCGGTTCGGCCACTACGAACTCCATCCCGCTGACGGCGGCATGGCAACGCGACAGCCGCGACAGCGCCCTGACGCCATCGATCGGCCGCTACCAGCGCATCAACCTGGAGGCTGACGTGATCGGCGACCAGAAATACTTCCGTGCCATCTATGAGCACCAGTATTTCCGTCCGCTGTTCAGCAAGGTCACCCTGGCGCTGAAGGGCGAGATCGATTACGGCCATGGCATCGGCAAGCACGTGTATCCGGTCTTCAAGAATTTCTACGGTGGCGGCATCGGTTCCGTGCGCGGTTACCTGAGTTCCTCGCTGGGCGCGGTCGAACCGAGCACCAACGATGCGCTGGGCGGCGCTTCGCGCCTGATCGGTAACGCCGAACTGCAGATGCCATTCCCCGGTTCGGGCAATGACCGCAGCTTGCGCTGGTTTGGTTTCCTTGACGGCGGCCAGGTCTACCAGGAAGGCGAAAAAATGCGGATCTCGCAATTGCGCTATTCTGCTGGCTTGGGCATCAGCTGGATTTCACCGGTGGGCCCGCTCAAGCTGAGCTATGCCAAGCCGCTGAACGCCAAGCCCACAGACCGCCTGGAGCGCTTCCAGTTCCAGATGGGCACCGGTTTCTAACCGGCCATCTGAACCGGGGCGACAGCTTTTACCTTTTGACCATGGAGTATCATGAACACCGCATCCGCTACCCTGCCCAAGTCCCTTGCCGTGATCGCATTGTGCTGGAGTTCGCTGTTGCCGGTGCAGGCGCTGGCTCAGGAGTCGAAGATCGCCTGGATCAGCAGCGAACGTATCTATAACGAGTCGAAGCTGGCCAAAGCGGCCAGCGCCAAGCTGGCCGAAGAGTTTCGCTCGCGCGAAAAAGCCGTTCAGGAACTGGGCAGCCGCTTCAAGGTGGCCAACGAAGCCCTGGAAAAGGACATGCCCACCCTGAGCGAGGCTGAGCGCGCCAAGCGCCAGCGCGAGTTTTTCGAGCTGGACAAGGAGCTGCAACGCCGCCAGCGCGAATTTCGCGAAGACTTGAGCCAGCGCACGAACGAAGAGCGCAGCGCCATTGCCGAAAAAGCCAACACCATCATCCAGCAGATGGCGCATATCGAAGGATATGACATCGTGCTGCAGGAAGCCCTGTGGGCCAGCCCGCGCATCGACATTACCGACAAGGTCTTGAAGGCACTGGACAAGTAACAGTAACAAAATAAGGGTTATCAAGATGGGCACTCGACTAGGAGATTTGGTCGAACGCTTCGGTGGACAGTTGGCGGGCGAGCCCAACCTGGAAGTCACAGGGATCGCACCGCTGGCCGATGCCGGCGCTTCGCACATCAGTTTTCTCAGTAATAGCAAATTCCGCGCACAGGCGGCGCAGAGCGGCGCTGCCGCGCTGATCCTTACGCCGGCTGACGATGCGCTGATCGGTGCCGAGTATGCCGGTGCGCGCATCGTCACTCCGAATCCCTATGTCTATTTTGCGCGCGCGGCGCAGTATTTCGCCGCCTTGCATGAGATCAAGGCGCCAATCGGCATCCATCCGGGTGCCTTTGTCGACGCCAGCGCGCAGGTCGATGCCAGCGCCTCTGTCGGCGTGCATGCGGTGATCGAAGCGGGCGCCGTCATTGGCGCCGGCTGCGTCATCGGCCCTGGCTGCGTGGTGGGGCGCGATGCCAGGATCGGCGCAGGCACCCAGCTCCTCGCCAACGTGACCTTCCATGCGCGCTGCGTGATCGGCCAGCGCGGCATCATCCATTCAGGCGCCGTGATCGGCACCGATGGCTTCGGCTTCGCCAACGAAGGTGGCGTGTACATCAAGATTCCGCAGACGGGCAGGGTGGTGATCGGTGACGATGTCGATATCGGTGCCAATACCACCATTGACCGTGGCGCACTGGCTGACACCATCATCGAAGATGGCGTCAAGCTCGATAACCAGATCCAGATTGGCCATAACTGCCACATCGGCGCACACACGGCCATGGCCGGCTGCGTCGGCGTGGCCGGCAGCGCCATCATCGGCAAGTACTGCACCTTTGGCGGCGCTGCCATGGTGCTGGGCCACCTGACCATTGCCGACCGCGTCCACGTGGGCTCGGGCAGCATGGTCTCGCGCTCGATCGCGGAACCTGGCCAGTACACGGGTTTTTATCCGCTGGCCAAGAATGCCGACTGGGAAAAGAGCGCCGCCATCGTGCGCAACCTGTCAAGCATGCGCGAGAAGATCCGCGCGCTTGAAAAAACAATTAAAACACTGACCACGCAAGACGAAAAATGACTACTGAAAAAAAGACCCTCGACATCCTGGCCATCAAATCGCTGCTGCCGCACCGTTACCCGCTGCTGCTGGTTGACCGCGTGCTGGACTGGGAAGCGAATAAAACCATCACCGCCATCAAGAACGTGACGGTCAATGAAGAGTTCTTCCAGGGCCATTTCCCGCACAAGCCGGTCATGCCCGGCGTGCTGATGATCGAAGCGCTGGCGCAAACGGCGGCCCTGCTGTCGTTCCTGTCGATGGGCGTGAAACCGGACGAAAATTCGGTGGTGTACTTTGTCGGCATCGACAATGCGCGCTTCAAGCGTCCTGTTGAACCGGGCGACCAGCTGAAAATGGACGTGGAAATCCTGCGCGTCTCGCGCGGCATCTGGAAATACAAGGCTGTCGGGACGGTTGACGGCAAGGTCGCGCTGGAAGCGGAACTGATGTGTACCATCCGTAGCGCGCAGGATGCGAGCCAGTCTGCGAGCCAGCCAGCGGGGCAGTGATGGCGGCCATCCACTCCACGGCAGTGATCGATCCGAAGGCTGAGCTCGACAGCTCGGTCGAGGTGGGTCCGTACACCATCATCGGTCCGCACGTGCGCATCGGTGCTGGCACCAAAGTTGGCCCGCACGTGGTCATCGACGGCCACACGACGATCGGCAGCGACAACCACCTGTTCCAGTTTTCCTCCATCGGCGCGCAGCCGCAGGACAAAAAATGGGCGGGGGAAGCGACGCGCCTGGAAATCGGTGAGCGCAACACCATCCGCGAATTCTGCACCTTCAACACGGGAACCGTGCAGGGTGGCGGCGTGACGCGCCTGGGCAATGACAACTGGATCTCGGCGTATGTGCATCTGGCGCACGACTGCCTGGTGGGCAACAACACCATCTTTTCGAACAACGCCCAACTGGCGGGCCACGTGGAAATCGGCGACTGGGTCATCATGAGCGGCTTCGCCAATGTGCATCAGTTCTGCAAGATCGGCGCGCACGCCTTTGTCGGTATGAGCACCAGCCTGACGCAGGACGTGCCACCGTTTGTCCTGTTGAACGGCAATCCGGCGCAGGCGCATGGCGTCAATATCGAAGGCTTGAAACGCCGCGGCTTTACGCGCGAGCAGATCAACGGCATCCGCACCGCGTATAAACTCATCTACCGCTCCGGACTGACCCTGGAAGAATCCAAGGCAGCCCTGTTCGAAGAAGAAGCGGCGGCGTCGCCGGAAGTAGCGGAACACATTCGCGCCATGCGCGAATTTTTGGGCGTGGCGTCGCGTGGCATCGTCCGCTGACCAGGCCGGCGGCCTCGCTGTCGCCAATGTCGCCATCGTCGCCGGCGAGGTGTCGGGCGACCTGCTGGCCAGCCGGCTGCTGTCCGGCCTGGTGCCGCAGCTGCCCGGTGCGCGCTTCCACGGCATCGGCGGCGAGCACATGGCCAAACAGGGTTTCGTCTCCGACTGGCCGCTCGACAAGCTGACCGTGCGCGGCCTGTTCGAGATCATTCCCCGCTACCGTGAAATCAAGGGCATCCAGAACGCGCTGCGCGACCAGTTGCTGGCCGAGCGTCCCGCCGTCTTCATCGGCGCCGATTATCCCGGCTTCAATCTGGGACTGGAGCAGCAGTTGAAGGAGGGTGGCATCCCCACCGTGCATTACATCGGGCCGCAGATCTGGGCCTGGCGCGGTGGGCGCATCAAGAAAATCATCAAGGCCGTCTCGCACATGCTGGTGATCTTCCCGTTCGAGGAAGAGATCTACCGCAAGGCGGGCGTGCCCGTCACCTATGTCGGCCATCCGCTGGCCGAAATGATTCCCCTGCAGCCCGACGAAGCGGCCGCGCGCCGCGCCCTGGGCTTGCCGGAGGACGCGAATGTCGTGACCCTGATGCCGGGCAGCCGCATGGGTGAACTCAAATACAATACGGTAGCCTTTGTGGCCGCCTGCAAGCTGCTGCTGGCGCGCGACCGCTCCTTGCGTTTCGTCGCGCCCATGGCCGGCGAGAAGCAGCGCCAGTATTTCCTGCAACTGATTGCGGAAGCTGGCTTGCAGGACGTCGAGATTTTGCTCACCGACGGCGGTTCGCACACGGCCATCTGCGCCGCCGATGCGGTGCTGGTGGCGTCGGGCACGGCGTCGCTGGAAGTGGCGCTGTACAAGAAGCCCATGGTCATCGCCTACAAGATGATGCGCGCGTCGTGGGAAATCATGCGCCACATGGGCTATCAGCCGTGGATTGGTTTACCAAACATTCTGGCGCGCGACTACCTGGTACCCGAGCTGCTGCAAAACGCGGCCAGCCCGGAAGCGCTGGCCGAGGCCATGTGGCAGCAGCTGAGCGACGTGCCCGGGCGCCTGCGCCTGGTGCAGCGTTTCACGGATATGCACCACAGCCTGCTGCGCGACAGCGCGCGCGAGAGCGCCAACGCCGTCATGCAAGTCATCGCCGCCAACCGCAAGTAAATCCCGATCACCGCTTCAACCGCATTACCAACCAAAGATTCAACGTGAAAAATATCTATCCCGGCCTGTTTGACGACTTGCCATTCTCGCTCGATGAAATCATCTGTGGCGTCGACGAGGCAGGGCGCGGTCCGCTGGCCGGCCCCGTGTTCGCCGCCGCCGTGATCCTCGACCCGCAGCAGCCGATCGACGGCTTGCGCGACTCGAAAAAACTCACCGAGGCCAAGCGCGATCTGCTGGCGCCGCAGATCAAGGCCAAGGCGCTGGCCTGGGCCATCGCCGAAGCGTCGGAAGAGGAGATCGACAGCCTGAATATTTTGCAGGCGTCGATGCTGGCCATGCGCCGCGCCGTCGAGGCGTTGGCTATCGTGCCGACCCTGGCCCTGATCGACGGCAACCGCTGCCCCGTGATGCCGATACGCGGCATGGCCATCATCGGCGGCGACGACAAGGTCGATTCGATTTCCGCCGCTTCGATCCTGGCCAAGACTGCGCGCGACGCGGCCCTGGTGCACTTGCATGCGGCCTATCCCGAGTACTGCTTCGACCAGCACAAGGGCTACGGCACCAAGCTGCACCTGGAGCGACTGCATCTGCACGGCGCCTCGCCCGTGCACCGCCGTTCGTTCGCCCCCGTGCGCAATGTGATTGCGCTGTTCGGCGCGCAGGAGGTGGTGGCATGAAGACGATTACCTCGCGCGAGAATGCGCAATACAAGGATTTGCTGAAGCTGGCGGGCAGTTCGCAGGCGCGCCGCAAGTCGGGCCGCACCTTGCTCGATGGCGTGCACCTGTGCCAGTCGTACCTGCAGCTGCGCGGCATGCCGGAGCAGTGCATCGTCAGCGAAAGCGCCTTGCAGAACGGGGAAGTGGCGGACATCGTCGGCCAGCTGGAAAGCCAGCGCGCGCACGTACTGGGCTTGCCCGACGCGCTGTACCATGCGGTGAGCCAGGTCGAGCATGGCGTGGGCGTGATGTTCCTCGTCGAGACGCCGGAACGGGTCGTCACGGCACCGCTGAGCGTGTCGGCCGTGCTGCTCGATAATCTGCAAGACCCGGGCAACGTGGGCTCGATCCTGCGCAGCGCCGCCGCTGCCGGCATTACGCAGGTGTACTGCAGCGCCGGCACGGCCTTCTGCTGGTCGCCGAAAGTGCTGCGCGCGGCCATGGGCGCGCACTTCGTGCTCGACATCTTTGAGAACGTCGACCTGGCCGCGCTCGTTGCCGGCGCCAAGGTGGCCACTCTCGCCACCAGCGGCTACGCCACCCAGCGATTGTACGATGTCGACCTGCGTCAGCCGGTCGCCTGGCTGTTTGGCCATGAAGGGCAGGGCGTGGCCGACGATCTGCTGTCGATGGCGACGCACCAGGTGGTCATTCCCCACCTGGGACAGATCGAATCGCTGAACGTGGCCGCCTGCGCCGCCGTCTGCTTCTTCGAGCAGCTGCGCCAGGGCCAGTCCTGACACTTTCCAACCAATGCCCGCCATGCCTGATCATCCAGTTCTGCCTTTGCTCGCCGACGGCGCCGCACGTGACGAGGCCTGGTGGCGTCAGGCCGCCGCCTTTTATCCCGCGCCGCCGGACGCCATCGTCAATCTCGAACATGGCTATTTCGGCGCCATGGCGGCGCCCGTGCAAGCGGCCTTCGAGCAGGCGGTGCGCTATGTCAATGCGCAATTGAGTCCTTTTGTGCGCGGCGAATTCACGCACATGCGCGTCGATCTTTTACGCCAGCGCCTGGCCGCGCTGATCCATGCGGAGCCGCACGAGATCCTGCTCACGCGCAGCGGCACCGAGTCCATGCAAGTGCTGATCACGCAGTATCACGGCCTGGCGCCCGGTGATACCGTGCTGTGGAGCAATCTCGATTATCCGGCCACGCGCACGGCCATGCGCTGGCTGGCGCAGCGCCGTGGCGTCACCAGTACGCAAGTCACATTGCGCTTGCCGATCAGCGACGACGAGATCATCGCCCGCTATGCTGCGGCCATGCGCCAGGCCGTCAAACCGAAATTGCTGCTGCTGTCGCAGGTAACGCCGGCCAATGGCCAGCAGTTGCCGGTGCGCGCGTTGATTGCGCTGGCGCGCGAACACCGCATCGACGTCGTGCTCGATAGTGCCCATGCGCTGGGGCAGGTGGCGGTCGATGTGCGGGCGATGGATGTCGATTTTGCCGGTTTTAATTTACATAAATGGCTGGGTGCTCCGTCCGGACTGGGCTTTGTGTATATCCGCGCCGCGCAGCTGCACAAGATCGAGCCGCATTTCGGAGACGACGATTATCCACTGGACGATATCCGCAGTCGCCTGCACATGGGCATGCCGCCGATCAGCGCCATCCTTGCCGCGCCTGCCGCGTTGGACTTTCATGAGCGCCTGGGCGGCACGCCGGCCAAGACCGCACGCCTGGCCTGGCTGCGCAATTACTGGGTCAGCCGCGTCGCGCAATTGCCCGGCGTACGCTTGCTGTCGCCGCAGGACGCGGTGCACGGCACGGCGCTGGTGGCCTTTGCCGTCGACGGCATGAGCGCGCGCCAGCTGCAACAGGCCTTGCTGCAGCGCTTCGAGGTCTTTACCGTGCAGCGCAATATCGGCGACACCGACATCGTGCGCGCGACGGTGGCAGTCACTACCACCACCGCTGAATTGGACCGGTTGGTGGCCGCGTTGACGGAACTTTCGAGAGAAACGAACGCCTGACAAAACCGTAGCGAGCGGACGCGCAGCAGGTTTAGTCAAGTGTTCTAGTCTAGTATTCGCGGCGGTTCGGCTTAATCTCTTGCAAGATCGTCGTGGAAATCTCCTCGATCGATTTGGTGGTTGAGGAGAGCCAGTGGATACCCTCGCGTTTCATCATTTTTTCCGCCTCGTTGACCTCGTAACGGCAATTTTCGATGGCCGCATACTTGCTTCCAGCGCGTCTTTCGTTGCGTATTTCCGACAAACGTTCGGGCGTAATGCTTAATCCGAAAATTTTATTCTTAAATTCCAGCAGGGCGGACGGCAGCTTGTCTCGTTCGAAATCGTCGGGAATCAGCGGATAGTTGGCCGCCTTGATACCGTATTGCATGGCCAGATACAGGCTGGTCGGGGTCTTGCCAGAGCGCGAAACACCCACCAGAATGACATCGGCCGAGGACAGGTTCTTGTGCGACTGGCCATCGTCGTGCGCCAGCGAATAGTTGATCGCCTCGATGCGGTTCTTATACTCCTCGCTGTCGACGATATTGTGCGAGCGACCGATGGTGTGGGTCGACATCACGCCCAGTTCCTGCTCCAGCGGGGCGACAAAGGTCTGAATCAGGTCCATGTGCATGCCGCTGGACTTGCGAATTACGGCCGACAGATCGTTCTTCACCAGGGTGGAGAAAATGATCGGCCGCTGGCCATCGGTGGCGAAGGCTTCGTTGATCTTGCGCGCCGCCTCGTAGGCCTTGTCCATGGTATCGATGAAGGGCAGGCGGATCTGGCGGAAACGCAGATCGAACTGCGTCAGCACCGAGTGGCCGAAGGTCTCGGCGGTGATGCCGGTGCCGTCGGAAACAAAGAAGACGGTGCGGGCCGCGGAGGGCAGAGGGGGGCGTGGATCTTGTGTCATGGGTTTTCGGATCAAGATTGTGCGTCGTCAATTTGCGCCGCACAAGGTAAAATGGTTGCAACGGTATGATTGTGCTGCACGACGCCAAGAATAACAAGAAGACTGTCTGTGCGCCTCGCGTAAAGATTTCTATCATCAGTAAGGGTGTCATTATGACCAACGCAGTATCGCAACAGCAGGAAGACAAGGACGCGGTGTATGTTGCCTCGTTCGAGCATTTGCGCATGACGGATGTCGAATCCGTCGGCGGCAAGAACGCCTCCCTGGGCGAAATGATCAGCCAGCTGGCGGAAGCCGGCGTGCGCGTGCCCGGTGGCTTTGCCACCACGGCGCAGGCCTTCCGCGATTTCCTGTCGTATAGCGCCAATGGCGGCTTGCCGCTGGCCGAACGCATCGCCCAGCGCCTCGTAGGGCTGAACATCGATGACGTGCGCGCGCTGGCGCAAGCCGGTGCCGAGATCCGTCAGTGGATCGTGGAAACGCCATTCCAGCCACGCCTGGCCGCTGAAATCGACCAGTTCTACGCCAAGTTGGTGGCCGATTCCGAGACCGAAATGTCGTTTGCCGTGCGCTCTTCGGCCACGGCGGAAGACTTGCCGGACGCGTCTTTTGCTGGTCAGCAAGAAACCTTCCTGAACGTGGTTGGCATTGACAACGTGCTCGACGCCATGAAACAGGTGTTTGCGTCGCTGTACAACGACCGCGCCATCTCGTATCGCGTGCACAAGGGTTTTACGCACGCTGAAGTGGCCTTGTCGGCCGGCGTGCAACGCATGGTGCGTTCCGACCTGGGCGCGGCCGGCGTGATGTTTACCATCGATACCGAGTCGGGCTTCAAGGATGTGGTGTTCGTCACCTCCAGCTATGGCCTGGGCGAAACCGTGGTGCAGGGCGCCGTCAATCCCGACGAATTCTATGTGCACAAGCCGATGCTGGAAAAAGGCAAGTCGCCTGTGATCCGCCGCAATATCGGCTCAAAACTGCTGAAGATGGAATTTACGAACGAAGCGAAAGCTGGCCGTTCTGTGAAAACCGTCGACGTGCCGGTCGAAATGCGCAACCGCTACTCGCTGAACGACAGCGAAGTGGTGGAGCTGGCCAAATACGCCGTCATCATCGAGAACCACTACGGCCGTCCCATGGACATCGAGTGGGGCAAGGATGGCCGCGACGGCAAGCTGTACATCTTGCAGGCGCGTCCTGAAACCGTCAAGTCGCAGCAAAAGGCGACCGACGTGCAGGAACGCTTCAAGCTGAAAAGCACGGGCACCGTGTTGACGTCCGGCCGCGCCATCGGCCAGAAGATCGGCGCCGGCCCTGTGCGCGTGATCCACGACCCGGCCGACATGGAGCGCGTGCAGCCAGGCGACGTGCTCGTGGCCGACATGACGGACCCGAACTGGGAACCGGTCATGAAGCGCGCTGCGGCCATCGTCACCAACCGTGGCGGCCGTACTTGCCACGCTGCAATTATTGCGCGTGAACTGGGCGTTCCAGCCGTCGTCGGCTGCGGCAATGCCACCGACGTGCTGAAAGACGGCACCTTTGTGACCGTGGTGTGCTCGGAAGGCGACGAAGGCAAGATCTACGACGGCTTGCTGGAAACGGAAGTATCGGAGGTGTCGCGCGGCGAATTGCCGAAGCTCGACACCAAGATCATGCTTAACGTGGGCAACCCGCAACTGGCGTTCGACTTCCAGTCAGTGCCGAATGCCGGCGTGGGCCTGGCGCGCCTGGAATTCATCATCAATAACAATATTGGTGTGCACCCGCGCGCGATCCTGGAATACCCGAACATCGATGCCGACCTGAAAAAAGCCGTGGAATCGGTGGCGCGTGGCCATGCTTCGCCGAAAGCGTTTTATATCGACAAGCTGGCTGAAGGCATCGCCACCATCGCCGCCGCATTCTGGCCGAAAAAAGTCATTGTGCGCCTGTCCGACTTCAAGTCGAACGAGTACAAGAAGCTGATCGGCGGTTCGCGCTACGAGCCGGACGAGGAAAACCCGATGCTGGGCTTCCGCGGCGCGGCGCGCTACCTGTCGGCCGACTTCTCCGAAGCGTTCAACATGGAATGCGAAGCGATGAAGCGCGTACGCAACGACATGGGCCTGACGAACGTGGAAATCATGGTGCCATTCGTGCGCACCTTGGGTCAGGCTGAGAAAGTCATCGACCTGCTGGCGAAAAATGGGCTGAAGCGCGGTGAAAACGACTTGCGCGTCATCATGATGTGCGAAGTGCCGTCGAACGCCATCCTGGCCGACCAGTTCCTCGACCATTTTGACGGTTTCTCGATCGGTTCGAACGACCTGACCCAGCTGACCCTGGGCCTGGACCGCGATTCCGGGATGGAATTGCTGGCCGCCGACTTCGACGAGCGCGATCCTGCCGTGAAAGCCCTGCTGTCGCTGGCCATCAAGGCTTGCCTGGCGCGCGGCAAGTACATCGGCATTTGCGGCCAGGGTCCTTCGGATCACCCCGACTTCGCCGTCTGGCTGATGGAGCAGGGCATCGAATCGATGTCCCTGAATCCCGACTCAGTGATCGACACCTGGCAGAAGCTCGCTGCGCTGAAAGCGTAAGCATCTTTCTTACCCTCTGAAAACCCGCTGCCGCTCACCTGGCAGCGGGTTTTTTTACGCCTGCCATGCGGCGCACGGCAATATTCGATGGGCTTGCGCCAGATCAGCTAAAATGATTCCACCAATACATTGAAACGGGAGTTCTCATGGCAAGCAAGAAACCGAGCAAAGTTGCAAAGATCGACATCGGCATTTCCGAGGCGGATCGCGCGAAGATCGCGGAAGGCCTGTCCGGCCTGCTGGCCGACAGCTACACTTTGTACCTGATGACCCATAATTTTCATTGGAACGTCAAGGGTCCGATGTTCAACACCCTGCACCTGATGTTCATGACGCAATATACGGAGCAGTGGGGCGCGCTGGACCTGATCGCCGAGCGCATTCGCGCCCTCGGTTATCCGGCGCCGGGCACCTACAAGGAATTCGTCAAGCTCGCCTCGATCAAGGAAATCGACGGCGTGCCGCCGGCGCTCGACATGGTCAGTCACCTGGTGTCGGCACAGGAAGCGACTGCGCGCACGGCGCGTCGTTTGTTCCCGCTGCTGGAAAAAGCCAATGACCAGCCGACGGCCGATCTGATCACGCAGCGTCTCGATTTGCATGAAAAGACGGCGTGGATGCTGCGCAGCCTGCTGGAAGAATAAATGCAGGGCCGGCGGCGCTAATTCGCCCCCCTGGCTATTGACGTCATCAGGAATTGCGTTAGACTGCTTGTATATAGGTGTTTGGTAAGAAGAATATCAGGCTGTACTGCGCATTAAACCCCGTCGCTTATATAGGCTGCGGGGTTTTTTATTTTTGGAATCGCAAGAATGGAGGCATCATGGCTGAATGGGTAGGCTGGTTCGTGGCAGCTGGCGCGGTATTGATCCTGGAACTGTTTACCGGCACGTTTTATCTGCTGATGATCGCCATCGGTATCAGTGCCGGAGGACTGGTGGCGCTGGCGGGCGGCAATGGCAGCTGGCAGGCTGTGACGGCCGCCATGGTCGGCGTGGCGGCCACGCTGTTATTGCGGCGCAGCCGTTTTGGCAAGGCGGCGCGGCGCGATGTGGCGCAGGATCCGAATGTGAATCTGGATATCGGTCAAAGCGTGGCGGTCGCGCATTGGGTCGATGGCACGGCGCGCGTGATGTATCGCGGCGCCTTGTGGGACGTGGAGCTGATTCCCGGCAGCGATGCGCAGGCCGGTCATTACACCATACGTGCCGTGCGTGGCAGCCGTTTGATTGTTGGATAACCTGGAGAATAAATTATGGAAGTAAGCATCGGAAGCATGTCGCTGATCTTGTTATTGCTGGCACTGGTATTTGTCTTCAAGACGGTCAATGTGGTGCCGCAGCAGCATGCCTGGGTGGTGGAGCGCCTGGGCAAGTTCCATGCGGTATTGGGGCCTGGCCTGAATATCGTTGTGCCTTTCGTTGACCGCATTGCTTACAAGCACGTGCTCAAGGAAATTCCACTCGACGTGCCGCCGCAGGTGTGCATTACGCGTGACAATACGCAATTACAGGTCGATGGCATTCTGTATTTCCAGATTACCGATGCCATGCGTGCTTCGTATGGCTCGTCGAATTATATTGCCGCCATTACGCAACTGGCGCAAACGACCTTGCGTTCGGTCATCGGCAAAATGGAACTCGACAAGACATTTGAAGAACGCGACCATATTAATACGGCCATCGTAAATGCTATCGATGAATCGGCGGCGAATTGGGGTGTCAAGGTATTGCGTTATGAAATCAAGGATTTGACGCCGCCGAAGGAAATTTTGCATGCGATGCAGGCGCAGATTACGGCCGAGCGCGAGAAGCGCGCCCTGATTGCTGCCTCGGAAGGGCGTAAGCAAGAGCAGATTAATATCGCCACTGGCGAGCGGGAGGCGGCGATTGCCCGTTCGGAAGGCGAGAAGCAGGCCTCGATCAACCGCGCCGAAGGCCAGGCTACGGCCATCGTCGCGCTGGCGCAAGCCAGTGCCGAAGCGCTGCGCCAGGTGGGCGCCGCCATCCGCGAGCCAGGCGGTGAGGATGCCGTCAATCTGAAAGTGGCCGAGCAATATGTGGGCGCGTTCGCGCAATTGGCGAAAACGAATAACTCGATTATTGTGCCGGCCAATCTGGGCGATATGAGTGGTTTGATCGCCACAGCGATGCAGGTGGTGAAATCGCAGAAGCCGAAAGGCAGCGTAGCGATGCCCTGATTAACTGACTGGCTGGGTGAATAGCAAGCCTGTAGCAAGGTTTCGTCAATACTGCCCGCTGTATAGCGGGCAGTTTGCATTTGCGTTGCCCCGATTATCTGGCGGCGGCAGGGCTGGAGTATCGGCGGCTGAATGAATTATGTTGAAAATATTTTCTTCATGCTATGCTATGCGCACTTTAGGGAATATGTGCTGCCATGTGGTGCTTATTTCATTGACTGGCGTGACATCTGCCGCGCAGGATCCAGGATAGTGTTTACAGGCGATGCGCGATAGGCGATAGTATTGGCTCCATGTATATTTTGAATTGCAATTTATAATTACTATAAATTGCAATAAAGCAGAAAGTACTGCAAAATAAATACAGCCGATGGCGCTGTATTGAATCGCAGCCGCACAAAGCAGTGGCGCTTGCGCAAACAGTCCGTGCGCGATGCCCTCTCCCCGTGATTGGAAGCTTGTAGTGCTTGAAAGCCAGGGAAGCAGGGTTTTTGGTAAAAGAATTGTAAAAAACAATCAAATCTTAAGAAAAATCACCTCAGTCGCGTTACAATTGGATAGAATTTAACTGTTCAGTTATATTTTTCAACTCACACAAGGAAATATCATGGATCTGTCGAGCTTATCCCTGTCCGAACTGCGCACCTTGCAGGACGACATCAAGAAGCAAATGAAGAAACGCGAACAGGATGATCTGTCCAAAGCGCGTGAGCAAATCCTGGCCATTGCCCAGAGCGTCGGCGTTTCCGTAAAAGACTTGGTTGGTACAGGGATTCGCGCTAAAACGGGCACAGTCGCAGTGCGCTATCGCAATCCGGACGATGCGACGCAGCAATGGACTGGCCGTGGCCGTCAACCGAAATGGGTCAAAGAGTGGACCGATTCGGGCAAGTCGCGCGATCTGTTGAAGGTGTAATACACCGTTCATTCGGATGCTTGTCCTGTGGAGTGGTGCAGGTGCAGTACAAGGCAGCATGCAAGCATCCGGAACTTTCCTGATTTATCGTCTTTGGCCAGACAGGCAAAGCTGATTCATTCGCTTATCTCCACGGTATTTTCACTAATACTCGTCTTGTTCCCGCCGTATCTCTTCCTTTCCCTGTTTTCATCCCGCCGCGCCAGGCTTTTTCCGCTTGCCGCAGATAGTGGCAAAATAAAACCCGGCATATAGCCGGGTTGTTGGTACGGTCGCAGCACGCTGCGCGCAGTGCCAGATCAGCGACGGTGCGACTTCATTGCCGCCTGGACTTCGCGCGCGCCATCGCGGTCGCGCTCTGCGGCTCGCTTGTCATGCTGCTTCTTGCCCTTGGCCAAGCCGATTTCGCATTTCACGCGGCCGCCCTTGTAATGCAGGTTGAGCGGCACCAGCGTATAGCCGGAGCGCTCCACCTTGCCGATCAGTTTATCCATTTCCGTACGGTGCAGCAGCAGCTTGCGCGTGCGTACGGCTTCCGGGTGGATATGGGTGGAGGCGGTCGGCAGGGCGCTAATATGCGCGCCGAACAGGAAGAGTTCGTCGCCGCGGACGACAACGTAGGCTTCCTTGATTTGTACGCGAGCGTCGCGGATGGCTTTGACTTCCCAGCCTTCCAGCACGATGCCCGCTTCGTAGCGATCCTCGATAAAGTAGTCGTGGAAGGCTTTTCTGTTGTCTGCTATGGTCATGAGATGGTAAATGTGCGCGGGTCGGTTAAACTACTGTCTCGCGCAAGCGCGATAAAATCACTATATCCAACATCATAGCAAATGGTTCTTCAATGGCAGTAGTACATAAATCAGTTTTTCTCGGCTATAGCGCCGAACAAATGTTCGCGCTGGTGGCGGCGGTGGAGGATTATCCCAAATTCCTGCCCTGGTGCGGTGCGGTCGAGGTTCGCGAGAGAGGCGAGAACACGGTTGTCGCCAGCGTGGGCATACATTACCACGGCGTGCGCCAAAGCTTCACCACGTCCAACGAGAACGCGCCTTTCACCTCCATCAAGATGAAGCTGGTGGACGGTCCTTTCAAGACCCTCGACGGCGTGTGGACCTTCAAGGCCCTGCGTGAAGGTGCCTGCAAGATCGAACTGGACTTGCACTATGAGTTTTCCAGCCGCGTGCTTGAACAGATCATCGGCCCCGTCTTCGGCATGATCGCCAACAGCATGGTCGATTCTTTCTGTAAGCGCGCGGAGACTGTGTATGGCTGAAGCGGGCATCATGGTGCAGGTTTGCCACGCGCTGCCGGATAGTACGTTCCTGCGCTCCTTGCGTGTGCCTGCAGGTACCACCATCGAGCAGGCGGTGGCGCAGAGCTGCTTGCTGCAGGCCATCCCCGGCATCGACCTGGGCATCAATATGGTGGGCATCTATGGCAAGAAGAAGCCGCTCGATACCGTATTGCACGAGCATGACCGGGTGGAAGTGTACCGGCCCTTGCAGGCGGACCCGAAGGAGGCGCGCCGGCGCCGCGCCAGCGGCAAGTCGGCGAAGGGCTGAGCCGGCAGGGCGCCGGCGTGGCCGCTGTCTGGCGAGTGCGATCTTTTGCTATTTTCAAATATCTTTTCTATGCTGCAAGGACGGAGGGCGCTTTTGCTTTTAGCCACAACAAACACGCATGCATGCGGGTTCCAGTCGTTTTGCCATTTGCATGGGCGAAACGTGGGCGAAAAAGCTAAGCGACCCCTGCCTTTAGCCCATCTGTCATGGTGCGGTATTGATCTGGTAACACACCACCTTCTTGCTCAACCCAGCAGCCGTAAGTTCTCGTCATCATGGTCGTATCGGTATATCCCATTTGCTTCGCTACGTACATCGCGTTGGCCTCCGTCGAGAGCAACGTCGACGCGAACGTTGAACCCTGCCCAGTCGATCGATTCCCAGCGTAGCGCGATGTATTCGCTCGGGCGCATGCCCTTGTAGAAGGCAAACTGAAAGACGTTCCTGGCTCGGCCCTGGGCAGCATCGAGGATGAGCCATCCATGGCAGAACTGACATGGATCGATCGAAACGTGCGATGAAGAGCCGGCAATGAGCAAAATTCGAGCACCGCTCAGCATCGAGCAACTGAAGGAAATCCAGGCACGCAACACGTCGCCCGACGTGCTCGCGCTGCTGTGGGAGGTGTGCGGCGCCTGCGTAAAATTGCAGCGACGGCTGACGAGTTGGATCGCAGCCTGGGGCCGACTGGCGGTGGAGTGGGGATGATCCGTGATAGGGCCAGGCGGCGAGCCGCGCTAAGCAGCCTTGGCGATTTCCTTGAGGAACTCGACAAAGCTGTCCGCATGGCGCTCAAAACGCCATGCCCCTGCGCCGTGCTCGGCCGTATAGACGGGCGCGTCGCCATTTTCAATTGCGGAGAGATCCAGGCAATACGGATCGGCACCCGCATCGGCAATCACCACATAGTGGGCTGGCCAGTCGGCGATGACTTCTTGGTCGACGGTATTGTAGGAGTACCCGTGCTGCGCCTTGATCAGCCCCGCCGCGCCATACAGATTCAGGCCCTGGAAATACCGCTTGCTGTCGATATACACGCGCAGCGGCGAATAGCGGGCCAGGAAGCGCTGGTATTGTTCAGGCAAGGTCCAGCGCTGGTCGATGGCTGCCAGGTCGGCATTATCCGCAATGACCAGCCAGTTCGACGGGCTGGCCAGGTCCTGGTCTTTCTTGCGCTCGGCCGCCAGCTTTTTCTCCAGTTTTGCAGCCGCTTTTTCCAGTGCCGTACGTGGATCGTCCAGCGACGCATGCGTGGCCGGTGGCGCAACTCCCGCGCCGTCCGGGTAGCCGGCGCGCTGCCAGGCAAGCACATCATCGAGCCTCAGGCTCTCGGCTTTCCAGTAGTCGGGAACGGCTGGCAAGCCGGCGTCAAATGGCTGGCGGCTCAGCACGGCCAGGCTTTTCACGGCCTTGGACTTCGCCACCAGGGGCAGGGTAGCAGAGTTGGCGAGTCCCACCACGGTCTCGTAAGCATCCTTGCCCTGGCTTTTCATTAGGCCATCGATGCCCCAGTAGGCAAGCTCCGGCATTGTGACGGCCCATGTAAAAAAGTCTTTCATCTCCTGCGGTTGCATTAGGCCCACGATGGAGTTGACCAGTGAGCTGCGCCAGTGCAGCAACTGGCCTTCGCGCGCATAAGCGCTCAGTATCTCCAGTACCGCCAGCCGGTCGGTTTCGCCGTGTTTCTTGATCAGTCTGTCCTTGAGCGTGGCAAACTTGCTGCCATCGGCTTCGTCGAATAGTTTGCGGTGCAGTGCTGCCAGTGGTGTGATCGCCATCGTGTTCCTGATTATTCTGTGTTGTCTGCTGATTTTACAAGTAAAGTGATTATTCAAAAGAATGGTGTTTAAAAGTCAATATCATCTGCGTTCGATATGCATGCCTGCACAGAGACGTTGCAATGATCTGATAGTGCAGGCAGATAGAACTGGTAGGATGATGGCTGCAAGTTTGTGCCTCATTGCCGTCCTTTGAAAAAGCCTTATCTTATTGTTGTCCTTCGGGGTTCGCTGGACGTTGCGGCACCTCAGTAAGCAGTCAGCGCGCTGCGCGAAATAGGCTCGAAAACGAGGGCGAATTTTGGGCGAAAACGTAGACTTTTCCAGACATTTAGAGAGAAGTGAAAATGGCATTCCTACTATGTCTACAGAGGTTTGTGAATGTTTAAGACAGGAATCAAGAATTTCTGTATAATCTGCTTTTGCGCCAATAGGAAATGCTATGCGTCTACTTCAAAAAGCACTCACATTCGATGACGTGCTGCTCGTCCCAGCCTACTCCAACGTTCTACCCGCCGATACGTCCCTCAAAACTCGCCTGACCCGCAATATCACCCTGAATATTCCCTTGCTGTCCGCAGCCATGGATACGGTGACGGAAGCACGCCTGGCGATCGCGATGGCCCAGGAAGGTGGCATCGGCATTATCCACAAGAATTTGAATCCGAAGGACCAGGCACGTGAAGTGGCCCGCGTAAAACGTTTCGAAGCTGGCGTGCTGCGTGATCCGATCACGATTCCGCCAGAAATGAAAATCCGCGACGTGATCGCGCTGACGGAACAATACGGCATCAGCGGTTTCCCCGTCGTCAAGGGTAAGGAAGTCGTCGGCATCATCACCAACCGCGATTTGCGCTTTGAAAAGGAACTCGACGCCGAAGCCTCCGCCAAGATGACTCCGCGCGAGAAACTCGTGGTCGTCAATGAAGATGCCGATACGGCCGAAGCCAAGCGCCTGATGAACAAGCACCGTCTCGAGCGCGTGCTGGTCGTCAACGACGCCTTCGAATTGCGCGGCCTGATCACCGTCAAGGATATCCAGAAGTCGACTTCCCACCCGTTCGCGTCGAAAGACAGCCAGGGCAAGCTGCTGGTCGGCGCCGCCGTCGGCGTCGGTGCCAAGGATGAAGAGCGCATCGACCTGCTGGTCGCCGCCGGCGTCGACGTGCTGGTGGTCGACACGGCCCACGGCCACTCGCAAGGCATCCTGGACCGCGTACGCTGGATCAAGACCAAGTATCCGCAAGTGGAAGTGATTGGCGGCAATATCGCTACCGCAGCCGCTGCCAAGGCGCTGGTGGAATACGGCGCCGATGCGGTCAAGGTCGGCATCGGTCCTGGCTCGATCTGCACAACGCGTATCGTCGCCGGTGTAGGCGTACCGCAAATCACGGCCATCTCGAATGTCGCCGAAGCATTGGAAGGCACGGGTGTGCCATGTATCGCCGACGGCGGTATCCGTTACTCGGGCGATATCTCGAAGGCGCTGGCAGCCGGTGCTTCCACCGTGATGATGGGTTCCATGTTTGCCGGCACGGAAGAAGCGCCAGGCGAAGTGATCCTGTACCAGGGCCGCAGCTACAAATCGTACCGCGGCATGGGTTCGCTGGGTGCGATGTCCGATGGTTCGGCAGATCGTTACTTCCAGGACGCCACCATGAAGGCCGACAAGTTCGTACCTGAAGGTATCGAAGGCCGCGTGGCCTACAAAGGCAGCGTGCTGGCGATCATCTTCCAGTTGGTGGGCGGCGTGCGTCAATCGATGGGTTACTGCGGTTGCGCCACCATCGACGAACTGCGCGAAAAGGCGGAATTCGTGGAAATCACTTCGGCCGGCATGCGCGAGTCGCATGTCCATGATGTGCAGATCACGAAAGAAGCGCCAAACTACCGTTCAGAGTAATTAGCGACAGACCAGACCGGCGCCTAGTGCGCCGGTTTTGTAATGACCTCAGATAAAGTCCCCATCATGCATTCTAAAATCCTCATTCTCGATTTCGGTTCCCAAGTCACCCAGTTGATCGCCCGCCGTGTGCGCGATTCCGGCGTGTTTTCCGAAGTCTTCCCGTATGACGTCAGCGACGAATTCGTGCGCAACTATGGCGCCGCCGGCGTGATCCTGTCGGGCAGCCACAACTCCACCCTGGACGGCGACTCGCCGCGCGCGCCGCAAGCCGTGTTCGAGCTGGGCGTACCGGTACTGGGCATCTGCTACGGCATGCAAACCATGGCGGCCCAACTGGGCGGCAAGGTGGAAAACGGCCTGGTGCGCGAATTCGGCTACGCCGAAGTACGCGCCCGCAGCCACACCAAGTTGCTCAACGGTATTGCCGACTTCGTCACCGACGAAGGTCACGGCATGCTGAAAGTGTGGATGAGCCATGGCGACAAAGTGCTGGAAATGCCGCCAGGCTTCAAGCTGATGGGCAACACCCCGAGCTGCCCGATCGCCGCCATGGCTGACGAAGAGCGCCAGTTCTACGGCGTGCAATTCCACCCGGAAGTGACGCACACGGTGCAGGGCAAGGCCATGATCGGTCGTTTCGTGCATGAAATCTGCGGCTGCAAATCGGACTGGAATATGCCCGATTACATCAGCGAAGCGGTGGAGAAAATCCGCGCGCAAGTGGGCACCGATGACGTCATCCTGGGCCTGTCTGGCGGCGTCGATTCCTCGGTGGCCGCTGCCCTGATCCACCGCGCCATCGGCGACCAGCTGACGTGCGTCTTTGTCGACCACGGCCTGCTGCGCCTGGACGAAGGCAAGATGGTGATGGACATGTTCGCCAAGAACCTGGGCGTGAAAGTCATCCGCGTCGATGCGGAAGAGCAGTTCATGGGCCACTTGGCCGGCGTCACCGACCCCGAGCAAAAGCGCAAGATCATCGGCCGCGAATTCGTCGAAGTGTTCCAGGTCGAGTCTGGCAAGCTGGTCAACGCCAAATGGCTGGCGCAAGGCACGATTTACCCGGACGTCATCGAATCGGCCGGTAAAGGCAAGAAAGGCCAGACCATCAAGAGCCACCACAACGTGGGCGGCTTGCCGGACACCATGAAGCTCAAATTGCTCGAACCCTTGCGCGAACTGTTCAAGGACGAAGTGCGTAAGCTCGGCGTGGCCCTGGGCTTGCCGCATGACATGGTCTACCGCCACCCGTTCCCGGGCCCGGGCCTGGGCGTGCGCATCCTCGGCGAAGTCAAGAAAGACTACGCCGACCTGCTGCGCCGCGCCGACGCCATCTTCATTGAAGAACTGCGCAACACGCCATACGAATTCGTTGCCGGCCAGGCCGTCGATCCGGATGCGCTGCCAGCGAACTGGTACGAAGCCACCAGCCAGGCCTTCGCCGTATTCCTGCCCGTCAAATCGGTGGGCGTGATGGGCGATGGCCGCACCTACGAATACGTGGTGGCCCTGCGCGCCGTGCAGACGCAAGACTTCATGACGGCCCACTGGGCGCATCTGCCGCACAGCCTGCTGGGCAAGGTGTCGAACCGCATCATCAATGAAGTGCGCGGCATCAACCGCGTCGTCTACGATATCTCGGGCAAGCCGCCAGCGACCATCGAGTGGGAGTAAGTTTCCAAAAGGAAACTTTGTATGCTGAAATGATTGAGTAAGCTAAAGCCCTGTTTTTACAGGGCTTTTTTTATGCCATCGATGCCGGCTCCATTGCCTGTTCTGCTGCCACAAGACGGCGCAGCTTTTTACTAGTGGTAATTCGATAGATGAAAGACAGTTACCAAAGCAGTAAAGTTCTCAAGAAATAAATATAGTTGCCGAATAGAAATAATCAATTTATAATTTCCTTACGTAAATAATTACTTAAGGCAACATATGCACCTGCGCTTGACGCCATGGTGCGGTGTATTTTTGTTCAGCGGCACCTTGTGTGCCGCCGTGTCCGCGCAGACCCGTCCCGACATCGCACCGCCCCCTTCCAATACGCCTGGCAGCAGCCAGCGCGACGATGCCAGCCAAGAATTAATCCGCCAGCAAGAACGTGAGCGCCTCTTGCGCCAGCAGCAGGAGCGTAATCCCGACGTGCGTCTGCTCGAGGCGCCCGCAGCCGTCTCCGCCAATCGCCTGCCCACGGGCGAATCGCCGTGCTTTACCATTAATCACCTGGAATTGCGGGGCGAGGACGCCGCGCAGTTTCAATGGGCGCTGGCGGCCGCCGGCCGCGATGACTTGGGAGCGCCTGACTCTGCGCTGGGGCGCTGCCTCGGCACGCAGGCCATCAATGTACTGATGGGAAGGCTGCAAAATGCCATCATCGCGCGCGGCTATGTCACGACGCGCGTGCTGGCCGAACCGCAGGATTTGAGCCGTGGCACGCTGGCCTTGACACTGATACCGGGGCGCATCCGGCAGATCGCCTTTGCGCCCGGCACCAATGCCCGCGCCACCTGGTGGAATGCCGTGCCGGCGCGGCCGGGCGACTTGCTCAATGTGCGCGATACGGAACAGGCACTGGAAAACTTCAAGCGCGTGCCGACGGCCGAAGCCGATATCCAGATCATGCCGGCCGAGGGCGGCAACGCGAAGCCGGGCGAGAGCGACCTGCAGATCCAGTGGAAACAGGGCTTGCCATTCCGCCTGGCGCTGGGCCTCGACGATGGCGGTTCGCGCTCGACCGGCAAGCTGCAGGGCAGCGTAACCCTGTCGTATGACCACTGGCTGACCCTGAACGACCTGTTCTACCTGAGCCTGAACCAGAACGTCGATGGCAACCACCACGGTCCGCGCGGCACGGGCGGCATGGTGGCCCATTATTCGATTCCCTACGCCTACTGGTTGCTGGCCTTCACGGCCAGCGACAGCCATTACCACCAGTCCGTGGCCGGCATCAGCCAGGACTACAACTACAGCGGCGCCAGCCAGAATCGCGAAGTGAAACTGTCGCGCCTGGTCTACCGCGATGCGTCGCGCAAGACCACAGTATCCCTGCGCGGCTGGCAGCGCGCCGCGCAAAACTCCATCGATGACACGGAAGTGGAAGTGCAGCGCCGCCGCATGGCCGGTTGGGAACTCGGCATCGGCCACCGTGAATTCATGGGCCAGGCCACGTTTGACGTCAACCTGCAATACCGGCGCGGCACGGGCGCAATGGATGCGCTGGCCGCGCCCGAGGAAGCATTTGGCGAAGGCACCTCGCGCTTCAAGCTGATCCTGGCCGATGCGGCCGTATCGGCACCGTTTACGCTGGCCGGCCAGCCGCTGCGCTACTCGGGCAACTGGCGCATGCAGCACAACCGCACTCCGCTGGTGCCGCAGGACCGCTTTGCCATCGGTGGGCGCTATACCGTGCGCGGCTATGACGGCGAAAGCAGCCTGTCGGCCGAACGGGGCTGGCTGCTGCGCAATGAAGTCGGCGTGCCGCTGGGCAGCAGCGGCCAGGAAGCGTATGCGGGGCTCGACCATGGCGAAGTGGCCGGGCCATCCGCCGCCTGGCTGATCGCGCGCAACCTGACGGGCGCTTTTGTCGGCCTGCGCGGCCAGTGGCTGGGCGTGCAATACGACGCCTTTGTCGGCTGGCCCGTGCGCAAGCCCGAGCTGTTCCGCACGGCCAGTCATACGGCCGGCTTCAGCCTGAACGCCAGCTATTAAAAAATTCCGATGTGAAACGCCGCCATCCGCCAGCCGTTCTCTTCTCCCCTTATCGCATTAATTGATTGTCATTAGGACATTTCATGAACAAGAACCTGTACCGCATCATCTTCAATAAACGCCGTGGCCAACTGATGGTCGTCGCCGAAAACGCTTCTTCGCAAGGCAAGGCGGCCAAGGGCGAGGGCAGCTTGACGAATGGCGTGTTTGGTGGTGATGGGAGCGGGCTAAATGGCAGATTGCGGCCGCTGGCGTTGGCCGTGTTCGGCGCGCTGGGCATGGTGAGCTTTGTCGCCGGCCCGGCCATGGGGCAGATCGTGGCCGACCCGAATGAGCCGGGCCGCCAGCGCCCGACCGTGGTGCAAAGCGCGAATGGCGTGACGCAGGTGAATATCCAGACGCCGAGTGCGGCGGGCATCTCGCGCAATACCTACAGCCAGTTCGACGTGACGGCGAATGGCGCCATCCTGAACAATAGCCGCGGCAATGTGCAGACGCAGACGGGCGGCTGGGTGCAGGGCAATCCGTGGCTGGCGGGCGGCAGTGCGCGCGTCATCCTCAACGAGGTCAATTCGGCCAATCCTAGCCAGCTACGCGGCTATGTCGAGGTGGCGGGCCAGCGGGCCGAAGTCGTCATCGCCAATCCGGCCGGCGTGGCCATTGACGGCGGCGGTTTCATCAATGCCAGCCGGGTCACGCTGACGACGGGCACGCCTATCCTCAACGGCGGCAACCTGGACGGCTACATGGTGCAGCGCGGCGTGGTCAGCATCAACGGGCGCGGCCTGGACACGTCGCTGAGCGACTACACGGCCATCCTGGCGCGCGCTGCGCAAATCAATGGTGGCATCTGGGCACAGGAATTGAAAGTGGTGACGGGCGCGAATCAGATCGATGCGGTGCATGGCGTGGCGGGCGCTGCGTCTGGCGTGGGGCCGGCCCCAGCCTACGCGCTGGACGTGGCGCAACTGGGCGGCATGTATGCGGGCAAGATCACCCTGGTCGGCACGGAAGCGGGCCTGGGCGTGCGCAACGCGGGCGTAATGGCGGCCACGGCGGGCAACCTGGTGCTGCAATCGAACGGTTGGCTGAGCAACAATGGCAACATCCAGTCGGCAGGTAGCGGCAGCCAGACCAGCATCGCCGTCACGGGCGACGTGGCCAACAGCGGTACCGTGTATGCGGGCGGCGACAGCCAGGTGCAGGCGCAGGGCAATATTGCCAACAGCGGTGTGATTGCGGCCCAGGGCAATGTCCAGGTGCAAGCCACAGGCGCGGCAGCGCGCATCGATGCCACCGCTGGTTCCGTGCTTGCGGCAGGCTTGAATCTGGACAATACCTTGGCCGCCAGCGGCAAGTTGAGCGTTTCTGCCGGCGACACCATTGCCGTGCATGGCACGGCGGTCGCGGGCGGCGACAGCAGTCTGTCGGCGCGCCAGCTGGACCTTGCTGGGGCGCAGGTTTCTGGTGGGAACGTCAGCCTGGGTGCCAGCGCCGGCGACCTCGACGCCAGCCGCGCGCAGGTCAGTGCACGCGAGCGCCTGCAGTTGGACGCGGCGCAGACCGTGCGCAGCGATGCAGCGCAGCTGACTGGCCAGCAGCTGGACGTGACTGCGCATGACTTGTCGAACGTGGGCGGCCAGATCACACAGCTGGGTGCCGGCGACCTGTCAATTCAATTGCCGGGAGCTTTGGACAATACGCGCGGCGTCATCGCCACGAATAGCCACGCCTTGCGCCTGCATGCTGCCAGCCTGAGTAATCAGGATGGGCAGATCCAGCATGCGGGCACGGGCGCGCTGGAGATTGGCGCAGCGCACATCAACTTGCAGCGCAGCAGCATCATCAGCAATGGCGCCTTGGCGCTGACGGGAGAGCAGGTCGACCACCGCAATGCCCGTACGCTGGCGGCGAAATTAAGTATCAATGCCGGTAGCTTGGACAACCGGGGCGGCAGCCTGGCACAGACTGGCCAGGGGGTAACTGGCGTGCAGGTGCGTGACGGGCTGGATAACCGGGATGGCGCGCTGGGAAGCAATGGCACGATGACTGTGCAGGCAGCCGGCGTGCAAAACCAGAAAGGCCGCATCGTCGCCAGCGGCGATCTGGCACTGTCCACAGGCGTGCTGAACAACACCGAGGCGACCCTGGCCGCAGGCGGGGCACTGCGCCTCGATACTGGCGACGTCGACAATACGCGCGGCCAGATCCAAGCAGTGGGCGGCGACGCCAGCCTGTCCGTGGCAAAGCTGAACAATACGGCCGGCAGCATGTTTGCTGGTGGCAACCTCGCCACCCAGGCTCGTGAAGTGCTGAACAGCGGCAACCTGTACGCGGCCGGCAGCCAGGCACTGCAGGTGAGCGGCGCCGTCAGCAACAGCGGCGTCATTGCCGCGCAGGGCGATAACCGCGTCAATGCCAGCCGCATCGACAGCACGGCCGGCAGTCTGCTGGGCGCGGGCATCCGCGCCGACGGCAGCCTGGCTGGCAGCGGCCAGCTGCAACTGACGACCACGCAAGCGATCGTGGCCCATGGCCAGAATCTGGCCGCCGGCAAGACCAGCATGCACGCCGCCGTCATCGACCTGAGCGGCAGCCAGACGGGCGGTGCGGCGATCTCCCTGAATGCCAGCGCCGGCAATGTCGTCACCGATGGCGCGCTGGTGACGACCAGCGGCTTGCTGTCCGTGACGGCGGCCGGCAGCGGCCAGGTCCTGTCGAACGTGCGCGGCACCCTGAGCGCGGGGCAGCTGGACCTGACAACAGGATCGCTCGACAACCGCGGCGGCACCCTGATTCAGACGGGCAATGGCGACACGGCATTGCAAGGCAGTACCCTGGACAACACGGGCGGGCGTATCGCCGTCAACAGCGCCAACCTGGCGCTGCATGCCGACAAGGTGACTAACCGCGACGGCAGCATCGACCACGCGGGCACGGGCAGCCTGCGCATCGACGCGGCGCGTTTCGATGACGAGCGGGGCAAGGTGACGGGCAATGGTTTAGTTGATATCCAGGCGGAAACGCTCGATCATCGTCATGCCGTTACTTCCGGGCAGCAGGTAGCCTTGCAGGCCAGCCAGCTGGACAATAGCGACGGTACCCTGCAGCAGACGGGAGCGGGGCAGATGCGTGTGGATGTGGCGCAGACGCTGGACAATACGCGTGGCAACATCGCCGGCAATGGCGGCCTGCAAGTACAGGCGGGCGTGCTGGACAACAGCAAGGGCCGCATCACCTCCGCTGCCTCGGCGGACATTACTAGCAAGGGCGCGCTGAAGAATACGGATGGCGTGATCGCCGCCACGCAAGATCTACAGGCGGCAGGTATTGGAATCGACAACACCCGAGGCGTATTGCAGGCGGACAATTTACGTCTCGATGCGGCGACCTTGCTGAACCAGCAGGGGAGGGTCAGCGCCGGCATGGACCTGACGGCGAAAGTCAGCAGTGAGCTGAACAATACCGGCCTGATGTATGCAGGCCGTAACCAGCAATTGACGGTGGGTGGAGTGCTCAACAACACGGGGTCGATTGCCTCCGTCAACAACACCCATATTTTCGCCGGCAAAGTGAACAGCAGCGGCTTGCTGGGTGCCGGTGTGCAAGCCGATGGCAGCCTGGGCACGGCGGGCGACCTGACCATCAATGCCGATGGCGTCTTGCAGGCGAGCGGGCAGAACCTGGCGGCTGGCAGCGCCATGCTGACGGGCGATTCCATTGATCTGTCTGGCAGCCAGACGGGCGCGGCAAACATCGGCATCACTGCGCGCGGTGGTGACGTGCTGGCCAACAAGGCGGTCATCTCGGCCAGTAATCTGCTGGCCATTACCGCCAACGCGAATAACGCCCAGTCGTTGGTGAATACCCAGGGCCAGCTGGTAGCAGGGCAGTTGCAGTTGAATGTGGCCAACCTGAACAACGCCAGCGGTGAGATCGTGCAGACGGGCGCGGGCAACACCGTCATCACCACAGGCAAGCTGGACAACACGGCTGGCCGCATTGCCGTCAATAGCAATAATCTTGCCTTGAATGCGACGGTCTTAACAAATATCAATGGCAAGCTGGAGCATGCAGGCGCCGGTATTCTGGCGATTGATGCGGGCCAGTTCAATAACCAATACGGCAAGATCACGGGCAATGGCAAGGTGGACATTACCGCTGCTGCGCTGGACCACCGCAATGCCACCACGGTTGCTAGGCAACTGAGCGTCAACGCTGGCAGCCTGGACAACCGCGCCGGCAGCCTGACGCAGGCGGGAACCGGACTGATGACGGTAACGGCCACGGGCCAGATCGACAACACGGGCGGCAAAATCGAGGGCAATGGTGATGCACTGGTGAAAGCCGGTACCTTGCTGAACAACACGGGTCGCATCGTGGCGGTGCGCGACGCGGAGTTGAACGTGGACAGCCTGGACAACACAGACGGCACGGTCGCGGCAGGGCGTCATTTGGGATTGAGCGGTGGCGATATCGACAATACCAAAGGGCAATTGCAGGCTGTCGCTGGCGATGCGACCTTGAAGGTTGGCAAGCTGAACAACACCGCGGGCAGCGTGTTTGCCGGCGCCAACCTGAACGCCACCTTGGCTAGCCTGAACAATACCGGCAGCCTGTATGCGGCCGGAAATCAAACCCTGAACGCCAGCGGCGCCATCGTCAACACGGGCGTGATCGCGGCACAGGGCAACACCAGCCTGACAGCCAACAGTCTCGACAGCGGCGCAAGCAGTCTGATCGGCGCGGGCATCAAGGCCGATGGCAGCTTGGGCACGGCTGGAGACCTGACAGTAACCACCGCGCAAGCGCTGGCCGCGCATGGCCAGGTTCTGGCTGCAGGTAGCGCCAATTTGACCGGTGCCACGCTCGATATCGGCGGCAGCCAGACCAGCGGCGCGAACATCGGCCTGACGGCAACACAGGGCGACGTCAGCACGAACAAGGCAGTCATCACGACGTCGGGCACCTTGAACGTCGCGACCAGCGCCACCCTGCACAACACGGATGGTACCTTGCAGGCGGGCCAGCTCGATCTGCACGTAGGCAATCTGGACAACGCCAAAGGCACGGTACTGCAAACTGGGACGGGTAATACCATCCTCCAGACCAACAATCTGGATAACACGGCAGGGCGAATCGCCGTCAACAGCGGCAATCTGACTCTCGATGCGACTACGCTGATGAACCGCGATGGCAAGATCGAGCATGCGGGTGCGGGCATCCTGGCGCTGCAGGCGGGCGTGCTGGACAACAGTAAGGGCCGTATCACGTCCGCTGCGGCTGCGACCGTCATCAGCAAGGGCGCACTGAACAATATCGACGGCGTGATTGCCGCGACTGCCGACTTGCATGTTGGTGGTGTGAATATCGACAACACGCGCGGCGTCTTGCAGGCGGACAATTTGCGTCTGGATGCTGTGACCTTGCTGAACCAGCAGGGCACGGTCAGCGCCGGCAAGGACCTGACGGCGAAAGTGAGCGGTGACCTGAACAATGCCGGCCTGCTGTATGCAGGCCGCAACCAGCAATTGACGGTGGGCGGCGTGCTCAACAACACGGGTTCCATTGCCTCCGTCAACAACACCCATATTACCGCCGGCAAAGTCACCAGCAGCGGCTTGCTGGGGGCGGGCATCAAAGCCGATGGCAGCCTGGGCACGGCGGGCGACTTGACCATCAACGCGGATGGTGTCTTGCAGGCAAACGGCCAAAATCTGGCGGCGGGCAGTGCGGTCTTGGCAGGTGCGTCGGTCAATCTGTCTGGCAGCCAGACGGGCGGCTCAACTATTGCGATCACCGCACGTGATGGCGATGTGCTGACGAACAAGGCGTTGATTTCCGCCAGCAACGTGCTGGCCATCACGGCCAATGCAAACAATGCCCAGGCGCTGGTGAATACCCAGGGTCAGTTGGTGGGTGGTCAGTTGCAATTGAATGTGGCCAACCTGAACAACGCCAGCGGCGACATCGTGCAGACGGGCATGGGCGACACCGTCATCACCACTGGCAAGCTGGACAACACGGCTGGCCGCATCGCCGTCAACAGCGCTAACCTGGCCCTGAACGCGACGGTGTTGACGAACATCAATGGCAAGCTGGAGCACGCAGGTGCGGGCGTTCTGTCCATCAACGCAGGCCAGTTCAACAACCAGCACGGCAAGATCACGGGCAATGGCAAGGTGGACATTACCGCTGCCGCGCTGGACCACCGCAATGCCACCACGGTTGCTAGGCAACTGAGCGTCAACGCTGGCAGCCTGGACAACCGCGCCGGCAGCCTGACGCAGGCGGGAACCGGACTGATGACGGTAACGGCCACGGGCCAGATCGACAACACGGGCGGCAAAATCGAGGGCAATGGTGATGCGCTGGTGAAAGCCGGTACCTTGCTGAACAACACGGGTCGCATCGTGGCGGTGCGCGACGCGGAGTTGAACGTGGACAGCCTGGACAACACAGACGGCACGGTCGCGGCAGGGCGTCATTTGGCGTTGACCGGTGGTGATGTCGACAATACCAAAGGGCAATTGCAGGCTGTCGCTGGCGATGCGACCTTGAAGGTTGGCAAGCTGAACAACACCGCGGGCAGCGTGTTTGCCGGCGCCAACCTGAACGCCACCTTGGCTAGCCTGAACAATACCGGCAGCCTGTATGCGGCCGGAAATCAAACCCTGAACGCCAGCGGCGCCATCGTCAACACGGGCGTGATCGCGGCACAGGGCAACACCAGCCTGACAGCCAACAGTCTCGACAGCGGCGCAAGCAGTCTGATCGGCGCGGGCATCAAGGCCGATGGCAGCTTGGGCACGGCTGGAGACCTGACAGTAACCACCGCGCAAGCGCTGGCCGCGCATGGCCAGGTTCTGGCGGCAGGCAATGCCAATCTGACCGGCGCCACGCTCGATATCGGCGGTAGCCAGACCAGCGCCGCCAATATCGGCCTGACGGCAACACAGGGCGACGTCAGCACGAACAAGGCCTTGGTGGCGACGCCGGGCACCTTGAACGTCACGACCGGCGCCACCCTGCACAACACGGAAGGTACCTTGCAGGCGGGCCAGCTTGACCTGCACGTGGGCAATCTCGATAACGCCAAAGGCACTGTCTTGCAGACGGGGACTGGCGACACAAGCATCGTCACCGGCAATCTGGACAACACTGCCGGACGCATCGCCGTCAACAGCAAGGACTTGAATATCGATGCCGTCACGGTCACGAACCAGGATGGCAAGATCGAGCATGCAGGTACGGGCTTGCTGAGTCTGCAAGCGGGCGTGCTGGACAACAGCAAGGGCCGCATCACGTCCGCTGCGTCGGCGGACATTGTCAGCAAGGGTGTACTGAACAATACCGATGGCGTGATTGCCGCCACGAATGATCTGCAAGTCGGTGGTATCAGTGTCGACAACACGCGCGGAGTGTTGCAAGCGGACAATTTACGTCTTGATGTTGCGTCCTTGCTGAACCAGCAGGGCACGGTCAGCGCCGGCAAGGACCTGACGGCGAAAGTGAGCGGTGACCTGAACAATGTCGGCCTGCTGTATGCAGGCCGCAACCAGCAATTGACGGTGGGCGGCGTGCTCAACAACACGGGTTCCATTGCCTCCGTCAACAACACCCATATTACCGCCGGCAAAGTCACCAGCAGCGGCCTGCTGGGCGCCGGTGTGAAAGCCGATGGCAGCCTGGGCACGGTAGGCGATCTCACCATCAACGCGGATGGCGTCTTGCAGGCGAGCGGCCAAAACCTGGCGGCGGGCAGTGCGGTCTTGGCAGGTGCGTCGGTCAATCTGTCTGGCAGCCAGACGGGAGGCTCAAATATTGCGATCACCGCACGTGATGGCGATGTACTGACGAACAAGGCGGTGATTTCCGCCAGCAACGTGCTGGCCATCACGGCCAATGCAAACAACGCCCAGTCGCTGGTGAATACCCAGGGGCAGCTGGTGGCCGGTCAGTTGCAATTGAACGTCGCCAATCTGAACAACGCCAGCGGCGACATCGTGCAGACGGGCACGGGCGACACCGTCATCACCACGGGCAAGCTGGACAACACAGCCGGCCGCATCGCCGTCAACAGCGCCAACCTGGCCCTCAACGCCACCGTCTTGACGAACGTCAATGGCAAGCTGGAGCACGCAGGTGCCGGCATCCTGGCCATCAACGCGGGCCAGTTCAATAACCAGTTTGGCAAGATCACAGGCAATGGCAAGCTTGATATCACGGCGGCGGCCTTCGACCACCGCAATGCCACCACCATCGCCAATCAGCTGACGGTCAACGCAGGCAGCCTGGATAACCGCGCCGGCAACCTGGCGCAAACGGGTAGCGGCTTGATGAGCATCAATGCGACCGGCTTGCTGGACAACACGGGTGGCAAGATTGAAGGCAATGGCGATGCGCTGGTGAAAGCAGTTACCTTGCTGAACAAAACGGGCCGCATCGTGGCGGCGCAGGATACCGAGCTAAACATCGGCAGCCTGGACAACACCGATGGCACGATCGCGGCAGGCCGCAATCTGGCATTGAGCGGTGGCGACATCGATAATACCAAGGGCCAGCTGCAAGCCGTGGCGGGCGATGCGACCTTGAAGGTTGGCAAGCTGAACAACACTGCCGGCAGCGTGTTTGCCGGCGCCAACCTGAATGCCACGCTGGCCACTCTGAATAATACCGGCAGCTTGTACGCGGCCGGAAATCAAACCCTGAACACCAGCGGCGCCGTCGTGAACACGGGCGTGATCGCGGCGCAGGGCAATACCAGCCTGACAGCCAACAGCTTCGACAGCGGCGCAAGCAGCCTGATCGGTGCAGGCATGCAGGCCGATGGCAAGCTGGGCACGGTTGGCGACTTGGCGATCAGTACCGCGCAAGCCCTGGCCGCGCACGGGCAGAACTTGGCAGCGGGCAGCGCCAATCTCACCGGTGCCAATGTGGACCTCTCCGGCAGCCAGACCAGTGCGACCAGCATTGACCTGACGGCAGCACTGGGCGACATCAGCACACAGAAGGCCGTGGTCAGCACGCCTGGCGCCTTGACGATCCATGCGCAAGACAGCTTGCGCAATACGGAGGGGCAACTCAGTGCCGGCCAACTCGATCTGCATGTGGGTAACCTGGACAATACCAAGGGCACATTGATACAGACGGGCACCGGCGACACCGTCATCCAGACGGGCAAGCTGGACAACAGCGCCGGGCGCATCGCCGTCAATAGCAATGACCTGACCCTGGGCGCGGCCACCTTGACGAATGCGGGCGGCAAGATCGAGCATGCGGGTGCTGGTACTCTGGCCATCACGGCGGCGAGCTTGCAGGGCGCCGGCGGCAGCATCATCGGCAATGGCGCCGTTGATCTGAAGGCAGGCTTGTTCGACCACACCAACGCGACCACCACGGGCCGGTCCCTGAGCGTGCAGGCAGACAGCCTGAGCAACCGGGGTGGCCATTTGCTGCAGACGGGCGCGGGCGGCATGACGATCGCCGTCACAGGGCTGCTCGACAATACGAGTGGTGAAATCGCCGGCAATGGCGTGTTGTCGGTGCAGACCGGCAGCCTGGACAATACAAAGGGCAAGATTACCTCGGCAACGTCCGCCGACATCGTCAGCACTGGCGCACTCGTCAATGCCGATGGCGTGATCGCGGCGACGACTGATTTGCACCTGGGCGGCGCTATCGACAATACGCGCGGCTTGTTGCAGGCGGGCACTGGCGCCTTGAGCCTGGACGCGGCCAGCGTGCGCAATGCGCAGGGCACGCTCAGCGCGGGCACGGACATCACGGCCAAGGTCGTCGGCGACGTGCTCAACGCTGGCGTGCTGTATGCCGGACGCAACCAGTCCCTGGACATCGGCGGCTTGCTGAGCAATACAGGTAGCCTGGCTGCCCTGGGCAATACGACGATCACGGCGGGTAGCCTGGGCGGCAACGGGTTATTGGCGGCAGGCATGCGCGCCGATGGCAGCTTTGCCTCGGCTGGCGATCTGACGGTGACGGCCCGTGGCGCCTTGCAGGCCGGTGGCCAGAACATGGCGGCCGGCCAGCTGCAACTGACGGGCGCATCGGTTGACGTGGGCGGCAGCCAGACCAGCGCGGCTAACATCGGCTTGACGGCCTTGACGGGCAGTGTGACGACCAGCAAGGCGGTCGTGTCGACCAATGGCTTGCTGGCCATCACGGCGAATGCTGCCAACGGGCAGGCACTCGTCAACCAGGGCGGCAGCCTGAGCGCCGGGCAACTGTCTCTGCGCGTTGCCAACCTGGACAATACCAAGGGCACCTTGATACAGACGGGCGCTGGCGACACGGTCATCGAAACGGGCAAGCTGGACAATACGGGCGGGCGCATCGCCGTCAACAGCGCCAACCTGCGCCTGCAGGCGGGCGACTTGACGAATGTGGATGGCAAGATCGAACATGCGGGCAAGGGTGTGCTGGACATTCGCGCCACGAATCTGTACGGCCAGCGTGGCCAGCTCACGGGCAATGGCGCGCTGCAGATGGCGGCCAATTACATCGATCACCGCAACGCCAGCCTGCTGGCGCAGCAGGTGAGCGTCTCCGCGGGCATCCTCGACAATCGTCAGGGGCAGATCACGCAGCTGGGCACGAGTGCGGCAACAGTGCTGGCCAGCACGCGCCTGGACAATAGCGGCGGCAAGATCGAGGCGAACGGCAATGTGCGCGTGGAAACGGGCGAATTGCTCAACGAGCATGGTCGTATTGCGTCCGCGCAAGATGTTAGTGTGGCGGCGACGGGCAAGCTGGACAATACCAGCGGCGTGATCATTGCCGGGCGCGATTTGACCGTGGCTGGCGGCAAGGTGGACAATACCCTGGGCCAGCTGCAAGCGGCGGGCGGCAATGCGCAATTGACGATGGACGAGTTGCTCAATGCACAGGGCAGCATCGTTGCCAGCGGCAATCTGACGACGACGGCGGGCAGCGTGCGCAACAGCGGCAGCCTGTTTGCTGGTGCAGAACAGGTGCTCAGCGTGACGGGCGCGCTGGAGAATACCGGCGTGATTCTGGCCCAGGGCAACAATACGATCAGTGCCAATAGCGTCAACAGCGGCGCGGCCAGCCTGATCGGCGCGGGTGTGAAGGCCGATGGCAGCTTGCAGACGAGCGGCAATCTGCACGTCACGGCGCAGCAGGCGCTGGGCGCCCACGGGCAGGTGCTGGCGGCAGGCAATGCCGTCTTGAGCGGCGGCAGTGTCGACCTCAGCGGCAGCCGCAGCAGTGCCGGCAATATCAGCCTGACGGCCAGCTTGGGAGACGTCAGCACCAGCGGCGCCGTGGTCACCACGCCGGGCGCCCTGACGATCAACACCGGTGCGAATAGCCAGACGTGGAACAACCAGCGCGGCGATATCAGCGCCGGCCAACTGGCCGTCACAGCCGGCAACCTGAACAACCAGCAAGGCAGCATCGTGCAGACGGGTGTCGGTAATACCGTCATCGAGCTTACATCGCCAGCGGGCGTGCTGGACAACACGGGCGGCCGCATCGCCGTCAACAGCGCCAATTTGAGCCTGAAGGCAGGCACGTTGACGAACACGGATGGCAAGATCGAACATGCTGGCAGCGGCACCTTGAACCTGCAAGCGAACCAGCTGAACGATCTGCGTGGACAGATCACGGGCAATGGCGCGCTGGTCGTCACAGCCAATGTCATCGACCACCGCAACGCCAGCACCGTCGCACAGCAAATAAGCGTGACGGGCGTGACCCTGGACAATGCCGGCGGCAACCTGACGCAGCTGGGCAAAGGCGATACCAGTATTCAACTGACGACCAGTCTGGACAATCACGGCGGCACGATCGCCAGCAATGGCAACACGACGATTGTTGCACCGAGCCTCAACAACCAGGGCGGCAAGCTGCAGGCGGCTGGTACCGCCAATCTGACGGTGACGGCAAACAACGTGCTGGACAATAGCCTTGGCGGCGCCATCGCCGGCGGCGGCAATGTCGTGTTGGGCGCGGGCAGCCTGCTGAACCAGGGCGGCAGCGCCACGGCGGGCGGGCAGCTGACGGCGAATGTGGCGCAGGCATTGAACAATGCGGGCGGCTTGCTGGCTGCCACGGGCAACGTGACCGTGAACGCGGCCAGCGTCGACAACAGCGCCGGCGGCAAGCTGGCCTCGGTACAGGGCCAACTGCAGGTGATCTCTACGGGCGCCACCGTCAACAATGGCGGCACCATGCAAGCGGGTGGCGACATCATCCTGCGCAATAGCGGCCTGTCGAACGTGCAGGGCACCATTGCGGGCGCGAACGTCACGCTCGACACGCGTGGCCAGTTGTTCAACAACACGCAGGGCACCCTGGCGGGCACGGGAACCGTCAACTTGCAGACCGGCATCCTGAACAATGATGGCGGCTTGCTACAGTCGGGTGGCGCCATGAACATCGATACGCACGGCAACGCTTTACTCAACACCAATGCCGGCGCGTACGCGGTGCGCCATCCCGGCAGTGCCGGCGGCATCAGCAGCGGCGCCGGCCTCAGCCTGCAAACGGGCAGCTGGAACAATGCGGGCGGCTACCTGGGCGCGGCCGGCAACATCACGGGCAGCGTGGGCCAGCTGGATAACCGTGGCGGCCAGGTCGTCGGCAAGTCGGCGCTGGACCTGACCCTGAGCGGCTTGCAGAACCAGGGCGGACAAATCCAGGTGCTGGGTAATATCGGCCTGAACGCGGGTGGCGGCAGCGTCAACAACCAGCAAGGCTTGATCCGTTCCGGCGCTGCCGTCACCGTGACGGGCGGCGCAATCGACAATGCCAATACCCTGGGCGCGAACCAGGGTATTGAAGGCGTGCATGTGACCTTGAACAGCGCCAATGTCAGCAATGTGCAGGGCGCGGTGCGCGCCGATGGCAACCTGGCGATCAACAGCGCGGGCAGTATCAACAACACACTGGGCATGCTCAGCGCCGGCAGCACGCTGTCGCTGCAGGATAACGGCCCCGGCCGTGGCTTGGCCATCACCAACACGGGCGGCACCATCATCGGCGGCCAGCGCACCGACATCCGCGCGGGCAGCCTGAGCGGTGACGGCAAGGTGCTGTCGCAGAAAGACCTGGCGCTGGACCTGGCCGGCAACTTTACGCTGAACGCAGGCGCCGAGATCATGGCCAACGGCAATGCGGATATCGCCATCGGCGGATTGCTGACCAATGCAGGGAAAATCCAGGCACGCAGCACCCTGAACCTGGGCGCCGCCAATTTCGATAACACGGCCACGGGCGACATCAACGCGGGCACGACGCGCGTCAACGTCGGCGGCGTACTGAACAACCAGGGCGTGATCGACGGCATCAGCACACAACTGAACGTCGGCACGCTGAACAACGTCGGCACGGGCCGCATCTATGGCGACCATCTGAGCATAGCCGGCGGCACCGTCAACAACGATGTGGAAGGTGGCGTGGCGGCCACCATCGCGGCGCGCAGCCGCCTCGATATCGGCGTCACGACGCTCAACAACCGCGAACACGGCCTGATCTTCAGCGGCGGCGATATGGCCATCGGCGGCTATCTGGACGGCAACCGCATCGCCACGGGCTGGGCGGGAACGGTGACGAATGCCAGCGCGACGATTGAGGCGTTGGGGAACCTGGACCTGGCGGCGAATCAATTCCGAAATTTAAATACGCATTTCAGGATCGAAACGCTCGATAGCGGGACTGTAAGCGTCAGAGAGTATGGGAGCCTGCCTTCCGGAGGAGACCAGCGCTTTCACTATGAAGGCGGAAACCTTGTTGATGCTAAGGGGATAGTACAAAAAGAGTACGTCATATACAGACTGACCCGTACCTCACGTACGGAGACCGTGGTGGATACCGATCCGGCGAAGCTGGTGGCTGGCGGCAACGTGACGATACGGTCCAGCGATGCGCGCAACGAGCAAAGCCATGTCATAGCGGGTGGGAGGCTGTTCATGGAGGGGGCTGCGCTCGTTAATCCGCAAGTTGATCTGCATACCTACTCGAAGGAGACGGGAACGTCCGAGAATGTATTGTATTTGCCATCGAGCGCCTGGGGCGGTTATGTTCAAAAACCGATGGGAGAAAGTCCCTTGACTCCGGTCGAGCATAGCTCGGTGAATCCTGTAACACAGATTTATCAGAAAACCACCTATACCTCGCCATCGTCGACAGGCGTGAACGGCGTCAACGGCGGCACCAGTGCTGCGGGTGCCGCTAGTGCCAACGTGACTTTGACGACCGTAAACAAGACGTCGGGAGCCATTGCCGGCGTCAATGCTGCTGCAGGCAGCGGCGCCGCGGCAGCCAGCGGCACAGGGGCATTGAACGGCGCCAGCGGGACAGGCAATGCGGGGCAGGCGGGCAATGTCGGCGCGCTCAGCGGTTCAGCTGTCTCCGGCGCCACCGGTGCGGGCGGACAAACAGCCACGTCGGGCATCGACGCTGGCCGTGCCACGGTGGGCGTCAACGGCAAGAGCGCGGACGCCGTTGCCGCGCAAGGCACGCAAGATGGCAGTGGCCGGATTGGGAATGCGGGCACGACAACCGGGCACGGCGCGGTACAAGGCGGTTTCACAGGCGCGGCCACGGGCAGCGGCGCCGCCAGCACGGTTGATTCCGCACTGCTGGCGCGCGAGGCGCACGGCGGTCCGGTGGCGGTCGGTGGCGGCAGCGGCTTGCAAGGCAGTGGAGGTCTTGGCAGAGCGGGCCAGGCAGCAGGGCATGGCGGAGTGCAAGATCGCGGCGTTGATGCCGTCAGCGGAGTGGCTGGCGCCGGCAAGGTGGATGCGGGCTTGCTGGCTAAAAATGCGCAAGCCGCTGCTGCAGCGGTAGGCGGCAGCAGCGGCTTGCAGGGTAGCGAGCGTGCCGGCAGTGCTGGCCAGGCGCTCAGCCTGGGGGATGTCAAGCAGGTACTTGCGGCCGGTGCCACGGGGCCGGGCACGGCCACACAGTCGGGCATGGCCGCAGCGAATGGCGCCACTGTTTCACACTCCACCGGTGGAGCGGCGCCGGTGGCCGGCGCCGGTGGCGCGTCCGCCGGACGCATGACGGTCATCGGTCAGGTTGCATTGGCGAATCCTTCCGGCCGCGCACAGGTCGTGCGCACCACCTCGCCGTCCACGCAAATTCCTAATGCCAGCCTGTTCAGGACAAGTCCCGGACCTTCATCACGATTCCTGGTTGAAACGGATCCGCGTTTTGCCAATTACAAGGATTGGACCGGTTCGGATTACCTGACCAGCAAGGTCCAGCTCGATCCAACGGTGACGCAAAAGCGCCTGGGCGACGGTTTTTACGAGCAACGCCTGGTGCGCGAGCAGATCGCGGAATTGACGGGGCAGCGCTTTACTGGCGATTATTCCAACGATGACCATCAGTATCGCGGGCTGATGGATGCCGGCGCCGCCTTTGCCCAGACCTGGGACCTGCGCCCTGGCCTGGCGCTGACGCCGGCACAGATGGCGGCGTTGACCAGTGACATCGTCTGGCTGGTGGAACAGGATGTGACCTTGGCCGATGGCTCCACGCAAAAGGTGCTCGTGCCGCAAGTCTACGTGCGCGTGCGGGAAGATGACCTTGATGGCGCAGGCAGTCTGTTGGCAGGCAAAGAGGTCGATATCCGGTTGTCGGGCGATCTGGTGAATGGCGGCACCATTGCCGGGCGAGAAGTCGTATTGTTGAATGCCGAGAATGTCAGCAATTTGGGTGGCCGTGTCGGTGCCAATAACGTCGGCATCGCGGCGCACAACGACTTGAATAATATCGGCGGCACCATCTCGGCCAATAGTGCTCTGCAGGCGAGTGCCGGACGCGACATTAATATTTCCACCAGTACGCTGGATGACGGGCGCTATCTGGGGCGCGTGGCGGGTCTGTATGTCAACGGCGATGCCACCAGTGGCGGCAGTCTGGTGCTGTCTGCGGGAAGGGATGTCAGTATCGCCGGCGGTATTGTCAGCAATACCAATCAGGGCGGCGTCACGGCAATCTCTGCCGGGCGCGACCTGAGCGTGGAGACAGTGGTTGCCACCTCCGGTAGCGGCTTGTCAGCCAAGCGTATCGAGCAGCAGGCAGGCGAAGTGCAAGGCGACAAAGTGGCGCTGATCGCCGGTAATGACATCAATAACCACGGCGGCAGTATCGTGGCCGAATCCCAACTGCTGGCCAGCGCCGGCCGCGATATCAATGTGGTGAGCACCACCGTCAGCAACGCCAGCCAGAGATGGACGGGCAACACATCGACCAGTAGCACCATCGGCACAACGGCAGGCATGTACGTGACGGGTACAGACGAAGGCGCCGCCCTCATCGTTCAGGCCGGGCGCGATGTGACGGTGATGGGTGGCGTCATCGCCAATGCGGGCGTGGACGGCCAGACCAGCGTGATTGCAGGCAATAATCTGACCTTGAATACCGTCACCGTCACCTCCACCCACAATGAGATACGCAACGCCGACAATTACAGCAAGCAGAGCAAGACCAGCGAAGTAGGCAGCCAGATCATGGGCGCCGGCAATGTCAATTTGCAGGCGGGCCATGATTTGACGGCGCGCGCGGCGGACGTGCAGGCGCAGGGAACGTTGGGCCTGGTGGCGGGCAATGACATCAGCCTAGTCAATGGTTTCCAGAACGAAGTGACCGATGTCGCCAGCAAGTCGACGAAGAGCGGCTTCTGGAACAAGACCACGACGACCAAGCACGACGTGGTCAATACCACCACGGCAATCGGCACATCGCTTGGCGGCAGCAGCGTGACGGTGCAGGCTGGGAACGATCTGCAGGTGACTGGTTCGAGCATCTTGAGCGATGATGCGACGCGATTACTCGCGGGTAACAACATCACGATCGACGCTGCCACCAATACCGTGTACGAGCTGCACCACTCCAGCACCAAAAAAAGCGGTTTCATGAGCAGCGGCGGCATCGGCTTCAGCTACGGCACCAAGACCACGACAGTGGATCAGGAGCGTGACGCCACCTTGCAAAGCGGCGAAGCGCGCAGCTCGATCGGCGCCACGGGCGGTGCGTTGACGATGGTCGCCGGCAATAACGTGACGATAGGCGGCAGCGATATTCTTGCTGCCACCGATCTTGATATCATTGGCAAGAGCGTCACCATCAAGCCGGGGCAGGACAATGAGAAGGGCAAGTTCGAAGTCAAGACCACGCAGGATGGCTTGACCCTGGCCTTGGGCGGCAGCGTGATCAGCGCCATCCAGACCCTGCAAACCATGAGCACGGCGGCCAGCACGGCCAAGGATGGCCGCGTCACGGCCATGGCGGCGGCGACCGCGGCCATGGCGGCGAACGCTGCGGCCAAGGACATGATGAAGGAAGGCGGGCCAAGTATCAGCATCAGCCTGACGGCGGGCCATTCGGAAAGCATACAGACGCAAACAACGGCCAGCACCACGAACAGCGGCAGCGTGTTGACGGGCAACAATATCAACATCACGGCCATGGGCGGCGGCAAGGATAGCAACATTAATATCCTGGGCAGCGACCTGAATGCGAAGAACGATATCCGCCTGCATGCCGACAACAACGTCAATCTGCTGGCCGCGCAGGATACGGAAAGCCAGCATAGCAAGAGTTCAAGCATGAGCGCAGCGGCTGGCGTGGCGGCCAGCGTCAGCAGCAAGGGTATGTCTTTCGGCTTCACAGCCAGCGTCAGCGGCAGCAAGGGCCATGAGGATGGCGATGGCACGACACAACTCAATACGCATGTGAATGCGGGTGACAAGCTGGTCATCAGCAGCGGCGGCGACACGAACATCAAGGGCGCCGTGGCCAGCGCCAACCAGGTGATTGCCGACATCAAGGGTAATCTGAACCTGGAAAGCCTGCAGGACACGGCCAAGTTCGACAGCAAGAACCAGAGTTTCTCCGCCAGCGGCACGGTCGGCTATGGCGCCAGTTTCAGCGCCAGCTATAGCCAGAGCAACATGCACAACGACTACGCCAGCGTGCAGGAGCAAAGCGGCATCAAGGCGGGCGACGGCGGCTTCCAGATCAAGGTGGGTGGCAATACCGACTTGAAGGGCGCCGTCATCAGCGCCACGGAGGCAGGCAAGCTTGACAGCAGCCTGATTACGTCGACTTTGACGCACAGCGATATCGCCAATCATGCGATTTCTAAAGGTAGTAGCGTAGGCGTGTCGGGAGGAATGTCGTTCGCAGGCACGGGGCCTAAGAACGATAACCTCACCAACGTCGGCGGCGAGAAGGATGCCAAAACCGCAGGCTTGCCTATTATCGTGGGGACTAGCGAAAATGCCAGTAGCACCACGCGCAGCGGCATCAGCGGCGGCATACTCGTCATCACCGATGATGCGGCCCAGCGCGCGGCCACGAGTAAGGGAGCGGAAGAAGCTATCGCGGGTGTGAACCGCGATGTGACGACCGGAGTGGATAGCAGCGGCAAGATCGGCAATAATTTCGACAAGGCCAAGCTGCAGGCAACGATGGATGTAACGGCGGCGTTTGCGGCGGCGGCAGCAAATGAGGTGGAGGAGTACGCCAAGGACAAGCTGGCGGAAGCATTTAGTTTGAAGGATGCAGCGTTTCGTGAGCCTGACGAGACGAAAAGAAAAGAAATGTTGCTCCAAGCAGCAAAGATTGAAAGCGATTGGGCTGAGGGGGGCACTTCCCGGCTGCTGGCCTCCACGGCGATTGGCGCACTGAGCGGTGGTTTGACTGGGGCAGCAGTGAATGCGGCTGGCACCAGTGCATCCGGCTTATTGAATCGTCCAAAATTGCCGGATTCTTTCAAGTCGTTGTCATTAGAGCAGCAGGCCCAAATTGGGTATATAGGAGCTGAGTTAGGCCTCAATGCGTTTAGTTCACCTGATGAATATAAAGTATTGAAGGAAGTGACTGATCTGCAGCACGACCCTTCATTGCAAGATATTTCGCCCGCTGAAAAACTGCGCCGAGTAGACAATTATTTGAGTTTACGAGGGGCAACAGCTGAACAAATTGCGGATATCCATGAGTCTTATGTGCGGGCAGGCTTCATTAAAAATCCTAATGTAGAGGTACACACTGTTCCTGCTTCGGACGTTTCGAATGAAAATTTATCAGATGCGAGCAGTGCGATGCCAGACGCATTCTTGCTATCTCGATATCTCGACAAAGGTTCCCAGCATGTCGGTTCTGTAGTCGAAGAATTTGGTAATTTTATTGAGAGTAAGCCAGCCGCGAAACTTGCCTTGGAAGGGGCGGACTTCATGGCCGGACCTGTGATCTTTGGTGTCAAGCGGGTTCCCGTAGTAGAAAAAATGATCGACAAGGTGACAGGGGAAATGACTGATCTCCTTGCTGGAGGATTTGAGAGAGCAGGTTACGTAGGCAGCGATGTTCAACATGGCGCCAATGGCACTACTGTTATACTGTCGGTTGGCATCGGTGGTATTGTTGGTGCAGTAAAAAAACTGGGGAAATCCATTGATTTTTCGCATAATCCTGCTCAGGTAGCAGAGCGAACTATTGAAACTACTCCCATTCCTATAAAAAATGCGGAATTGATAGGCGCGGATGGACAAGTCATAGCGCGCCAGAATCCGTTGACTAATGCATGGGAGCCGAGTGTACCTGCCTTGTCGAAGGGTGGCGCAAATACCGCAGTAGAGAGCGTCGGAACAGGACCCAATAGAATATATTCGGCTCGTGAATTGCTTCGGCGTGTTGAAGAGCCTGGCCCGTTCCATAATTTCCCAGAAACCCTGAATACCGAAATTTTCAACGGAACAAAAACGACAATTAGCGATAAGTACACGCTTTATACAAAAGAAGGAACATTGAAGTTGCCGGGTGAGCCTATCTACGGACCGACTCAAATACGATTTGGAGATAAATTTAACAATCCAAGCGGTCAACGGATCCGGGAAATTATCGATTACACACCTGCTCGTATAGTAGAAGGGACCTATGAATTGGGAGTACGACCATCGGCCTCCGGTAATACCGAGGTAATTACGCATCGCTTCTTCAGACCTAAAGATCCACAATGACAATCAAATTTAATGAGTTTTTCAGTCAGCATGAATTTCATGCCGAAGCGATATCCGGTGATGAAGATGCCGACAAAATTGCTACTTTTTGTTATCCTGGGGCCATTCCTGAAGCGTGGGTCCCAGGGATTGCTATTCGCGTAAGGGACATCACAGGAGGTAGCTGGATTGGCTATTTCTTGCAGGGTAAGGAATCTCCTAATGGCGCAGAGCTTTGCTGTGCTCATCCAGGCGGCAAGCATATAGTTGTTGTGTCACGTGGCACCCCGTACATTGTGAGCGCAGCAGATCCAAGAAACTGGCAAGAAATTCCTATCCGGCCCGTCTTAGGGTATTGCGTTGCTGCAGACGAAGGTGTTTTGCTTTTATATGACTACACGAAGGTTATGGGGCTATGCGCGAATGGAAATGCCTGGTCGACACGATCGCTTTCGTGGGACGGGCTCAGGTCAGTGCGCGTCGTCAACGGAGCAGTAGAAGGTGAAGGATGGGATGCACCAACGTCCGCTTATGTGCCATTCCGCGTTGATATAAAGACAGGTGAGAGTACGGGTGGGGCCTCACCGCCGCATTGAAATCACGGGGAGGGGTCAATCACGGGGAGGGGTCCGGGGAGGGGTCAGGTCCGGCATTCGTACACGATCTCAGCTTTGGTCGTCTCGATCTGCAGCAGGTTGCGCTTTATTAAATGCCAATACGGATCGACTGACTGTCCTGCTTGAGACGTGAAAAGCTGCGGCGATGTGAGACATGGTAAAAGCGGTCGATAGATAATAGATAAGCGCGTGCCATTGCCTCGTCTCTGTTGCTATAGAGGGCTTGATATTGTACTAATGACAGGGTAGGGCCGGGGTCTAGGGCCGGGGTCAGGTCCGGCATTCGTACACGATCTCAGCCTTGGTCGTCTCGATCTGCAGCAGGTTGCGCTTTACTAAATGCCGATACGGCTCGACTGACTGTCCTGCTCGAGACGTGAAAAGCGGACGCGATGTGGGACATGGTAAAAGCGGTCGATAGATAAGCGCGTGCCATCGCCTCGTCTCTGTCGCTACAGCGCGCCCGAAACTGCGCTAATGACAGAGGGCCGGGGTCAGGTCCACCATTCGTACACGATCTCAGCCTTGGTCGTCTCGATCTGCAGCAGGTTGCGCTTTACTAAATGCCGATACGGCTCAACTAACGGAGGCCGGGGTCAGGTCCGCCATTCGTACACGATCTCAGCCTTGGTCGTCTCGATCTGCAGCAGGTTGCGCTTTACTAAATGCCAATACGGCTCGACTGACTGTCCTGCTTGAGACGTGAAAAGCGGCGGCGATGTGAGACATGGTAAAGGCGGTCGATAGATAAGCGCGTGCCATTGCCTCGTCTCTGTTGCTATAGAGGGCTTGATATTGTACTAATGACAGCGTGATGGCGCGGCGCTGCAACCTTGGCGTATCTTTGAATGCATCAGAACGCTGTGATTGTTGATGTGCTGAAATGAAGGCGTCATCGCCCAGAAGAATCTGGTGGCAGGTACGAGCAAGCGGACTAGTTTCTCCCATCCCGGCCCCGACAAACCGGTAATAAGCAGGAACTGCCTCGTCGCGGGTAGCGCCAAACTGACTCAAGAGCCAGTCACGTGCCAACCAGCACGGAGGTGCCGCGTCGTCCAAAAAGTAGCGATGACTGCTCCAGTACCAGTCATCGGGTGATACGACCATGTGCGCCCGGACTGGATTTAGGACGATGTAGCGGGCCAATTCCAACAGATACTTTTCTTTCTGCACCAAGATAGCTTTGTAGCGACCTTGCAATACGTGTCCAACAAGCTTGTGACGCCGATTGAAATGCTGGCTATATAAGCCGTTCAGTTGGCGCATGCCCTGCGACAGATTCGCCTCGACCGTTTCAACGAGCAGATGATAATGATTGCTCATCTGGCAGAAACTGTGCACGATAAAATGGTGCCGCTCGCATACCAAGGCTAGCACTTCTTGCCAGGCAAGACGATCGGTATCGTCCCGGTAAATGGCGCCACGCCGGTCGCCGCGCGAAGTAACGTGGTAGAGGGCACCGGCAAACTCAAGGCGTAGTGGTCGGGTCATGCGGTAGATGGTAGCTGAGCTATGCTCTTTGGCAATGAGATTACGCAGAGGTTTGAAGACTGGGCATGGTTGAGGCCGTGTCGGAATGGCGGACCTGACCCTGCCTCCGTGACCCTGCCTCCGTGACCCTGCCTCCCGCGGAATTGATTTCAAGACAGTTAACCCAAAAATACCAAAGGATTATTTCGGAGTGGGCTATGGATATTAGTGATAAAGAAAAAAAATATGATGAATTTATTTCCTTGGGCGCGAAAGAATGCTTGAATTTTGCAAGGGCTAATTTTAAATGCAAACTCAACTGGAGTCGAGTGGCGGAAAGCGCTGAAGTTATTGCAGCAAATTTTATTGTTGGTGAGAAAATATTTGACGAGGGGCTTGAATGGATAAGATTGGCGGTTTATTTATTTGAGCGAATTGCTGATGAAGTAAAAAATGATAAAGAAGTAGTTGAAAAAAATATCGTTTCTAGCATTCTAAATAGGTGTCTTGCCATTAGGACTTGGGGGGCGAAGCAAGGTGACTCTGTCAGAGATATAAAGGATTTACTGAGAAATTTTAAACTTCTTGTAACAGTATCGCCTCAGGAAATTTTAAAAAATGAGGGTATTCCATTCAGCAATGAATTTAGAATGGTATTTTTGCTAATGAGGTTTTTTGATCCATTATTAAAAAAGGATGAACTACGTGAAGAATTAGAAGAAATTTTTCAGTATAAAAGTGCCATGGAAACAGTTCGAGAGAGAAATGGTATGCGAAAACTCATATCGTAAAGAAGTGGTTCCGTGGTTTTAGTGATGGAGGGGCGGGGGCAGGTGCCAATCCACCCAAGTTAAGGAGCAAGCCTGCGCAATTGCTGGCAAATCAATGAAATAGTGCTTGACGTGGCACTGGCTTTGCGCGGCCGCCGCCTTGCTGACCTCTCTTTTTTCGACAGCGGCAAGGCGGCGGCCAATGAAGGTCTTTTGATCTTCATTGGCCTTTCATGTCGCTCGCGTCCTTGCTGTCCGATTTCTCCGACCATCTTCAATCCGACCAGTTCCGTCTTACCGCCCGCCATCCTGATCATCCGACAGCGTTTCAACGACGCCGCAAACTGCCGCTACCGTCCTTGGTGGCGCTCATGCTCACCGGCATGCGCAAGAGCGTGCAAACCGAACTTGATGAATTCTTTGGCCATCTGCAACAGCAGGCGCAACTGACGCACCAGGTGAGCGCCCAGGCTTTCGCTCAGGCACGCTCGAAACTTGCTACCACTGCCATGCCAGAGCTTAACGACTGGCTCATTGCTCAAGCACAGCAGCATGGCTACCTGCCGCGCTGGCACGGTTTCAGGCTGGTCGCCGCTGACGCCTCGACCGTTCGCTTTGGCTTGCGCGCCAGCCATGTCAAACGTGCCGCCGCGGGCCGGGGTCAGGTCCGCCATTTGTACACGATCTCAGCTTTGGCCATCTCTATCTGTGGCAAGTTGCGCTTTAATAAATGCCAATACGGCTCGACTAACTGTCCTGCTGTAGACGTGAAAAGCGGCGGCGATGTGGGGCATGGTAAAAGCGGCTGCCAGATAAGCGGTGCAATCGCCTCGTCCTTTTCGCTGTAGTGCGGGCCGGGGTCAGGTCCGCCATTTGTACACGATCTCAGCTTTAGTCATCTCTATTTGCGGCAAGTTGCGCTTTATTAAATGCCGATACGGCCCGACTGACTGTCTTGCTCGAGACGTGAAAAGCGGCGGCGATGTGGGACATTGTAAAAGCGGTAGACAGATAAGCGCGTGCCATTGCCTCGTCTCTGTCGCTATAGCGGACCTGATATTGTGCGAGTGACAGTGTGATCGCGCGGCGCTGCTGCCTTGGCGTATCTTTGAATGCACCGGAACGCTGCGATTGCTGATGTGCCGAAACGAAGGCGTCATCGCCCAGAAGCATCTGGTGGCAGGTATGGATGAGCGGACTAGTTTCGCCCATCCCGGCCACGACAAACCGAGAATAGTTGGCGACCGCCTCGGCGCGCGTGGCGCCAAACTGGCTCAAGAGCCAGTCACGCGTCAACCAGCATGGAGGCATTGCATCGTCCAAAACGTAGTGATGGCTGCTCCAGTACCAGTCGTCGGGTGATGTCACCATGTGCGCCCGGACTGGATTCAAGGCGATGTAGCGGGCCAATTCCAGCAGATAGTTTTCTTTCTGCACCAAGATGGCTTTGTAGCGGCCTTGAAATACGTGCCCGACAAGCTTATGGCGTCGATTGAAATGCTGGGTATAAACGCCATTGAGTTGGCGCATGCCCTGCGAGAGATTCGCCTCGACTGTTTCAACGAGCAGATGATAATGATTGCTCATCTGGCAGAAACTGTGCACGACAAAATGATGCCGTTCACACACAAGTTCCAATACTTCTTGCCAAGCAAGGCGATCAGTATCGTCCCGATAAATTGCGCCACGCCGGTCGCCCCGCGAAGTAACGTGGTAGAGGGCACCGGCGAACTCAAGTCTTAGTGGTCGCGTCATGCGGTAGACGATACCTGAGCTATGTGCATTGGCGCTGAGATTGCGCAGAGGTTTGCACATTGATATGGCTGAGGTCGTGTCGGAATGGCGGACCTGACCCCCATCCGTGCAGAGGTCGTGTCGGAATGGCGGACCTGACCCCCATCCGTGCATTGATATGGCTGAGGTCGTGTCGGAATGGCGGACCTGACCCCCATCCGTGTGTGACCCCCATCCGTGTGTGACCCCCATCCGTGTGCATCCGTGCAAATAATTCGGAAAATACCAATAAGAATCTGGAGATTGATACCAAGCCGGTCAAGGAAATAGAATCAGGAAAAAAAGGTGAGTGGAACAAGGAATTGAATAAACCTCAGCCAAATACCGTTTATGTGGTGGATTCAAATCATACCTATCGTACGGATGAATTTTCACGCGTTGTCCATGTCGAGGGTGAGCTTACCTTGAACAAGCACGATAGGAATGGATATCAGCAGTGCAAGGCAGGCAAGTGTGGCGTTGCTGGTGATGAAGGTGGGCATCTGATTGGCGCACAATTCGATGGTGTAGGGGAGAAAATTAACCTTGTGCCAATGGACTCGAGTTTGAATCAAGGTCAATGGAAAGCCATGGAGCAGACATGGGCTGCTGCGTTAAAAGATGGAAAGAAAGTAAGTGTTGATATTCGACCTAAGTATATGGGTGATGGCGCTAGACCCACTGCATTTATGGTAGAATATAGTGTTGGTAATAAGGTGTTTAAGCGCGTTTTTGAGAATAATGCAAAGGGGTGATAAATGGAATCAAAGGATATTGAAATATCTAAGGAAATTGGACAATGTTTATATAATGTCGCTCCAGAGGATGCAAAAATAATTTTGATGATTGCGGCCCTTTCTCCCGAAGGTGATGTCAGTCAGTTTGAATTTTATTCGAACAACGGAGTTAATGAGAGTGAGTTTTCTATCGGTGATTCGGATACGATGAAAATCCATTACTTGGCTACCGCACATCAGAAATTCATGGTTGCTAATAATCAGCCTGCATGGACACGTTGCGAATTTACGGTAAATGTTGAAGCCAGTAAATTTTCTATGCAACTGGGTTATGAGGAGAATTCATTTAGAGATGGTTCGTTGCGATAATCGATAGGTGAATTTTCATCGGCATGGTGAGGTTTCGTCGAAATGGCGAAGCCTCATTCCGTCCGTAAAATTGTTACTGATCCTGGGTGCCGCAGCACCGGGGCAGCCCAGGCCACCGCACTCACGCCGTCTACCCCAGGCTAGTCAGGCGAGCCAGGGTCTCCTGCGCATTCATGCTCTTGGCCAGCGAAACGGCAGTCATGCCGCGGCTGTCCACGGCATCGATGCGGGCGCCGTGTTGCAGCAGCAGGTCGAGGATGGCCAGGCGGTTGAACATGGCGGCCATCATCAACGGTGTCTTGCCGTCCGGACTGTTGCCTTCTACCTTGGCGCCGTGCTGGAGCAGCAGCTCGGCGATGTCCAGGTAACCCTTGTAGGCTACGCCGGCCAGCGGCGTCTGGCCCTGGTCGTTGGGGACGTTGGCGTCGGCGCCCGCTTCGAGCAGCAGGCGCGACGTTTCCAGGCGGCCGTGGTAGCTGGCCAGCATGATCAGGCTGTCGCCTTTTTCGTTGCGGAAGTTGACCGGCACGCCCTGGGTAACCATGGCGCCCAGTTGCTGCGTATCGCCTTCGCGCACCAGGGCAAACAGGCCCTGGATGAATTCCAGCGTTTCGGCATCCATCGTTGCCGGAAGTGTGCGTGCATCGGTGTTCATCGTGTTCTTTCTGCGAAGGTGGGTTATGCCTGTAGTCTACTATGCGGCCGGCGCCAGCGCCTTTTGCCGCGCAGCCAACGCCGCGCCGATGAAGAGGGCGATGGCCGAGGCGATCAATCCCCGCTCCAGTCCGGCCGGGCCGTCGGCGATCCAGCCGACCACGATAGGGCCGACAATCTGGCCCAGCGCGAATACCGTCGTGTAGGCGCTGATGCCGGCCGTCCAGGATTGCTGCGGCAGGTTATGCCGCACCAGGGCCGTGGTCGAGGCCACTACCGACAGGAACACGGCGCCGAAGACCAGTCCGGAGAGGAACACGACGGGCACAAAGCTGGTCAGCGCGGGCAGGATGGTCACCACGCCCAGCACGCCATTTAATATCGCCAGCGATTCGCCGCCCTTGTAGCGGTCCAGCATGCGTGCCCAGATGCGCGACGACGCCACTACCGCCAGACCCAGCAAGGTATAGAACATGGTGATCAAGGTCGGCGGCATGCCTTGTTGCTTGAGCAGGGCGATGACGAAGGTCATGTAGCCGATGTAGCCAACGCCAAACATGAAGTAGCCGGCCAGACTGGGGGCGAAATCACGCCAGGCGAAGCGCCGTGGCGTATCGAGCGCACGCGGCGCTTCGCCGATCGCCTTCGCCGGCACGGCCATGATGGCGGTGCCGGCCAGACACGCGATGCCCAGTGCCAGCCACGGCCATTGCCAAGCATGCGCGGTGCCGTGCTCCTGGGCGGCGGCCAGCGCCGCCGGCACCAGCAGGGCCGACAGCGCGATGCCGAAGCCCGTGCCGCCGTAATACAGGCCGATGTAAAAGCCGGCGCGCTGGCTGTGCATGGAACCGAGCCGCGCTGCCAGCACGCCGCCGGCGATGAACATGAAGGCGCTGGCCACGCCCGCGCACACGCGCTGCAGGAATAGGGTAGTCGTGTCGCTGACCAGGCCTGACATCAGCATGAAGATGCTGGCCAGCACGGAACCGATGATCAGCAAGCGCCACACGCCCAGGCGGCGCATCAGCGCCGGCGTGGCCAGGGCGCCGAGAAAATAGCCGAGCGCATTGAAGGTGTTCATGGCCCCGGCCAGCAGGTAAGACCAGCCCAGGTCGTCACGCATGGGCGGCAGCAGCAAGCCGTAGGAAAAGCGCGACAGGCCCAGGGCGACGGCCGCGCCCAGCGAGAGCGCCAGCGCCGTGGCCAGCGGATGGGCCGGGGAATGATCGTGTGTCGGCATGGCCTGGAGACCCGTCTATGTGCAAACGTGCAATGGAGTTGGCGCCGGGATGGGGCACGTCGGCGGGCGAGGTCTGTGAGGGACAGTGGCAGCGGCGCTGACTACACGCTTTTTTTACTACCAAGTTAACGAATCTGACCTGGGAAGTCAAGTAGGGCCAGGCCTCAACAGCACTGGCAATCATGCAATCCTTGCCATCGTTACTTTTGGAGAGAATTGTGAGACATGCAATATCATATAATTGCAATTGGGAAATTAACTTGCCTAAAATTAATTTTGCAGGTTGCTCCTGATCATCCACATCATAAGGGCACTATGAACAAGAATAAACCCGGCGCATTGTTGATTGCAGCGCTGATTGGCGCGGCTTTGGCTGGCTGCGCTTCCGAATCCTCGCAAGCCTTGGCTGTTCCCACGGTTGCCAGCGCAGCCCGTCCCTACGTTGGTCCACGCACCCTGATCGCTGTCGGTAAATTCGACAATCGCTCGAACTTCATGCGCGGCATCTTTTCCGATGGCGTCGACCGCCTGGGCAGCCAGTCGAAAACGATCCTGATTGCGCACCTGCAGACATCCAACCGTTTCAATGTGCTCGACCGCGACAACATGGCCGAGCTCAAACAAGAAGCCGAATTCAAGAAGCAGGGCCAGAATATCAAGGGCGCCGATTTCGTCGTCACGGGCGACGTGACCGAATTCGGCCGCAAGGAAGTGGGCGACAAGCAATTGTTCGGCATCATGGGCCGCGGCAAGACGCAAGTGGCATATGCCAAGGTCACCTTGAACGTCGTCAATATCGCCACCTCGGAAGTCGTGTACTCGGCCGGCGGCGCCGGCGAATACAGCCTGTCGAACCGTGAAGTGCTGGGTTTTGGCGGCACCGCCAGCTATGACGCCACCCTCAACGGCAAAGTCCTGGACCTGGCCATGCGCGAAGCGGTCGAGCGCCTGGTGGCCGGTGTCGAAGCGGGCGCACTGCGCAAACAATAAGGTATCCCATGAAAACAATGATGAACAAGGGCGCTGCCCTGCTGGCGCTGCTCGCCTGTGCCGCACTGACCGGTTGCGCCACGCAATCGAAGACCCTGTATCAATGGGAAGGTTACCAGCCGCAAGTGTACGAATACCTGAAGGGCGAAAGTCCGGAGCAGCAGATTGCCGCCATGGAAAAAGATCTGCAAGTGATCGCTGCGAAGGGCAACCATGCGCCGCCGGGTTTCCATGCCCACCTGGGCATGCTGTACTCGATCGCGGGTAAGCCGGAGCAGGTCGCCGCGCAATTCGAAGACGAGAAAAAACTCTTCCCGGAATCGACGCCGTACATGGACTTCCTGTTGGGTAAATTGAAAAAAGGCGAGAAATTATGATGTCGCGTATGTTGAAAATGGCCCTGTGCCTGGGTCCCGCCATCTTCATGGTCGGTTGCGCCACCAAGCAGGCCGCCTATGACTATACGGCCTTCAAGGCGGCCAAGCCGCGTTCGATCGTGGTCTTGCCGCCGTTGAACAACTCGCCGGAAGTCAATGCCGGCAACAGCGTCTACGCGCAAGTGACCTATCCGCTGGCCGAAGCAGGCTACTACGTGCTGCCGGTGGCCGTGGTCGGTGAAACCTTCAAGCAGAACGGCTTGACGAATGCCGCCGATATCCACGGCGTCGATGCGAAAAAGCTCAACGAGATCTTTGGCGCCGATGCGGGCCTGTACGTGACGATTTCCAAGTACGGCACGACCTATGCCGTGATCGACAGCGTGACGGTGGTGTCGGTCGATGCCAAGCTGGTCGACCTGAAGACGGGAGCCTTGCTGTGGCAGGGCGCGGCCAGCGCATCGAGCAATGAAGGCAATAACAGCGGTGGCGGCGGGCTGGTCGGCATGCTGGTGACGGCGGCCGTCAAGCAGATCATCAACACCAGCACCGATGCCAGCCATCCGCTGGCCGGCACGGCCAATGCGCGCATGCTGTCGGCCGGCGTGCCGAATGGCTTGCTGTACGGCCCCCGTTCGGAACGCTACCTGGCGCAGTAATCGTCACGTAACACCCCGCACAGGCCCTGCATTCGCCAGGGCCTGTTGCTTTGTGTGCCTGCTACCACCGAATCGTTCGTCTACGACCATCAAATCCGGATCGACGTGCACAGCTATGGCGCCGACGACATGAAGATTACGTGGAGTGCCAGTCCTGGTGCCGGGGCACGTGCTTGCTGACGTGGCTGGCGCAAGCCGGCTTTCCCCAGCCACGTTAAGATAGCGGTATTTTCTGGACTGTGAGGGGCCTGCGTGCGCGTGTTGCTGGTGGAAGACGATCCGATGATCGGGGAAAGCCTGGTCGAGGGCTTGCGCGGCGAATGCTATGCCGTGGACTGGGTGCGCGACGGCCACGATGCGGAGCTGGCGCTGGCCGGTTTCGCCTACGACCTGATGCTGCTGGACCTGGGCTTGCCCGGCAAGGAGGGCATGGATGTGCTGCGCGCCATGCGTGCGCGGGGCGCCGACTTGCCCGTGCTGATCATCACGGCGCGCGACGGCACGCCTGCCCGCGTCGAGGGCCTCGACAGCGGCGCCGACGATTACCTGGTGAAACCGTTCGACCTCGATGAGCTGCTGGCGCGCATCCGCGCGCTGCTGCGGCGCAGGGTCAGCCGTTCGCGCTCCGTCATCGAGCATGGCGCGCTGATCCTGGACCTGGCCAGCCACGACGTCACGTTTGACGGGAAACAGATCAAGCTGGCGCCGCGCGAGTTTTCCGTGCTGCGCGCCTTGCTCGACCATCCGGGCAAGGTGGTGTCGAAGCGCCAGCTGGGCGAGAAGCTGTACGGCTGGGATAGCGAAGTGGAAAGCAATACCGTCGACGTGTATGTGTATCAGCTGCGCAAGAAGTTCGGCGCGGACAGTATCCAGACCGTGCGCGGCGTGGGCTACAAGATGCGGATGGCATCTTGCTGACCATCCGCCGCCAGTTGCTGCTCGGTTTGCTGGCAGCCACCTTGCTGTGCGTGCTTGGCGCGGGCATTTCGCTGTTCCGCTCGTTACTGGAAGAAACCAATGAACTGGCCGATTTGCAGCTGCGCCAGCTGGCCGTGGCCTTGCCCGACGAGTTCGAGCCGCAGGCGGGCCTGGCCGCCGCGCAAGACCCGGAAGAAGCGTTCGTGCTGCAGGCGTGGGACGAGGACGGGCAGCCATTGCCCGTCCTGCAGGGCCAGCCGGCACTGCCGCGCTATGCGCTGGCCGGCTTTGCCGATGTCGTGCTGCACGGCGAGGACTGGCGCCTGTACGGCGAGACGCGGCGCGGCCGCTACGTGCAGGTGGCGCAGGCGCAGGCCGTGCGCGACCAGCTGGCCTGGCAGATGAGCAGGCGGGCCGGCGCACCCCTGCTGGTGTTCGCGCTGATCCTGGCGCTACTGATCGTTGCCGTAGTAGGGCGCGCGCTGGCGCCGTTGCACCGGCTGGCCGAATCGGTGGCGGGCCGTTCGCCGGACGCCTTGACGCCGCTGGCCGCCGACGACATGCCGCCCGAGCTGCGGCCCGTGGCGCAGGCGCTCAACAGCTTGATGGGCCAGTTCGAGGCGGCGCTGACGGCGCAGCGCACCTTTGTTGCCGACGCCGCGCATGAACTGCGCTCGCCGCTGACGGCGCTGAAATTGCAGTTGCAGGTGGCCGAACGGGCCGGCAGCGAGGAAGAACGCCGCGTGGCGCTGGCGCGGCTGCATGAGCGGCTGGACCGCAGCACGCACCTCGTGCGTCAGCTATTGAGTCTGGCGCGCCATGAAACGGCGCTGGCGGCCAGCCAGCTGCACACGGTGGACCTGGGCCAATTGCTGGAAGCGGCCGTGGCCGATCACAGCGCGCTGGCCGACAGCCGCGCAATCGACCTGGGCGTGGTGGAAACGTTGCAGGCCAGGGTGCTGGTGCAGGCCGATCCCGACGGTTTGCAGGTGTTGCTGAATAATCTGATCGACAACGCCTTGCGCTACACGCAGCAGGGCGGCAGGGTCGATTTGCAGGCGGCACTGGAAGATGGCCGGCCCCTGCTGCGCGTGTCCGACAACGGCCCCGGCGTGCCGCAGCACTACCATGCGCGCCTGTTCGACCGCTTCTTCCGGCCCGACGGCAACGACGCCTGGGGCTGCGGCTTGGGCCTATCCATCGTGCGTCATATCGCCGAGCACCACCACGCCGAGATCGCGCTGGACGATGGGGAAGCGGGACGGGGCCTGCAAGTGACGGTGCGCTTCCCGCAAGTGGCCTGAACGGTCAAAAAAAAGCGGATGCCGGTGAGGGCATCCGCTTTTCAATCACGGGCGAGGCGCTTACGCCAGCTCGGTGATGAATTGCTCGCGCGCAGGGCGTACTTTTTTCAGGTCCACCAGCCAATCGCCTTCGTCGGCGCGGTAGCCGAGCGGCAGCATGACGACGGAACGCAGGCCCTTTTCGCGCAGGTTCAAGATGTCATCGACCTTGGCCGGGTCAAAGCCTTCCATCGGCGTCGAATCGACTTTTTCCTGCGCCGCGGCAATCAGGGCCGTGCCCACGCCGATATACGCCTGGCGCGCCGCGTGCTGGTAGTTGGTTTCCGCATCGCGCTGCGGATACGTGGCCAGGATTTGCTGGCGGTACGCTTCCCAGCCTTCATTTTTGAAGCCGCGCACGGTGTTGACCAGGTCAAACATCTTGTTGATGCGTTCGACCGTGTAATTGTCCCACGCGGCAAACACCAGCAGATGCGAAGCGTCCGTCACTTGCGACTGGTTCCACGCATGCGGCTTGATCTGCTCGCGCAGGGCAGCATTCGTCACGACGAACACTTCATACGGGTGCAGCCCGCTGGAGCTGGCCGTCAGGCGCACGGCTTCCAGGATGCGCTCGACCTTGTCTTGCGGCACCGTTTTCGTCGGGTCCATCTTCTTGGTGGCATAGCGCCATTGCAGTGTTTCGAGCAAATCGGACATGTAAATCCCTTTCAAAATGAATAGTTCAGATTGGAAATGATAGCGGATTCAGGCATTTCAAGTGCAAAGGGGCAAAGAACCTGTATTGCTTACCCAAGTTAGCGTACTCAAGTTAGCGCACTCCAGCACGGTTGTCTACAGGCCAAGCATGACAAGCTCATGTTGCGGGTAGCGCGCGCCCTGCACGCTAGCGGGCGCGATGGCGGCCAGCTCGGTTTCGCTCAGCTTGATCTGCGCGGCAGCCACATTCTCTTCCAGGTGCGCCAGGCTGCGGGCGCCGGGAATCGGCACGATGCCGTCGCCTTGCGCCAGCAGCCAGGCCAGGGCCAGTTGTGCCGCCGTGGCGCCGCGCGCCGCCGCCAGGCGTTGCAGTTCGGCCACCATGTTCGCGTTGGCCGCCATCGCCTCACGCCCGCCATGCGTTCACGCCCTGGCCATGGGGCAAGATCTTGAAGCCGAACTTGGTGGCCACGCTGACCTTGACCTTGCCGCGCAGCGCCTTCAAGGCGCGGCCCACCAGTTCCTCGTTGGCGTAGGGGTATCGATCAGGGTGACACCCAGCTCCACGGCGCGGTGCAGCACGCGCAGCGATGCTGCCTCGTCCGCGCCGCCGTAGGCAAAGCTCATGCCCATGCAGCCCAGGCCGATGGGAGCGACGCGCAAGCCGGAGTTGCCCAGTGTTCTGTGTTCCATTGTCATTCCTCGTCAAAAAAGATGCAATGAGTATGGACGAAGCAACAGCATGCGATAAGATGCCTTATCTTGTATGTATTACTGAAAATGGCTCATGAATTTTTTCCTCAATAATGGCTGATCTGAATGAATTGACGGCCTTTGCCGCCGTTGCCCGGCTGCGCAGCTTTCGCAAGGCGGCCCTTGAGCGTGGCGTGTCCGCTTCTGCTCTCAGCCATGCGCTGCGCGTGCTGGAAGAGCGCCTGGGCGTGCGCTTGTTGAACCGCACCACGCGCAGCGTCACGCCGACCGAGGCGGGGCAGCAGTTGCTGGCGCGCCTGACGCCGGCCATGCGCGAAATTGAGGATGCCTTGCTCGACCTGAGCACCTTGCAGGATGTGCCCGCAGGCAAGCTGCGCTTGAACGTGCCGCGCCCGGCCGCCCGGCTGCTGCTGGCGCCCATGCTGGCCGGTTTTGTCGCGCGCTATCCGCGCGTGCAGGTGGAACTGGTCACCGATGACGGCATGATCGATATCGTGCGCGACGGTTTTGACGCGGGCATCCGTTTTGGCGAACAGGTGGCGGCCGACATGATCGCCGTGCCCGTGGGCGCGCCGCAACCGTTCGTGGTGGTGGCGTCGCCCGCCTACCTGGCGGCGCATGGTGCGCCGGTCACGCCGCGCGCGCTGCTCGAGCATGCCTGCATAGGCCGGCGTTTTCCCAGCGGACGCCAGTATGCGTGGGAGTTCGAACTGGAGGGGGAAGCCGTCAGCATCGCCGTCGGCGGCCCGCTGGTGTTCGATGACGATGAGCTGATGCTGCGCGCGGCCCGCGATGGCGCGGGACTGGCGTATGTGTACGAAGCCGATGCGCGCGCCGATATCGCGGTGGGGCGCCTGGTGTGCGTGCTGGAGCACTGCCTGCCGCCGCCGCCCGGTTACTTCCTGTACTACCCAAGCCGGCGGCAGATGCCGGCTGTATTGCGCGCCTTTGCCGATATGCTGCGCGCGCCGCCGACATAGTCAGCCGACGGGCGGTAACGCGCCATGCTCGACCGGCCACTTGACGGTAAATAAGCTTCCCCCGAGGCTGCCGCCCGCCTTGCCACGCGTGCAGACCGCGCTGCCACCATGCGCGCGCGCGATGGCTTCGACCACGGCCAGGCCCAGGCCGCTGCCCGCGTTCAAGTCGACCTTGGTGCTGTCGCCGCGGCGGAACGCTTCGAACACATGCGGCGCCAGTTCGTCGGCAATGCCGGGGCCCGCATCCTCGACGCTGAGGTAGTACTGGCCGGCCTGCACGCGGGTGCGCACGCGCAGCAGGCCCGGATGCGCGTAGCGGCGCGCGTTGTCGAGCAGGGCAAGCACGATTTGCCGGATGCGCGCCGCATCGCAGCAGACGGGATGGTCGGACAGGTGCAATTGCAGGGTAAAGCCGGCCGCTTCCATGTCCGGCGCCAGCAGGCGGCCCACTTCCTCGATTTCCAGGGTCAGGTCCGTCCAGGCCATGCGCAGCTGCATGTAGCCGCTGTCGGCCAGGCTCAGGGTGCGCAAGTCCTCGATCAGGCGGCCCAGGTCCTCGACTTGCGACAGCAGGCTGGAAAACGGCACTTCCTCGGGCTTGAAGACGCCATCGACGACGCCTTGCAAGGTGCCGCGCAAGATCGTCACGGGCGTGCGCAGTTCGTGCGCGATGGCCGCATTCCATGTCTCGCTTTCCTTGGCCGTCCGCTGCAGGCGCTCGGCCATGCTGTTGAAGTCATCGACCAGCATGGCCGTCTCGCCCAGGCTGCGGTCGCCAGCGAAGGCGCGCGCGGACAGGTCGCCATGCGCCACGCGGCGCACGCTGTCCATCACGGAATTGATCGGCTTCAATATGCGCGCGGCCAGCTTGATGGCGAAAAACGCGGCCAGCAGCAAGCCGAAGATGGTGATGGCGAAGATCCACAGCCACTCGACGGTGCTGGGCGACCAGTCGTCCGGCTCGGACAGCATGCCGGGGTCGATCTTGAAGGCAACGGCAAAGAAGATCCATGAGCCCATCCAGATGAGCAGGATGCTGCTGACCATCAGCACGGACATCGACAGCACGATCTGCCGGTTCAGGCCCGTGAAGCGCATCAGAGCTCGCTTTCCAGCCGGTAGCCCACGCCGCGCAGGCTGGCCGGCATGTTCATGACGCCCGCTTCTTCGAGCTTCTTGCGCAGCTTGCTGACGTGGCTGTCCACCGTGCGTTCCATCGAATTGCTCTCGGGCATGCACGACTCCAGCAGTTCCAATCGGCTGCAGACGCGCCGTGGCGTGCGCGCCAGGTGCGCCAGCAAGCGGAACTCCGTCAGGGTCAGGCTCAAAGGTACGGGCACGCCGTCGCGCAACACGCTGGCTACATACGTTTCCTGGTCGATCTCGATGGGACCGCAGCGCAGGCGCTGGCCGCCCACCGGGTGGTGGCGCACGCGCGAGCGGCGCAGCACGGCCGCCACGCGCGCCACCACTTCGGCCGGATTGAAGGGCTTGATGATGTAGTCGTCGGCGCCCACGCGCAAGGCGGCCAGTTTATCCGCATCTTGGTCGCGCGCCGTCAGCATGATGACGGGCGTCTCGCCGCGCCGCCGCACTTCCGTCAGCACGCCCCAGCCATCGACACGGGGCATTTGCACGTCGAGCAGCAGCAGGTCCGGCGCCAGCGCCAGGTGCTGGTTCAGCGCTTCCTGGCCATCGTGCGCAAAGGCCGTGCGATAGCCGTCGCGCTCCAGGTAACCGGCGAGGATGCGGGCGATTTGCGGTTCATCTTCGGCGATCAGGACGAGGGCGGTAGGCGGCGTGGTGGCAAGAAAAGAGGGTTGGCTGGCGCTGTGATGATAGTTCATCTAAATAGTCTAGCATTCTTCTTTCTCTCCATCGAATCTCCACATTTCTTTGACGAAATATCCACCTTGGCCTTTTATGCTGCGCTTATCTGTCGACCGGACCGCCGGTTGGGATCTGCCATAGAAAAGACCATGCATCCGAGCCACCTCTCCAAGAAAAACATGTTGATCGCCGCGGCACTGCTCAGCCTTGCCGCCTGTTCCAAACCCGCGCCGCAAGAAGGCGCCGCGCCGCCCGCCGCCGTCACGGTGCTCAAGCTGCAAGCGGCCTCCGTGGTCCTCAGCGATGAATTGCCGGGTCGCGTGGCGGCCTTCCGCACGGCCGACATCCGCCCGCAGGTGGGCGGCATCGTGCTGCGCCGCCAGTTCGAGCAGGGCGCCGAAGTGCATGCGGGGCAGAAGCTGTTCCAGCTCAACCCGGCGCCGTTCCAGGCGGACGTCGATTCGGCCGCCGCCGCCCTGCAGCATGCGGTGGCCACGGCGAAGCGCGCCAGCAGCCAGGCCGATCGCCTCAAACCGCTGGTGGAAGCGGACGCCATCAGCCGCCAGGCGTATGACGATGCCGTGGCCCAGCGCGAGCAAGCCGTGGCCACCGTGGCGCAGGCGCGGGCCAGCCTGGCGCGCCGCCGCCTGGACCTGGCCTTTGCCAGCATCGAGGCGCCGATTGCCGGACGCATCGGCTCCGAACTGGTGACGGAAGGCGCGCTGGTGGGTTTGGCGGACGCGGCGCCGATGGCGCGCATCCAGCAGATCGACAAGGTGTATGTCGACGTGCGCCAGCCGGCCGCCGCGCTGGCGGCGCTGCAAGCCTCAGGCAACGAAGGCGCGGACAAGCTGCCCGTGACCATCCTCGGCGCGGATGGTCAGCCGCATCCCGTCACGGGGCGCATTCTGTTTTCCGGCATCAGCGTCGATGCGGGCACGGGCGACGCCGTCATCCGCGTGCTGGTCGACAATCCGCAGCGCCAGCTGCTGCCGGGCATGTTTGTGCGCGCCCGCATTGCCCGCGCCGTGCAGCCGAATGGCGTGCTCGTGCCGCAGCAAGCCGTCTTGCACAGCAGCGGCGGCCTGGCCCAGGCCTGGGTGCTCGATGGCACGCACAAAGCCAGCCTGAAACCAATTACCGTGGGCGACGTGGTCGAGCACCAGTATGTGGTCAACGGCGGTTTGAAAGCCGGCGACACCGTCGTCATCGAAGGCCAGGAACGCCTGCAGCCGGGCGCCACCGCCGCACCGCAGCCTTGGAAGCGCGCCGCCGCCGTTGCCACCGCAGCTCCCGTCAGCGCCGTGCGCTGATCCGTATTTGTTGAAAGTTTAATGACATGCCTCAATTTTTCATTAACCGCCCCGTCTTTGCGTGGGTGGTGGCGGTCTTCATCGTCCTGTTCGGACTGATCGCCATACCGCAATTGCCGATTGCGCGTTTTCCTTCCGTGGCGCCGCCCAGCGTCAGTATCAGCGCCAACTACCCTGGCGCCACGCCGCAAACCATGAACGATTCCGTGGTGGGCCTGATTGAACGCGAACTGTCGGGCGTCAAGCACCTGCTGTATTTCGAGTCGTCCACCGATACCTCGGGTTCGGCCTCGATCACCGTCACTTTCCAGCCCGGCACCAATCCGGAAATGGCACAGGTGGATGTGCAGAACCGTTTGAAAGCCATCGAGCCGCGCCTGCCGCAAGCCGTGCGGCAAAATGGCTTGACGGTGGAATCGGCGTCGTCGGGCTTTTTGATGATCGTCAGTTTGATTTCCGACAATGGCCAGCATGATGAAGTGGCGCTGGGTGACTACCTGGCGCGCAATGTGACGGAAGAACTGCGCCGCATTCCCGGCGTGGGCAAGGTGCAGCTGTTCGGCTCCGAGCGGGCCATGCGCATCTGGGTCGATCCGGCCAAGCTGGTGTCGTACAACATCGCCATGGGAGAGCTGACAGCCGCCATCGCGCAGCAAAATGCGCAGATCGCGCCGGGCCGCCTCGGCGATTCTCCCGCCGTGGAAGGCCAGCGCGTCACCATCCCGCTGACGGTGCAGGGCCAGCTGCAAACACCGGCCGAATTTGCCGCCATCGTGCTGCGCGCGAACGCGGACGGCTCGAAAGTGACCATCGGCGACGTGGCGCGCGTGTCCTTGGGCGCGCAAAGCTTCAATTTCAGTATCCGCGAAAACGGGCAAGCCGCGTCGGGCGCCGCCATCATGCTGTCGCCGGGCGCCAACGCCGTGCAGACGGCCAGCGCCGTGCGCGCGCGCATGGCCGAACTGGCGCACACCATGCCGGCCGGGATCAAGTACTCGGTGCCGTTCGATACGGCGCCATTCGTGAAAATCTCGATTGAAAAGGTCATCGTCACCCTGTTAGAGGCGATGGTGCTGGTCTTCCTCGTCATGTATCTGTTCCTGCAAAAGATACGCTACACCCTGATTCCCGCCATCGTCGCGCCGATTGCCCTGATGGGCACCTTCACGGTCATGCTGCTGGCCGGCTATTCCATCAACGTGCTGACCATGTTCGGCATGGTGCTGGCCATCGGCATCATCGTCGACGACGCCATCGTCGTGGTGGAAGCGGTGGAGCGCTTGATGGCCACCGAAGGCTTGTCGCCGAAGGAAGCGACGTCGAAAGCCATGCGCGAAATCACGGGCGCCGTCGTCGGCATCACCCTGGTGCTGACGGCCGTGTTCATTCCGATGGCGCTGGCCAGTGGCTCCGTGGGCGCGATCTACCGCCAGTTCACGCTGGCCATGGCCGTGTCGATTTTGTTTTCGGCGTTTTTGGCGCTGACCCTGACGCCGGCCCTGTGCGCCACCATGTTGAAACCCATCGGACCGCACGACCACGACAAGAAGGGCTTCTTCCTGTGGTTCGACCGCCAGTTCGAACGCATGACGGCGCGCTATGAAAAGGGCGTGGTGGCGATGCTGAAGCGTGCAGGGCGCTCGATGGTGGTGTATGGCGCCATCGTCGCGGTGCTGGGCGTGGCCTTCATGCAACTGCCGTCGGCCTTCTTGCCCGAGGAAGATCAGGGCTACTTCATCACCTCGATCCAGCTGCCGTCCGACGCGACCATGGAGCGCACGCTCGATGTCGTCAAATTGTACGAGCAGCACGTGGCCACGCGGCCCGGCATTGAAGTGAATCAATCGATCCTCGGCTTCAGCTTTTCCGGCGCAGGGCCGAATGCGGGCCTGGCGTTCACCATGCTGAAGGACTGGAAACAGCGCAACGGCGCCACGGCGCAGGAAGAAGTGGCGCTGGCGCAGGCCGCCATGTCGCAGGCGAAGGAGGGCGTGATCATGAGCCTGATGCCGCCCGCCATCGATGAACTGGGTAACTCGTCCGGCTTTTCCATGCGCCTGCAAGACCGCGCCAACCAGGGCATCGCCGCCCTGCAGGCGGCGCAGAACCAGTTGCTGGGCCTGGCCGCGCAAAGCAGCAAGGTGGCGGGCGTGTATCCGGACGGCTTGCCGCCCGGCGCCAGCGTGCGCCTCGATATCGACCGCACCAAGGCCGAGGCGCTGGGCGTGTCATTTACCGCCATTGCCGACATGCTGACGGCGGCCATGGGCTCGACCTATATCAACGATTTCCCGAATGCTGGCCGCATGCAGCAAGTGATCATCCAGGCCGATGCGCCGTCGCGTATGCAGTTGACCGATGTGCTGGCCTTGCGCATCCGCAATAACGCGGGCGGCATGGTGGCCTTGGGCGAGCTGGTGCGCCCCGTGTGGAGCGAATCGCCGCTGCAGCTGGTGCGCTATCAGGGCTATCCGGCGGCGCGCATTTCCGGCAGCGCGGCGCCCGGCGTATCGAGCGGCGACGCCATGCTGGAAATGGAACGGCTGGTGAAACAGCTGCCGCCCGGCTTCGCGCTGGCGTGGACGGGCCAGTCGCTGCAAGAGAAGGAATCGGCGTCGCAAGCGCCCATGCTGATGGCGCTGTCGATGCTGGTGGTGTTCCTCGTGCTGGCGGCCCTGTATGAAAGCTGGAGCATTCCCGTCTCCGTGATGCTGGTGGTGCCGCTGGGTTTGCTGGGCGCCGTACTGGCCGTGATGCTGCGCGGCATGCCGAACGATGTCTTCTTCAAGGTGGGCATGATCACGATCATCGGCCTGTCGGCGAAGAACGCCATTTTGATCGTCGAATATGCGCGCCAGTTGCAGGCGCAAGGCAAGGGGCTGGTCGAGGCGACGGTGGAGGCGGCCAGGTTGCGTTTGCGCCCGATCCTGATGACATCATTGGCGTTCGCGCTGGGCGTGGTGCCGCTGATGCTGGCCACGGGCGCCAGCGCCGAAACCCAGCACGCGATCGGCACGGGCGTGTTCGGCGGCATGATCACCGCCACCGTGCTGGCCGTCTTTTTCGTGCCCGTGTTCTTTGTCGTGGTGCTGGGCGCCGTCGACAAGGTGGGCAGCTATTTCAAGAAACGCAATAATCACACTGCGATTAAAGCGGTGGAAGGAGAGTTGTAATGCGTTTGATTTTTATCACGCCCCTGGCCGCGCTGGTCTTGTCGGCCTGTTCCTTGACGCCGCCGCTGGTCAAGCCGGCGGCGCCCATTCCCGCCAGTTACGAGGCGACGCCGTCATTCGCCGCGGGCAGTGCCGCCGACCTGGGCTGGCGCCAGATGCTGCTCGATGCGCGCCTGCAGCGCCTGGTCAGCCTGGCGCTGGAAAACAACCGCGACTTGCGCGTGGCATCCCTCAACGTGGAAGCCGTGCGGGCCCAGTACCAGATCCAGGATGCGGGCCGCTATCCCGCCATCGGCGCCAATGCGGGCGGCGTGCGCCAGCGCGGCGCCGATGCGGTGACGCAAAATCAGTTCACGGCGGGCATCGCCATGAGCGCGTTCGAGATCGACCTGTTCGGCCGCCTGCGCTCTTTGTCGGATGCCGCGTTTGCCCGCTACCTGGCCACGCAGCAGGGACAGCGCGCCGCGCACATGGCCCTGATCGGGGCCGTCGCCGATGCATATCTGGAACAGCGGCTGGCCGAAGAGCAGCTGGCGCTGGCCCGCCAAACCCTGGCCGACTGGCGCCAGGCGTTGGTCCTGACACAGCGCCTGCACGGCGCGCAGCAGGGCAGTGGCCTGGACGTGGCGCAAGCGCAAGGGCAGGCGGCCACGGCGGAAGCGGATGTGCAGGCACGGGAGCGGGCCAGCGCCTTGGCGCGCAACAACCTGGAATTGCTGCTGGGCGCGCCGCTGCCCGCCGACTTGCCGGCTGGCCGGCCGCTCGATGGCCAGCCCGTGCTGACGCAACTGCCGCCCGGCCTGCCGTCGGACTTGCTGGCGCGCCGTCCCGACATCCTGCAAGCCGAATCTGCGCTGGTGGCGGCGAATGCGGAAATCGGCGCCGCCCGCGCCGCCTTCTTCCCGCGCCTGTCGCTGACGGCGTCGCTGGGCCTGGCCAGCCCGGAGCTCGGTGATCTGTTCCGTGGCAGCGCGCGCAGCTGGTCGTTCGCGCCGCAAGTCACGCAACCCTTGTTCCAGGGCGGCCAGCTGCGCGCGGAACTGCAACTGTCGCGCCTGCGCAAGGACGTGGCCGTGCTGCAATATGAGCAAGCCATTCAGACAGCCTTCCGCGACGTGCGCGACGGCCTGGCGGGCAGCGCCACGTATGCGCAGCAGATCGATGCGCAGCAGCGGGTGGTGGCGGCTGCCGAACAGCGGCGCAAGCTGTCGGCCTTGCGCTATGGCGCGGGCCAGGACAGCCGGCTGGAATTGCTCGATGCGCAGCGCCAGTCGTATGCGGCCCGGCAAACCCTGCTCGACGTGCGGCGCGACCAGTTCAAGTCGTCCGTGGCCTTGTACAAGGCGCTGGGGGGAGGGCTGGAGGAGTAGCCGCCTTGCGGGCTTAGCCCGTAAAGGCGCCGATAGGCCGCTTGCGTGCCAGGCTCCAGCCCGCCGTGTGTTGGGCGGCAGTCTTGCCGTCCGCCTGCTGCACGCTGTAGGTGCAGAGGATTTCCGTAAGGCTTAACTTGAATTAAGTTGTCCAAAGGTAAGCATAAGCGGGGGCAAAAATTTTTTCGCGCCGCTGCATCCAAATGCGCGCATGGCGAGTAGTACAGGGGTGCGCTCGCCGCAACGGCGGCACGAGCGGCACTTCCACTCACTCTTTCAGGGGCCACGACCATGCCGATATTACCGACCTTGCCATTTGCCGAGCTGCTGCTCGTTTCCGCCATCGCCATGACCTTGTCCGCCTGCGGCGGCGATGACCATGATGATGTTGTCGTCACGCCACCGCCGCCCGTGGCGGTGGCCGGCGATGTCTTCGTGTTGACAAACAGCAACAAGCTGCTGTCGTTCGACCGCGCCACGCCGGCCACCATCCGCACAGCGGTGACGGTGACGGGCCTGCAGGCCGGCGAAAACTTGCTGGGCATAGATTTCCGTCCCGCTGATGGCCAGCTGTATGGTGTCGGCAGCACGGGCCGCATCTACACCTTGAATGGTGTAACGGGCGCGGCCACCCTGAAGGCGAGCCTGGCGGCCGATGCGGCCGACGCGACGTCGCCCTACACGGCGCTGGCCGGTACGGAGTTTGGCGTCGATTTCAACCCGGTCGCCGACCGCCTGCGCATCGTCAGCAACACGGGGCAAAGCTTGCGCATCAATGCCGATACGGGCGCCACCACCACGGATGGCAACATCAACGGCGGCGTGGCCAGCACCGCCATCACGGCTGCAGCGTATACCAACAGCCTCGCGGGTACGGCCAGCACCACCCTGTACGTCATCGATGGGGCCAACGCCACCCTATACACGCAAAATCCGCCGAATAACGGCACCCTGGCCGGCGCCGTGCCGTTGGGCGTGGCGGCCACCAGCGTATCCGGTTTCGACATCGATGCACGCACGAACACAGGCTATGCCGTCATGACGGTGGCCGGCGCGCGCAACCTGTACACCCTGAATCTGGCGGCTAGCACCGCGCCGGCGACCCTGGTGGCGGCCATTGGCGTGACGGAAGAACTGCGCGGCATCGCCTTGAAGGCGCCGGCGACGCCCATCGCCTATGGCTTGACGGACGACAATCGCATCGTCACCTTCAAGACGGCCACGCCAAACACCCTGGACGCCAACGTGGCCGTCACGGGCTTGGCGGCGGGCGAGCGCCTGCTGGGCGTTGACATTCGTCCCAAGGATGGCCTGCTGTACGGGATTTCCTCGGCCGGGCGTATCGTCACCATTGACCCGGCCACGGGCGTGGCCAGCGTCAAGGCGACGCTCACCGCCGATGCGTTGGATACCACCGCACCCTACGCAGCCATCGCCGGCACGGCCTTCGGCGTGGATTTCAACCCCGTCGCCGACCGCCTGCGCGTGATCGGCAATACGGGGCAAAGCCTGCGCATCAATGTCGACACGGGTGCGACCACCACCGACGGCGCCGTCAACCGCACGGGCGCGGCGCCCATCGTCACGGCAGCCGCCTATACCAACAGCTTTGCGGGCACTACGGCGACCATGCTGTTCGATATCGACACGGCCAGCGTTTCGCTCGCCTTGCAAAATCCACCGAATGACGGCACCCTGGTCAATATAGGGCTGCTGGGTGTCGCGGTGGCGGGCGACGTGGGCTTCGATATTGCGGGCGGCGCCAACGGGCTGGCGCTGGCGGCCCTGCGCACGACGGCCGGCGGCCCCAGCTCCCTGTACCGCATCGACCTGGCGACGGGCGCGGCGGTGCTGAGCGGCGGCGCGGCCACGCCGGCCGCATCCGCCATCGGCAATGGCGCTGTGGGACTGGTCGATATCGCCATCGCACTGAAGTAAGGGAGTACCGCCGCGGCCTTTGCATTCATTCAATAATTCCAGTATTATGGAATTATTGTTGACATTCACAGGCTGCGGCGCATGGTGCCCGCGACGCCGCATTTGCACGGGACCATCACCGCATGCTGACCGCTTTCCTCATTTTCCTCGCCACCCTGACCCTGGTCATTTGGCAGCCGCGTGGCCTGGGCATCGGCTGGAGCGCCGTCATCGGCGCTTGTGTCGCCTTGCTGGCAGGCGTGATCCACTGGGGCGACATCCCCGTCGTCTGGCATATCGTGTGGAATGCCACCGGCACCTTCGTCGCCGTGATCATCATCAGCCTGTTGCTGGACGCGGCCGGCTTCTTCGAGTGGGCCGCGCTGCACGTGGCGCGCTGGGGCGGCGGCAGCGGACGCAAGCTGTTCGTGCTGCTGGTCTTGCTGGGCGCGGCGGTATCCGCCGTGTTCGCCAACGACGGCGCCGCGCTGATCCTGACGCCCATCGTCATCGCTATGTTGCGGGCGCTGAAGTTTTCCACCAAAGCCACGCTGGCCTACGTGATGGCGGCCGGCTTTATCGCCGACACGGCCAGCCTGCCGCTGGTGGTGTCGAACCTGGTGAACATCGTTTCCGCCGATTTCTTCAAGATCGGCTTTGCCGAGTACGCTGCCGTGATGGTGCCCGTCAACGTCGTCGCCGTGGCCGCCACCCTGGGCGTCTTGCTGCTCTTTTTCCGCCAAGATATCCCGCGCGACTACGATGCGTCGCAACTGAAGCGCCCGGACGCCGCCATCCGCGACTTGCCCACCTTCCGCGCCGGCTGGCTGGTGCTGGCGCTGCTGCTGGTGGGATTTTTCTCGCAAGAAGCCCTCGGTGTTCCCATCAGCCTGATCGCCGCCGTTGGCGCCGCGCTGTTGCTGGGCGTGGCAGGCAAAGGGCATGTGATTTCCACGCGCCACGTGCTGCGCCATGCGCCGTGGCATATCGTCGTCTTTTCGCTGGGCATGTACCTGGTCGTATATGGCTTGCGCAATGCGGGTTTGACGGCTTACCTGACGGGCATGCTGAATTACTTTGCGCAATATGGCGTATGGGGCGCGGCCATGGGCACGGGCGTGCTGACGGCCTTGCTGTCGTCCGTGATGAACAATCTGCCGACGGTGCTGGTGGGCGCGCTGGCCATCGATCCCACGACGGCGCAAGGGGCCGTGCGCGAAGCGATGATCTACGCAAACGTCATCGGCAGCGACCTGGGGCCGAAGATCACGCCCATCGGCAGCCTGGCCACCTTGCTTTGGCTGCATGTGCTCGACAGCAAGAATATTCACATTTCCTGGGGCTACTATTTCCGCGTCGGCATCGTGCTGACCGTGCCCGTGCTGCTGCTGACCCTGGCCGCGCTGGCGCTGCGCCTGTCCTGAATTCCCTGTATGGTGGTGGCTGACAGCAACTTTTTACTGGGAAACGATGAAATTACTGCTTGTGGGCGCCACGGGTCTGGTGGGCCGCGAAGTGCTGCGCCTGGCGCTCGCCGACGCGCGCGTCAGCCTGGTCGTCGCGCCCGTGCGCAAGGCCTTGCCGCCCCATCCGAAACTGCAAGCGCCTCTCGTTGATTTCGATCACTTGCCGCCCGACGCGCCCTGGTGGCAGGCAGATGCCCTCATCTGCACCTTGGGCACGACCATGAAGGTGGCCGGCACGCGGCAGGCGTTCCGGAAAGTCGACCACGACTATCCGCTGGCCGCAGCGCGCCTGGCGCTGGCGGCCGGCACGCGCACGTATGCGCTCAATTCCGCAGCCGGCGCCAACGCCGCCTCGCGCTTCTTCTACAACCGCGTCAAGGGCGAGTTGGAACGCGACCTGGAAGCGCTGGGTTTTGACTCTCTCACGCACGTGCGCCCGGGCCTGATCGGCGGCGAGCGCGACGTGGCCCGGGCAGGCGAGGGCGCCGCCTTGCGCCTCCTGCGCGTGCTGGGTCCCGTGCTGCCGGCGCGCTGGCGCATCAATCCGGCGCCGCGCATCGCCCAAGCCTTGCTGGAGGCGGCCATCGCCGCTGCGCCAGGCCTGCATGTGGTGACGTCGGAACACTTGCTGTGAAGGGCGGCGCCGTATAATTTCTCTTCCTGTTTTTGAAAGGATAACAATGCAGACAGTACGTCCTTACCGTGCCAGCGACCGCGATAGCTGCCTGGCCCTCTTCGACGGCAACACGCCGCGCTTTTTCGACCCGTCGGAGCGCGCCGGCTTTGCCGCCTGGCTCGACACATCGACGCACCCGTATCTGGTCATCGAACGTGACGGGGACATCGTCGCCTGCGGCGGCCATGCGCTCGAGGCGGGCGGCACCGTCGCCAGCCTGTGCTGGGGCATGGTGGCGCAGGATCTGCATGGACAGGGACTGGGCCGCGCGCTGACGCAGGCGCGCCTGGACGCCATCCGTGCAATGCCTGGGGTCGCCAGCGTAAGCATGAAAACCAGCCAGCACACGCAGCGTTTTTATGCGCGCTTCGGCTTTCAACCAGTTAACGTGACGCCGGATGGCTTCGGGCCAGGCATCGACCAGTGGGATATGGTCCTGTCCCTGAAAAACAAGGAAGCTGATCGTAGCCATATCGCCGCCGTGCCGCTGGAAAAAGCGTATCGCCTGCTCAATCACGGCCCTTCCATCCTCGTCTCGGCGCGCCATGCGGGCGTTGACAACGTCATGGCCGCCGCCTGGGCCTGCGCGCTCGACTTCGCGCCACCGAAACTGACCGTGGTGCTGGACAAAGCCACGCGCACGCGCGCGCTGGTCGAAGGCAGCGGCACGTTTGTCATCCAGGTGCCGACGGCGGCGCAGCTGCAGCTGACGCACGCCGTAGGCACGCACAGCCTCGACGCGCAGCCCGATAAACTGGCGCGCGCCGGCGTGCAGCTGTTTCACATGGAAGGCTTTGATGTGCCATTCGTGGCGGGATGCTCCGCCTGGCTGGCCTGCCGTCTGATCCCCGAGCCGCACAATCAGGCGGCCTACGACCTGTTCATCGGTGAAGTGGTGGGCGCCTGGGCCGACACGCGCGTGTTCCGCGACGGGCACTGGCATTTCGAGGAGGCCGATCCATCCTGGCGCAGCCTGCACTACATTGCGGGCGGGCGCTTTTATGCGATCGGCGAGGCGCTTGATGCGCAGGCTTGATCAATCGAGGGCGATAACCCGGTCGTTTGCGCCGGGCACGCAGCCGTCGGCGATTGGTTCCCAGCCCCGGTGCACCACCACCTGCTTGCCGTCGTGGCAGATTTCCACGCGCTCGCTGGCGGGCAGGCGCTGGCGCGCGAACGCTTCCAGGCTGGCCGGCAGGCTCACTTCCAGCCGCATCGTGCCGATGGCTTCCTGCGGGTGGTCGTCCATGTGCACGAGGGGCACGAAGATCGAACCGAGCATCAGCCAGCGCGCACCCACGTCGACGGGGGCGGGCGCATAGGGCACGGCGCGCAGCCAGTCCTGGGCGCGGGCGCGCAAGTCGCTGCCCGCGGCCAGCTCGCCCCAGGCCGTGGCCAGCAATTCCACCACCCACTGATTGCAATTCTGGTATGTCAGATTGAAGGCATACGCGTTGGCGCTGTAGCGGCCCGCCAGCAACTGCTGCACGCGCACGGGGTCGAGCAGGGCGCGGCGCAGGGGCGGCACGGTTTCGGCCGGCAGTTTGACCAGCGAGATGTACCCAAGAGCCGGATTGTCCGTGCCCATGACGAAACCGGCCGTGCCCTGGTCGAAGATGCGCGGACGGCCTTCATCGCAGGCGTAGTACAGCTGGCGCGCGGACCAGCCATTGTCATTGTCGTGGCGCCAGGCCAGGGCAGCATGCGAATAGCGGATGCCGAAGCGTGCCAGGTCCAGGCCGGAACGGCTGATCAGGGCCACGCTGCCCTCGCTGGCGGCCAGTTCTTCGCGCACCACGGCGGCAAAGCGCAACAGGCGATCCTGTTCCGTGGCCGTGAGTTCCTGCGCGCGGTCGCAAAAGCGCGCCGAGGCCAGTGAAGTGCCCGCATGGGCCGCGCCAGCCAGGGCGAGTGCGGCGCAGCCAGCCAGCAGCCGCGCCAGCTTGTGCAGGGTCACACTTTGGATCAAAGGCTGACGGGACGCGTGGCCATTTCGCCGTACCAGTCGTCGGCCAGCACCAGGAAGAAGGCGGCACGCGTGTCGTTGCGCGAAAATTCGATGCCGTAGCTGCGGTTTTGCGCATGCACCACGTCGCCTTGCGCCAATTGTTGCTTGTCGAGCGCCGCTTGCGGCAAGTCCAGCACCAGCGGCGTTGCCGTGGCGTCCGCCTGCATCGTCAGGCGCGTCATGCCGTTGCGGCCCGGCACGGCAGCCACGTCGATGATGCGGTAGGGACCATTAGCCACCTTGTTGTCGCGCGAGGAGCTGTTGCTCGAACCGTTGAGCGAATCGGAAATACTGCCGCTCGATTGGGAGCCGGCACTGGAGGCCGATGAAACGAAGCTGTCGGCGTTGGCGTTGCAGGCCACGGTCAGAGCTGCGGCCAGGCCGAGCATGCGTAAGGAGGTAGTCAAGGCAGTTTTCCAGTGGACTGAGTAGCCGTAGCCATTACATCAATGAAAGCGGGCCGGGTCCATCCCGGCCAGCGCCATCATAGCAGATCGGCCATCAGCTGAGCAGTACCTCGATCAGGGCTTTTGCTTCGGCCGATGGCTGCGTGCGCAGCACCTGCAGCACGGGATCGTGCTCCAGATAGGCTTGCAGCGGCGCGCTGACGGTGACGCTGGCCTGCGGCAGCGGCGAGGCAACGGGCGAGAGCGCCTTGGCCAGCAACAGGGTGTCGCGCAAGCCTTCGGGCGGCAGCATGATGGTCGAGCCGGGCAAGGCATTGACGGCATCGGCCACCGGCAGCGGCACGCCCAGCTGGCGCATCAGCGCGCGGCCGATCACTTCCAGGGTGGACGCCATCTGCGTTTCCAGCTGGGCGTACAGGCCCGGGGTCTTGTCGGCCTGGGCCAGCATGTAAAAGCCGGCCACTTCATGCACGATGCCGGCGAACAGCGCCGTATCGGCATCCGTATGCGTGACGGCGCCGGCCAGCGCATGCGCCAGCGCCGCCACATGCACGGTGTGCGCCCACAGCTGGGTGGCGCGGTCGCGCAAGGCTTCGTCGCGGATGCCCGCGTTCAGCTGGCGGATGACGGCCGCCGTCGCCAGCGCATACAGGTTGCGGTGGCCCAGCCGTTCGACGGCGGCGCGCACGCTGGTGATGGCAGGGGCCAGTCCCGGCGCGAACAGGGCCGAGTTGGCCAGCGCCACGGCGCGCGCCGACAAGGTGGGTTCGCACAGCAGCAGCCGGCTGATGTCGGCCGAATGGCAATCCGGATTGGCCAGTTCCTTTTGCAGGAGCAGGGCCGTGTTGATACTGGTGGGAAAGGCCAGGGTTTCCGTTTCGGCGCTGGCCAGGAGTTGCGCCAAGCTGTTGAGCGTATTGACGTGCATGGGTAGTGTATAGAAAAGAGTTTGCTGTATGGAATAGCCTAACATTATCTGTCAAATTCGCCGCCTGTGCCGTTCGATGGCGCACCGTGGCGCAAGACGGCATGACTTGGCTGTGCCGTCCAGCATGTCAGTGCTTGCGTCGAACAGGCGCGGCAGCTTTACGGCAGCAGCAAAGCGTGCTGGCTGGCCGTATGGAAATCGCGCCAGACGCGGTTGATGGGGCTGTCTTCGCGGGCCGCGTACAGGCCGCAGTAGGGGTAGAGCTCATCGACCGCGGCGCGCGCGATGGCCACCAGTGCCAGCGAGCTCGCTTGCACCGAGCGCATGGCGTTCGCGTCCAGCGGCGAAGCGGCGGCCACCTGTGCCCAGCTAGCGTCGAGCACGGCATAGAAATGCGTGCGGGCGGCGGCGAAAGCGTGTTGCTTGTCGCGCAGCAAGGCAGCCACTTCCGGCACCTCCAGCAGCGGCAAGCCTAGCCCGGCATGCCGGCGATGGCGTATGCACTGCCGCGCCAATTGCAGAAAATGGCTGGCCATGCCGGCCATGTTGGCCGCCAGGGTCACATACGCCAGCGCGTAAAACGGGTAGCGGTACAAGGGACCAGCGGCCGTGGCAAAGGCGGCGTCGATGGCGAAGCCGTGTTCCCTGGCCACCCATTGCCCGTCGATGCGGTAGCTGTGCGAGGCGCTGGCGCGCATGCCGATGCAGTTCCACGTCGGTACGATGTCCACCAGCGCGGCAGGTACCAGGAAGGCGCGTATGCGCGGCGCGCCCGCTTCGTCAAGCAGCGGTTGGCCGTTGGCGCGCAGCTGGGCGTTCAAGGTGAAATGAGTCGCCATCGGCGCGCCGCTGGCGTAGTCCCAGCAGCCGCTGATGCGGTAGCCGGCGCCTTCCTGCTCGGCGTAGCCGGTTGGCGCGCCGCTGCCGCCCAGGCAGACGCGGGGAGTGCCGATGATGGCGCGCGCCAGTTCCGGTGCCAGGAAGCCGGCAAACCAGCCGGCGCCGGCGCACAAGGTGAGCACCCAGCCCATGCTGCCGTCGATGGCGGCCACCGCTTCCTCCAGGCGCACTGCTTGCGGTAAGGGCAGTTCGGCGCCGCCGGCGCTGCGCGGTGCCAGCATCGTCAGCCAGCCGCGCCGGTGCAGCAGGGCCTGCTGGACCGGATGCAAAAAGCGGGCGGCGTCGGCCGCCTGCGCATGGCGCGCGATGCGGCGCGCGTCGCACTCGCTCAGGGTATCGATGGCGGCTGGTTTCATGGCAGAGTTCGACAATGGCAAAAGCGGGCATTTTCGCACAGCGCGGGGTGTACCGGGCAGTTCGCGGCCTGTACGTCGCAATCGGTGAAAATGACGACAGCGGATGGCCGGGGCGGGCCATAAGCGGGTACAGTCGCATGATCTCTTCCATGCAGAACTTATCCTGAAAGCACAAAACCATGTCCCGTCTTCCTGACCCGCAATTCGCCGAGAAAGTCCGTGCCAGTTTTGATTTGCAAAACGCCATGACCTTGATCCAGGCCAGCCTGCCCGTGGTGGCACATGGCAGCACGGAAATCCACGTGCCGCACTGGAGCGGCATCGAGCAGCAGCATGGCTTCGTGCATGGCGGCGTGGTCGGCATGATCGCGGACTCGGCCGCCGGCTACGCGGCCATGACCATGGTGCCGGACGGCGCTTCCGTGCTGACGGTGGAATACAAGATGAATTTGCTGGCGCCCGCCGATGGCGAGAAACTGATTGCGCGCGGCAAGGTGGTGCGTCCGGGCCGCACCTTGATCGTCACGCAGGCCGAAGTGTTCGCCGTCAAGGATGGCCGGGAAGCCTTGTGCGCGCTGATGCAGCAAACCATCATAGTGATGCACGGCAAGTCGGAAAAGACTTGATCCGTGCACCACGGCACGCGATTCAGCCGGCTTTTGCCAGGCCTTCCGCTTCCCAAGCAGCTTTGACGCTGTCGCGCTGGGCCATTCTGCCCAGGAATGCCTGTACATTGGCCAGCGCGGACAAATCCACGCCCAGGCCTGGCGCCCAGCCCGTGATGACGAACAGATAGGCGTCGGCCACGGTAAAGGTGTCGCCGGTCAGGTAGGGCTGGCCTTCCAGGCGGCTGTCCACCCACTTGTATTTCTTGCCCAGTTGCTCATTGAACAAGGCCTTGGTGGCGGCGTCGTAGCGGGGATCGAACAGGGGACTGAACGATTTGTGCAGCTCGGACGTGATGTAGTTCTGCCATTCCAGCACCCTGTAGCGGGCAAAGTTGCCCACGGGCGGCAGCAGATCCTGCCTGCCCGCCTGTTCGGCGAGGTACTGGGCGATGACGGGGCCTTCGCTCAAGGTAGTTCCATCGTCGAGCGCCAGCAGCGGCACCTGGCCTTTCGGGTTGAGCTCGTAGTAATTGCCGTCTTCCTGCGTCCGGTGCCGGCCCAGGTCGACCTTGACCAGGGTGAACGGCGTGCCCGTTTCGCGCAGGATGATGTGCGGTGCCTGCGAGCAGGCGCCCGGCGAGTAAAAGAGTTTCATGGCGATCCTTGAACAGGTGGGAAAGAAGCCACTATAGTCCTGCGCCGCCGCACGGTAAACGTGTGTTCGTGTGGTCACACTTTCTGCCCGGTGAAGGATTGCGCTGGCTCAAACCACGGGATAGCGCAAGGTGTCGAGCAGCAAGGTAAACGCGGGCGCAACGACGACGGCCATGCGGAAATCGGGGCCGATGGGCATGGCGATCATGTCCTTGGCCACTTGCTCGCCCAGGCGCACGCCCGCGTCGCAGCGCGCGGCCACGATATCGGTCATGCCGTTGTCGACGACTTCGATGTTAATATCCGGAAAGTTCGGCAGCAAGCGGGCGATGGCCGGCTGCAATACCATCAGCGCCGAGTGTTCTCCCGCGCTGATGCGGATGTTGCCGGCCGGCTTGTCGCGCCGGGCGCTGCGCGTGGTGCGCACCGTCTGGCTCAGCGCCGATTGCGACACGCCCAGCTTGGCTGCCGCCCTGGTAAAACTGCCTTCGCGGGCCACGGCTACGAAGGCGAGAATGTCGTTGAAGTTGGTTTGTGCCATGTTGTCACCTTTCAGTCATTCATCACGCTGCGTTATGCTGTTATTCTGCAAGCATCTCCCTGCCATGTGGCCGGACTATCGCCTGATGAAAACTTTTCTTTGCTCACTACTGGGTTTTGTCCTTGCCAGCGTCATCGCATGGGGCGCCCTGTTGCTGTGGGGCGGCCTGGTCTTGCAACTGCCGCCTGGCGACAGTTATTGGGACCGCACTCCGTACGCGGCCGACATTTTCCTGGCTTGCTGGCTATGCCTTGCCGTCGTGGCGGCAATGCTGGCGGCTCGGCTGGTCCGTTGATCCGTGCTCCGTGCAATTCATTAGCCTAGCTACTAAGTTCACGCAGGCTTTAGCATCTGTTCATGGTAATGCGTTAGCCTTACAGTGGCGGTATGAAAAATCTTCCCGCTAAATCCGCCGCGCCGCACAAGGCGGCCATCCTCGCCATCATCCTTGTCAGTTACGTGATGATCGTGCTCGACACGTCGATCGTGCTGACGGGCTTGTCAAAAGTACACCGTGGCCTGGGCTTTACAGATACGGGCCTGGCCTGGGTGCAAAGCGCCTACACCTTGACGTTTGGCGGCTTGCTGTTGCTGGCCGCGCGTGCCGGCCATGCTGATCGCCGCGCGCGCCATCCAGGGCGTGGGCGCGGCCATCCTGGCACCATCCACCCTGGCTTTGCTGCAAACCACGTTTGCGGAGGGGCGCGAGCGCACGCGGGCCATCGCCCTGTACAGCGCCGTGGCCGGCATTGCCGCCAGCGTGGGCCTGGTGCTGGGCGGCGTGCTGGCTGAATGGCTGTCGTGGGGCGTGGGTTTCTTCATCAACCTGCCCATCGGCGCCGCCATGCTGGTGGCGGCGCGCCGCTACATCGCCGAGAATAAAACCGCCCGTGGCCGCTTCGACGTGGCCTGCGCCGTCAGTTCCACTCTTGGCATGACGGCCCTCGTGTACGGCTTGATCCGCTCGGCTGGCGCCGGCTGGGGCGATGCCCTGACGCAAGGAACCCTGGAGGCGGACGGGTCTGGCTTTCCTGCCCATGACCCTGGTCAACTTCGGCGCTGGCGGCACTGGTGGCCGTGGGCAGCGCGGCCGTCATGCTGGCGCTGGCCTTGCTGCTGGTGCTGTCATGCCGCCGCAGCAGCTGACCACTCGCGCAGCAATTGTCCGAACGCATCGGCCTCCGCCGTCGTGCTGGCGGTGCGCCAGAGCAGCTGGAACTGGGCTGCGGGCAGGACGGGCAAGCCATGCTGGCCATCGATGACCACCATGCCCGCCTCCAGGTCGCCTTGCGGCAGGGCCGTGATCGCCAGCCCGGCCAGTACGGCGGCGCGCAAACCCTGCCGGCTGGCGTGGCAAAGCTTGCGCTGGTACAAGGTTTTGGCGCCGTGATGCTGTATGGCGGCGTGGCCGCCTGCCGGGCTGCCGGTGCGCTGAAATCCGGGAGCAGGGGAGGCTATAATCTGGGCACGTTGGCAAGTGTTGCCTAACGTCATTACGAGGCCGCCCATGCATAAACTGATTTCTGAACTCACCCGCTTGTATCTGTTCGATGAACAGCAGCACTATCTGGAGGCGGATGGCGGCGCGCAGCCGCTGACGCCGGCCGTGCTGGCGCGCCATCTGTCGGGCGAGCAGACGGTGGCGGTGCAACTCGTGACCGAGGGCGGCCTGACGCGTGCGCTGGTGCTGGAGTTTGGCGGCAAGGGAGGCGGCGAAGCGCACTGGAGCGCGCTATGCACGATTGCCAATGCCGTGCAGCACGAGCTGGACTTGCCGGCGCCCGCCGTCAGCATCTCGGGCACGGCATTCCAGTTATGGCTGTCGCTGGCCACGCCCGTGCCCGTCGCCCAGGCGCGCCAGTTCGTGCAACTGCTGCGTTCGACCTTTTTACCTGCCTCGACCGACATCCTTGCCGCAGCACCCCCCGCTGACGTGGAGCAGGTGGCGCTGCCGCCATGCTTGCAGCCATCGGGCAAGTGGGCCGCCTTCATCCACCCCAGCATGGGCGCCGCCTTCGTCGATGAACCGGGCCTGGACATGCCGCCGCCGCCAGCGGCCCAGCTGGGTTTCCTGGAAAGCTTGCGCAGCATCAACCCGGCCCAGTTCGCGCAGGCGCTGGCGAAGTTGCAGGGACATGCAGGGCTGGCTGTCGCCGTGCCCGCTCCCGTCGTTGCCGCATTGCCAGTGGCAACGTCCGCCACTGCGCCGGGCTTGCTGCTGCAGGACGCCACGCTGGAAGACATCGTGCGCTGGCTGCATGCGCGCAATATCGAGCCGACGTTCTTGCACAGGCTGCCGTAGCGGGTTGTTCCCCGCTTGTCCGGGCAGCGTGGCCATACTTCCTGTATTTGACGAGGCGAATGAATATTTCTCAATTAGCGCCTGGTTTATGCCGGCGCAGATGCTGGCAGCAGGCGGCAAGTGATGGACATATTGACGGATGTGACAATGTCTGTATTTTTCTTACCGGCAATTTGCTATTCTCTTTGGCTGCTCTCGACCAATGCCGGCAATGAAAAGTCAGGCCGAGCATCGCCTTATATTGATTCCAGGAAACCATCAATGCACTTGTCTGCCGAGAAAAACGCCCCCCGAGATTTTGATTTCATCATCGGCGATTGGCTAGTGAAACATCGCCGGCTCAATTCCAGATTCACCAATTGCAAGGAATGGACGGAGTTTGACGGGCTCTCTTCGACCGTCAAGACACTGGGTGGCTTTGGAAACCTGGAGGACAACGTTCTCTACTTCCCGGAAGGTAGCTTTCGCGCCCTTGCACTCCGCTCGTTTTGTATAAAATCCGACACCTGGTCGATCTGGTGGCTCGATGCACGCAACCCGACGACGCTCGATGTCCCTGTTGTTGGAAAATTCTCCAATCACATCGGTGTATTTTTTGCAGATGACCTACTCGATGGTCAAGCAATAAAAGTGCGTTTTACCTGGACTGCAACATCTGGGGAAAATCCTCGTTGGGAGCAGGCTTTTTCCAAGGACCAAGGAAGAGCATGGGAAACGAACTGGACTATGGATTTCGTGCGCGCCGCACAGGCAATGGCACCCATTCAGCCTTGAAGGCTGAGACTGCCAATGGCGGCAAGCGGCCACAAGCCGACGTTGCTAGCGACAGTTTAAACTGTTGACTCATTCACTGACCGCCCTGATCGGCCCACACTACTATGTTCTTCCGTCTCGCCTTCCTTGCCGCCACCCTGACGCTCGGCTTCGCCGATTCGGCCGTCGCCGATACCGCCGTCCTTGAAAAACTCACAGCTAGCCGACTCGCTATCACCCTTGACAAAGGCACGTTATCGGGACCCGGTGCAGCACTGCTGCTGCAGGCTTCGCGTCAGGCGCAGTACGTCCTCCTCGGCGAGGATCACGGTGTCGCCGAGATCGCCCAGTTCTCATCCGCCTACTTCAATGCCTTGCCCCCTGCCGGCTTCACGACCTTGGTAACTGAAAATGGTCCAGCCGTGACGAGCGCGCTCGAAGGGATACTCAAGGGCGCCGACGCGGTTGCTGCTATCGCCAGATTCGACGCCACCTATCCGGACTCCGTTGCTTTCTACACCATGCGCCAGGAAGCAGAGATGCTCGCCGGCTTTGCCCTGGCCGCAGGACCGCGCTTCGAGCACTGGGGCATCGATCAGGAATTCGTGGGTGCGGCCAAGTACCTGATCACCCTGATGCTGGCCCAGGCGGTTAATCCGGCCGCCCGCGCGAAGCTGGAAGCCTTGCGTCAAATGGAAGCTGTCGCGTCTCAAAAGGCGGCAGCCACCGGCAATCCCTTCGAGTACTTTATGCTGTCGGCCTCAACCGAGGAACTGACCTCGTTGCGCCCGCTACTTGCCGGCCCCAAAGAGCAAACCGCGCTAGGCCTGCTCGATGCATTGCTGGCCACCCGCACCATTTATCAGAAAAGCGCCTCGCAAGTGCCCGGCGATCGCGACCTATCCAACCGCTTACGTTTGACGCTGTTAAAGCGGACCCTGGAAACCCGGCTCGGCATGCAAGAGCAAAAGCTGGTGGTCAAGGTCGGCGCAAATCACGCATACAAGGGTATTAATCCACTCAACAATCGTGATATTGGCAACTTTCTGGCTGAACGCGCCGAAGGCCAGGGCCAAACCTCGCTGCACCTGATCGTGCTGGCGGCGAAGGGTACGCAACTGAGATTCGCGGGAGCGGGCAAGCCATATCAGCCGGCACAAATCGAACTTGACAGCTCGGCCTTCAAACTGTTGGCCAGTGCAGGCGCCACCGACGGCAGTTGGTCTCTATTTGATCTGCGGTCACTGCGGCCAGGCTCGCGCAAACTGGCGGGGGGCGACATTGAAATGTTCAACCTGATCAACGGCTACGACTTTGCCCTGATTATCCCCGAAGGCAGCGCTTCTGCGCAGCTCGTGACACCGTAGAAGGGGTGGAGGGCATTTCAATAATTGTAATTTTGCAATTAAACTGATGTGAGAATTAGTGCATTTTACAGATGGGCAAACCAGGTTCACGTCCGCTGCAGAGCTCGAATCGACCCTGCGCGGCTATCTGAAGATCTACAACAACAGCATCCCGCAGCGCGCGCTAAACCACATAACACCGATTCAATCACTCAAGGACTGGCAAACAAAGAAGCCCGAATTATTCGTTAAGCGCGTGTATAACCAAGCGGGTCTTGACAGGCTTGCCAAGCGCGGCATGCGTCCCTGGGATGCTTGACTGTCCGCTATGGCACACGCAAAAAAATCGACCAGAAAAGAGATGTCTTTACTATCTGCAGACGAGGATCGGAATCTGCCCCGGGCCTGCAAGCCATTCCAGGCAGGAAGTAAGCCTGTGTACAGTTTCGCCTTCCAGCAGGTGTTGTTGCTATATGGTCAGGCCTTATTCGAGACTCGCATCGATGCGAACGATCAGGCCTCCTGTATCCACCGACATCTCCAGCAAACCGATTTCGTGTCCAAAATCGCCGGTGAAATCGACCCGCATCCGTACCAGGTCGACGCTGAGATTTTCCAGCGAGAGGAAACGCGTCACCGTGTGATAAACGATGAAAAACTGCTCGATATAGGTGCGAATCCCGGTATGTCCATCGAAACAATGCCCAGTCGATGGGTCGTCGATCACTGCATCTGGTGCGAACAATTTCAACACCGCGTCAACGTCATAAGCATTTGTGGCGGCGATAAAAGCATCGGCGGTCTTACGTAGCTTGGTCGTATTTCGGACAAGTTTCATTGGTGGCTCCATTAGTCGTTTGAAAGAGCATTCATCGGAATTGGCACTGACACGTCAGCAATTCGCCGTTCTGGTCGCAGGCATGGAGGGGGCATGGCTGATCAGGCATTGCGCGTGTGCGCCAACATCCGCGCCGTGTCGCGCCGCGGCGCCATCCCGAACAGGCGCGCATATTCCCTGCTGAACTGGGTCGCACTCTCGTAGCCGACATCGTACGCGGCCGCTGCCACGCTGCTGCCCTTGGCCACCATCAGCGTGCGCGCGTGCATCAGGCGGATGCGCTTCTGGTACTGCACCGGGCTCAATGACGTCGCCGCCTTGAAATGACGATGAAACGCCGATACGCTCATGGCCGCATTGCCGGCCAATTCCTCAACGCGCATCGGCAAATTGAAATCGCGCCGTATCCATGCGATGGCTGCCGCCAGGCGCGCCATGGCGCTGTCGGGCGTCGCGATTGCACGCAACATGGCGCCATGCGGCCCCTGCAGCACGCGATACAGGATCTCGCGCTCGTAAGCAGGTGCCAGCGCAGCGATATCGTCGGGACGGACCATCAAGCCCAGCATGCGCGTCCAGGCATCGAGCAGTTCCGGCGTGACAGCTGCGACGGAAAAGGCATTGCCACGGTTTTCGGCGCAGCCCGGTGGCAGGTCCGCTATCAGTTCGGCCAGGATGGAAGGCACCAGTGTCAAGGCCACGGCCATGTAAGGTTCACCGGCCGCATTGGACCTGATGACGCCTACCGCCGGCAGCTCAACCGACATGACGAAATAGGTCGCCGGATCATAGTCAAACGTCTGTTCTCCGACCGTCATTGACTTGCTGCCCTGCAGGATCAGGTTGATCATCGGCTCGTACACGGTCGCCAGTTCATGTTCGGGAATGGCGCCCTGCACCATCGCCACGCGTGGAATGCCCGTCTCAAGGCGCCCATTCTTGTTCTGGGCGGCAAGTGTCCGCAAACGGCCCATCTGCTCGTTGATTTGATTGTCCATTACTCATTGGACCCTAACGCGGCACATCGTGCAAGGCCAAAGCAGAATCAGGCAGGTTTCAGGCAGGATCGGATGTGTCCACAAACCCCAACGCCGCTACAGTGAACGCCTCACTTTCAATCACTGGAGTCTCACATGAATGTCATCGTCATCACCGGCGGCAGCCGCGGCATCGGCGCCGCCGCCGCCATCGAAGTTGCCAAACTCGGCATGGGCGTCATCCTTACTTACAACACAAATGCCGCCGCAGCTGACAGGGTCGTCGCGACCATCGAAGCGGCTGGCGGCAAAGCCGTTGCGCTGCCACTTGACGTCGGTAACGCTGACAGCTTTGGCGCCTTCAAGGAAGCCGTCATTCAAGCGCTAGCAACCACCTGGAACACCACACGCTTGCACGGTCTCGTCAACAACGCTGGCTACGGCCTGTTCAATCCAATCGAATCCGTCACTGAGGCGCAGTTTGACGGCTTGATGAACGTGCACTTGAAGGGGCCTTTCTTTCTGACCCAGGCGCTGCTGCCGTTGCTGGCAAGCGGTGCGGCCATCGTCAACCTGACCAGCGCGACTACCCGTGTGGCCACTGCCGGCGTAGCGCCCTATGCGGCCTTCAAGGGCGGCCTGGAAGTCCTCTCGCGTTACATGGCCAAGGAGTTCGGCGCACGCGGCATCCGCGTCAACGCGGTCTCGCCAGGTGCAATCCGCACCGAACTTGGTGGCGGCCTGAACGATGAATTCGAAACCATGCTGGCAGGGCAAACAGCGCTTGGACGCGTTGGCGAACCGGAGGATGTGGGACGCGTCATCGCCACGTTGCTCTCACCTGTAACCGGCTGGGTCAACGCACAAACCGTCGAAGTCGGCGGCGGATACATCATCTAAGCGAACAAAAGGTGCACACTTAACCAGTGCCAGAGCCAGATGACTTTTACGGAAATTAAACGACCTACACCTGCCAAGGAGCCGCAATGCTGGACCACCTGTTTCTCTCCGTCGCCAATGTCCCGGCCTCGATCGCCTTTTACGAGCGCGCATTGGCGCCTCTCGGCATCGCTCACGTCCATGACTACAACGGGGCCGACGGCCCGCCCGGCCACCCCGACTTGAAAGGTTTCGGTAGCAACAATCGCATCTACTTCTGGCTGCGCGCCGGGGCCGCCGATGCGCGAGCCGTTCACATCGGCTTCGTGGCCGACAGCACCGCCGCCGTTGATGCCTTTTATGCAGCCTCGCTGCAGGCCGGCGCGACGGACAATGGCCCGCCCGGTGCCCGCCTGCACTACGACCCTCGCTACTACGCGGCCAATATTTTTGACCTTGATGGCTACAGCATCGAAGTCGTCTACAAAAGCTGGCAGCACGCGCAGCCAGCATCCACATAGAAAGCTATTCCATGGCCCCGACCATCCTGATATACGGCGCCACCGGCTACACCGGCAAACTCGTCGCCATGCAAGCCCGCGAAACGCATCTGTCCTTCGAGATCGCCGGCCGCAATGGCCAGCAAGTGACTGCACTGGCCGACCAACTGGACGTGCCATGCCGCATCTTTGCGCTCGATGACCCAGAAACCATCATTACCAGCCTGGCCGGCGTCACGGCCGTCCTGAACTGCGCTGGCCCGTTCGCCAGTACTGCGCGTCCACTGATGGAAGCCTGCATCGCTTGCGGCGTCCAATATCTCGACATCACAGCCGAATACAAAGTGTATGCATGGGCTGAAGCATGGTCCGAACGCGCGGCTGCCGCCGGCGTCATGTTGCTGCCCGGTGTAGGCTGGGACGTGGTGCCGAGCGATTGCCTGGCCATGTACCTTGCCGCCAAAGTCGATCAACCCCAGAGCCTGCGCATTGCGCTCCAGGTTGCCAATTCAATGTCGCGTGGTTCGACCACCAGTGTGGGCGAGATCCTCGGTGTTGGATTGCTGGTGCGGACCGAAGGCACTATCGTGGCCAAGCTCGATGCCGCGCCAGCGCGTTTCGACTTTGGTGCCGGCCTGGTGGATAGTGTGCCCCTGTCATTCGGCGACCTGGTCACTGCATGGAAGTCGACCGGGATTCCGAATATCGCCATGTTCGTCAACATAAAAGAGAACGTCATGCCGGAAGGCGTCGCTGCCATGCCTGAAGGTCCATCGCTGGAAGAACGCGTTGCCAACCGCGCCTGTGCCGTCGCTGAAGTAACAGGCATTGATGGCGCCGTGGTGCGCGCGCGTATTGATACCGTCAACGGTTATTCATACACGCCGCTGGCTGCCGTCGAAGCGCTGCGTCTGGTGGCGGCAGGTCAATTCAAAGCTGGTTTCCAGACTCCGGCCACCGTGTTTGGCGCCGGTTTTGCCGTCTCGATTGCAGACACCCGCATTGTTGACATGGTCTGAAGTCCCATGTCAGCGGCATCCTGAAATCAGCGCGCCATTTCCCTTGCCAAGGTCAAAACCAGCTGCTCCGCCCCCATTTCTCGCGCCAGCGGCGCGCCCTGGCCGGCCCATTGCGCGGCAAATTCGCTGTCGCCGTGCTGGCTTGCCAGCGCGTTCAATTGTTTGGCGGCATCGTAGGCGACAGGGTAGGCGGCCGGCGGCGGGCTGCCTGGCGCTTCGCCGTGTTCGATCAAACGGTTCAGCATGCCGCGCGCCAGGCGGCCCGAGAGCACGCTGGTCAGGCGGGTGGCCGCCGCCCGCCCGCTTTTCAGCTTGGCGCGGTAGTCCGCATTGGCCGACGATTCCGGGCACAGCACGAACGCCGTGCCCAGTTGGGCGGCCACGGCGCCCAGGTCCAGCGCGGCGCGGATGCCTAGGCCATCCATGATGCCGCCGGCGGCGATGAGGGGCAGGGCGGTGCGGCCCGCCAACAGACGCAGCAGCACTGACGTGCTGTGACGCTCGTCCGGCGCTTGCGGATCGAAGACGCCGCGATGGCCGCCCGCTTCCACGCCTTGCGCCACGATGGCGTCGACACCCGCCTGTTCGATCAGGGCCGCTTCGCGCAGATTGGTGGCCGTCGCCATTGTGTAGATGCCGGCCTGGCGCAGGGTGGCGATTTGCTGTGTCGTCGGCAAGCCGAAATGAAAGCTGACGACGGCGGGGCGCTGTTCCAGCAACAGGGCGAATGCCGGTTCATCGCCGATAAAGGTTGTATAGATCTCGTCGAGTTCCACCGGCAAGGCCGCACCCAGCTCCGCAAACAGGGGTGCCAGATGGGCCAGCCAAGCAGCTTCGCGCCGCGCATCCCTCACCGCCGGCGCATGGCAAAACACATTCACATTAAAGGGGCCGTCGGTCAGCGCGCGCGTGTCGGCTATCACTTGGCGCGCCTGCGCCACGGTGCCCGCTCCGATAGCCAGCGAACCGAGGCCGCCCGCATTCGAGACAACGGCGGCCAGGCGCGGCGTGGAGACGCCCGCCATCGGCGCCTGGATGATGGGGTACCGCAAGCCGAGGCGGTCGAGGAAGCGCTGGGACGAGGTCATGCTGTTTCCTTCATGAAGTTGAGGATGCCGTGTCGTACGCATATTCGTATTCTTATTTTGAGAATATAATATCACAATCATTTCAAAAGAAAGAACATGATGGATATGGAGTCATTGACGATTTTTTGTGCCGTGGCCAGTGAACTGAGCGTCACCCAGGCCGCAGCGCGGCTGGGCCGCGCGCCGTCCAGCGTCACCACGCGCATCCAGCAACTGGAAGCCGATATCGGCGCCGAACTGTTCGTGCGCACCAACAAGCGCATGGCCCTGACGGCGGCGGGCGAGCGCTTTCTCGAGTATGCACAGCGCCTGCTGGCGCTGGCGGAAGAGGCCAGGCATGTCGTCACTGGCGGGCGCGAGGGTGGCACCTTGCGCGTCGGCAGCATGGAAAGCACGGCGGCCAGCCGCTTGCCGGCGCTGCTGGCCGCGTATCACGCCCGCTATCCGGCGACGCGCCTGGCGCTGAGCACGGGGCCATCGCGGCCCCTGATCGAGCAGGTACGCACGGGCTTGCTTGACTGCGCCTTCGTGGCCTTGCCGCCATCGTTCGGCGGCGCTGCCGCCTTGGTGGAGCTGGGCCTGGCATCGGCAGCCGTGTGGCGCGAGGAACTGTGTTTGCTGCTGCCGGCCAGCGAAACGCAGGCGCGCCGCGCCGTGGATGTGCGCACGCGCTCGCTGGCGGCCTTCCCGCAGGGCTGCACCTACCGCGGCATCGCCGAAGAGGTGCTGGGCGTGGCCGGCAGCACGCAGTGGCGGGTGCAGGAAATGAGTTCGTATCACACCATGATCGCCTGCGTGGCGGCCGGCGCCTGCGTGACCTTGTTGCCGGCCAGCGTGCTGGCGCTGTCCGATGCGCCGGCCACCCTGAAGACGCTTTCCGTAGGGCAAGCCGACACTCTGCTGGTGTGGCGCGCGGGATTCGACGTGCCCGCCTTTCAATACTTGCTGGCGCAAGTGGGCGAGATGGCGCCGTGAACGCGCCGGCAAGGCTGCGCGCGGCCATCGCAGGGGCGGCCATCCTCGCCATCGGCATGGGCTTCGGCCGCTTCGCCTTCACGGCCAACTATGCCGGTTACTTGCTGGGCGCCATCCTGGCCATGCGTGCGCAGGCCCACAGCGCGCACCGCCCGCACCCGCTGCGTCGACGCTGGCACCGGAGGCACCGGCTACACGAGCGCCTCGGCACGCGCCAGGCGTGGCGCTGCCCGTGCAGGCGCTCTTGGCCGCCGGCTATCTGCTCAGCGCCATCCTCGGCGGCGGCACGTTTGTCGGCACGGTGACCATCGCCATGCCGGCCGCGCAGCGGGCCGCCGGCAAAGCGGGCGCCAGCATGATGGCCATCATGACGGTGGTGTATGGCGTGGGCCAGATCATCGGCCCCGTGCTGGCGGGCAGCCTGTATGCGCAATCGCACAGTTTCAACAGCGCACTATTGGCGGCGGCCGGCGCGTTGCTGCTGGCTATTGCCGTGAGCCTGCGCTTGTAAAAATCAGAGATCGAATGCGCAGCGCATGAAGTCGCCCCGCAGCGCGTTGATCCTGGCGAAATCGCGTGTGTAGTACAGCTTGTTCGTCAGCAGCAGCGCATAGCGGCCGCGCCGGGGGCTGAGCCACAGGGCGGTGCCGGTGAAGCCCAGATGGCACCAGACGTCGTCTTCGGGCCTGGTGCCTGCCGCCGGGTGCCAGAACAGGCCGCGCGAGGGAGTCAGGGCACCGGTCTGCACCGTCAGCGAGGCGCGCACCCAGTCGGCGTCCAACACCTCGCCGTGGCGTCCCGCTTGCGGCGCCAGCATTGCCAGCAGGAAGCGCTGCAGGTCGGGTACGTTCGAAAACAGCCCGGAGATGCCGCACACGCCGCCCAGCAGCCGGGTCGAAAAATCATGCGTCACGCCGGAAAGGTGCGCGCCCGCCTGCTCGCAATACTCGGTGGGCGCGACCTGCTTGCCATGCGCAGCTGCCAGCGGGCCAAAGCCCGTGGCGGCCATGCCCAGCGGCCGCAGGACATGCTCGGCCAGGGCCTGGTCCAGGGGCAGGCCCAGCAGCCGCTCGATGACCAGGCCGAGGATCAGTGCCGCGCGGTCCGTGTATTCGACGGCCTGGCCCGGCGTGCCTTCCAGCGGTTCGCGCAGCACGCCGCGCACGATATCGTCGTACACCTCGCCATAGCTGGCGCGCAGGCGGGCGCGCAGCGGCAAGCCGGCCGTATGGGTGAGCAGCTGGAACATGGTGATGGGCGCCAGCGCATGGCCAGCCGTGCCGGGCAGCACGTCGGCCAGGCAGCTGTCCAGGCGCAGGCGATTGCGGCGCACCACCCAGCCCGTCAGCGACCATACGCTGATGATCTTGGTCAGCGAAGCGATGTCGAACAAGGTGTCGACTTGCATCGCGGCACTGGCGGGCTCGGGCGTGAGCCGTCCGGCCGCGCCTGCCACGCTGTGATGGATGGTGCCTATGGCCCAGGCCGCGCCTGGGAAAATGTGTTCCTGCACGCCGGCCTGCACCAGTTCTGCCAGTTGGCCGCCCGGCGCGGCCGGATCGTCTGTTATCTGCATGCTCATCGTGATGTTGTTTTCAGCTCATGTTCTGGCGCTGCCACCCCCAGCCAGCGCGCCACCGATAGCGCCACCCACAGTCCCTCGTCCAAGGGCAGGTCGTGGCCCGCGTCACGGTGAATCAGGCAGTCCGCCTGCCAGGCGCGCGCCAGTTGCTGCGAGCAGCGGTGGTCGACCAATTGATCTTGCGCGCCGGCCATTACCAGCACGGGCATGGCGGGGCGGCTGGCGGGGGCGCGGTAGCGGGCGGCCGACAGCAGCTGGCGCAGCGCGTTGCGGCGGCTGACGGGGTATTCCTGCTGATATGCATACCAGTCGGCCAGCAGCGCGGGGTTGCCTTGTGCATATCGGCGGCTGGTCAGGCGCAGGATCAGCGCTTCCTGGCTGTGTGCATCGCCCAGCAGCAGCTGGCGCAGCAGGGCAGCGTAGTTTTGCCAGCGCAGGCGCCGGTAAAACGGACTGTACGGCCGCATGCTGGTGTTGAGCAGCACGCAGCGGGCAATTTCCTGCGGGTAGCGACTGGCCCATTCCACGGCCACCATGCCGCCCAGCGACAGGGCCAGCAAGTGGTACGGTGCAGCGATGCCGCGCGCCAGCATTTCCTGACGGCAGGCTTCCACCATGTCTGCCACGCGGGTGGCGCTGTAATGCGCGTGGCGCCTGCCATTGCCGGGCAAATCGGGCGTGATAATGTTGGCGCCGGGCAAGGCGCGCGCGAGGCTGGAGGGAAACTCGCCCCAGTGGCGCTGTTCGCGCATCAGGCCGCGCAATAAAATCCAGGTGGGCGTCGTCATGATTCGTACCATTGCATGAGCGCGCGCCGGCGCTGCGCTTTGCGCAGCAAGCCTTCCGGCATCCAGCGGCCGTGGCTGCTGGCGGCGCGCATGAGGAAATCGAACCACACCAGGTGCCGCCGCAGCACGCGCTGCAAGCGGTGCGCAGCCGTGGGGTTGAAGATGCTGACTCGGTTGAACAACTGGCGCGGGTTTTTCTTGACCCACAGCCACGAGCCCATTTCCAGGGTCAGCGGCAGGAACACGCGCCCGCTGTAACTGGTGCCGTTCAGGTACAGATAGTCCCACAGGTCGCCATGCGTGCGGTACTGGCGGCTTTGCGGCTCGAACACATAGTTGTGGTTGGGGTAGCTTTGGCTGAACAGCTCTTCCAGCGCGCCGATCTCGGCCAGGTGTTTGATCGGCACCTTGGTATGTGCATGGGGAAACCAGATGCGGTCGCGCAAGCCGAAACCGGAATGACAATCGAGGGCGATGCTGAACTGGCGCGACAGCAATTCGCGCTCGACGAGGTTGCACACGGCTTGGCTTTCCAGTTCCATCGGTCCCCCGGCCGCGCCACGGTACCAGGGCAGACGGGCGCTGTAACGCTGTCCGCCCAGCATGAACGGCACTTTTTCGCGCGCGCTGAGCGGTGCGTTGCGCATCAGGTCCACGCCGCGCGGATTGCAGCGCGTGGCTTGCCACATGCCGCCCGGATTGACCAAGGGCATGAACACCAGGCGCATGCTTTCCAGCTGCTGATGCAGGGTGGCGTCCCAGCGCAGGCGCGCGATCAGGCTTTCCAGGAAGGACAGGAGCACTTGCGTGCCGATGCGTTCGAGGCCGTGGATGCCGCCAAAAAAGCCCAGCACGGGCACGTCAGGGCTGGGGTTGCCCAGCGCGATTGTGTACACGGGAAATTCGCGCCCATCCATGGCGATGCTGCAGGGCGCGGCCACTTCCAGGTGGCTGCCACCCTCGTCGATGAGGCGTTTCAACATGACCAGCTCGGGCAGATTCTTTTCGATCATCAGGCGTCTGAAAGGGAAAGTGACAGCCAGTGTAGCCGAAATAACTGCCGCACCAGACGTCCCGCATGGCGAAATATATGGATAGCAAGCATGTCACGAAGCCGTCATTTTTTCTGTGTAGGCTATTGCAGTTGACGCAAGAATTGTTACTTGGCAATGCCCCATTTCCACGCAGTTCCACCCTCACACGATAGCGACACGATAGCGATATGACAGGCAGCCCGGCATCCGTCCATGTGCTCGCGCTGGCGGGATACCTGGTTCTGCTGGGCTTCCTGACCGCGGTGGGGCCAGTGCGGGCGCAGTCGGCCGAGGGTTCCGTGCTGCAGTTCGACATTGCCGCGCAAAACCTCGGCGATGCGCTCGACCTGTACAGCCGCCGCACGGGCATCGCCGTGCTGATGGATCAGCGCTACGCGCAGCGTCAGTCGGCCGCCGTACGCGGCGCGTATGCGGCAGGCGCGGCCCTGCAAGTCTTGCTGGAGGGCACGGGGCTGCTATCGCGCCTGTCCGACGCGCAAGCCGTCATCGTGTATGCCCCTGCCGGCACTCCGGCTGCAGCGGCGGCGGACTTGCCGCCGGCCGCCGTCGTGGCCGCCGCCGACATCCCCGGCGCCCTGCAGGGCGGCAGCGACCATGCAGCCTATGTGAGCCGGCTGCAGCATGTGCTGCTGGGGCTGCTGTGCCGCGCGGCGCAGACGCGTCCCGGCGGCTACCGCCTGGCCCTGCAGCTGTATCTGAACCGCGCCGGGGTGGTGGACCGCGTGCACTTGCTTGACAGCACGGGACTGCGCGCGCGCGACACGGCCATCGCGCGCGTGGTGCTGGGCATGCGCGTGGGCGCGCCGCCGCTGCCTTCGATGCCGCAGCCCGTCTCCATCCTGCTGCTGCCGCAAGGGCCGGGCAGCGAAGTCGATTGCGCCGCCAGCGCGCCGGGTAGGGCCGCCCCATGAGCATGCCCGACCTGCGCACCAAGCTCAAACGCCACCTCAGTTCGCGCTACGCCGTGCTGCGCTGGCGCCTCGAACGCGTGGTCGGCTGCAAGCACAATGCGGCCGATGCGCTGCAGGAAACCTGGTTGCGGCTCGAAGCGATGGTGGCACCTGGCCCCGCCGCCGCGCCCATCCACAATCCCGACGCCTATCTGCTGCGCATGGCGGCCAATATCGCCACCGATGCCTACCGCCGCGACCACATCATCGTCACCGAGCGCGAACGCGAAGAGCTGATGCACATGGCCGACGAGATTGGCGACGACATCAGCGATCCCGCGCGCATCGTCTCGGCGCGTCTCGACGTGCAGGCGCTCGACGTGGCGCTGGCGGGCCTGTCGCCACGCCGCCGCGCCATCCTGACGGCGGCGCGCATCGATGGCATGCTCAACGCGGAGATTGCCGAGCGCTTCGGCATTTCCGTGGCGATGGTGAAGAAAGAATTGCAGGCCGCCATGCAACACTGTAAAACGTGCATGGCCGACGCCGAGGCCGCCCAGCGCAGCGATGTGTCGGGCCGCCGTAAATATTGATGAATCCCATGACTGCTCCTGACCGCGATCCACGCGACCCTCTAGATCATGCCGACACCGCCATCGGCCAGCAAGCCGCTGCCTGGTGGGCGCGGCTGCGTTCCGACGATTTTACGCAGGCCGACGCCGACGCCTTGCGCGCCTGGTGCGCGCGCAGCCCCGACCATGCGCGCGCCTGGCGCGAACTCAAACAAGTGTGGCAGGCGCTCGATCCAGCGTTGACCCATGCCGCCGCCGCTGCGCCACAGCGGGCGAACGTGCTGGCGTTTCCCGTCCGGCCGGGGCGGCGTGCTTTTCTGGGCGGCGCGCTGGCGGCCGGCGTGGCCGTGCTGGCGCTGCGTCCACCGCTGGGGGCCTGGCCTTCGCTGCAAGAGTTGAGCGCTGACTACCGCACGGGTACGGGCGAGCAGCGGCAAGTGGCCCTGTCGCAACAGATGACGGTGCAGATGAATACGCAGACGCGCATCAATGTGCGGGCGCCGGAAGCTATCGAACTGCTGGGTGGCGAGGCGGAAATCCTGGCCAGCGGCGCGCGCCAGCCCGTGACGGTGCTGGCGGGAGCGGGGCGCTTGCTGGCGCAGTCGGCTCGCTTCAATGTGCGTCACACGGACGACGTCGTTTGCGTGACTTGCCTGGCGGGCGCCGTGGACGTGCTGTGGCAACAGCGGCGCCAGACCCTCGATGCAGGGCAGCAACTGGTGTACGACGACCGGAGCGCGCAGGCGGTCACGGCCGCGCCGACGCAGGAGGCGAGCGCCTGGCGCACGGGCGCGCTGTCGTTTGTCGGCAAACCGCTGTCCCAGGTAGTCGATGAAATCAACCGCTACCGGCCCGGCCGGGTGCTGCTGCGCAATCCCGAACTGGGCCGCCGCCTGGTGCGCATGCGCTTTTCCATCGGGCAAACCGATGGCGCGCTGGCGATGATACGCGACCTGTATGGGGCGCAAATGACCAGCTTGCCGGGCGGCATCGTGCTGCTCAGCTGATTCCGGGTTTCTCTGCGGGGGCTGGTCAAAAATATTTTTCAAAAAACATTATCCCTTCCGCCATCGAGCTACGTCATGGAGGCATGGACGCCTGCGCCACCGCCAGGCTCCGTTCCCTACTCTCTAGCCAGGAAACCATTGCCATGACCAAGCTTCACACTGCCCAGCGCCCAGTCCCGAACGTTGACACGGGCGCGCAGCGGTCCTCCACGCTGGGCAGCCGCTTGCGGCTCACGCCGCTCGCTTACGCACTGACCACGATGCTGATGGCGGGCGCCTTTACCACGCCGGCGCGCGCGCAGCAGGCGTTCAGCGGCGGCTGGTTCGCGGCCAAGGGCGCGGCGCAAAATACGGCGGCCAGCTCGGGCCGCTTGCCGAATGCTCAGCCGCTGCCGCTGGGCAGCCGCCCCGAGGGCCAGCAGGCGAATCAGCAACTGCAGCGCTCGCTCAACAACCTGAACCTGGCCGCGCGCGCCATTGCCGCGCAGCAAGCGGTGCAGGCGCAGGCGCGCCAGCAGGCCGCTGGCGACCCCAGCGTGCCAAATGGGCTGGCGCAGGGCGGCTTGCAGGTCGACACCAACAGCCTGACGGCCGGCTGGCTCAACGCCCAGGCGCCCGTGCAGACGGTGGCGGCGGGCAAGATGGCCGTGGTGGTGCAGCAGACGGCGGACAAGGCCATTCTGAACTGGGAAACGTTTAACGTCGGCAAGGATACGACCCTGACGTTCCAGCAACAAAAAGACTGGGCCGTACTGAACCGCGTCAATGATCCGCAGTCGCGTCCCAGCCAGATCCAGGGCCAGATCAGGGCCGACGGCACGGTGCTGCTCGTCAACCGCAACGGCATTGTGTTTACCGGCACGAGCCAGGTCGACACGCGCAGCCTGGTGGCGGCCGCGGCTCGCGTCAGCGATACCCAATTCCAGAAGAACGGCATCTACAGCTCCGGCACGGCCGGCGCCACGACGTTCACCGATGCGGCCGGCAAGGTGCAGGTGCAGGCGGGCGCGCGTATCGCCAGCAATGCGCCCAAGGGCAGCACGGAAGGCGGCGGCTATGTGATGCTGCTGGGTAAGGAAGTCCACAATGCGGGCGAGATCAGCACGCCCAAAGGCCAGGCCCTGCTGGCCGCCGGCGACAGCTTTAATATTAAAAAAGGCGTGGGCACCGATGGCAACCCGCTGTCGAGCACGCGCGGCAGCGAAGTCACGCCGCAGTTCGCGGCCGCCAGCACGGCGGGCAAGGTCGTCAACACGGGCCTGATCCAGGCGCGCGAAGGCGACATCACCCTGGCCGGGCGCACAGTGCAGCAGGACGGCGTGCTGCTCGCGTCCACCACCACGGCCACGCGCGGCACCATTCACCTGAATGCCTTGGGCAGTGACGCGGCCGTCACCGTGGGACGCGGCGCCACCACGGCCATCCTGGTCGAAGACGACGGCAAGACCACGGCGCTCGACAGCCAGCGCGACGCCATGCGCGGCCCGGCCGTGACTTCGACGGAAAATATTCTCGCCGTGAACGACCGCCGCGACCAGTCGCGCATCGAGATCGGCAGCGCCGGCACGGTGGAATTCCTCGGCGATTCCCTGACCCTGGCCACGGGCGGCCAGATCGCCGTCAACGCCGCCAGCCGCAGCCTTGTGCGCGACGGCGCCCAGCTCGACGTCTCCGGCGCCGTGGGCGTCAAGGTCGCCATGGCGGCCAACAATGTGGAAATCAACGTGCAGGGCAACGAGCAGCGCGATGCGCCCGTGAACCGCGACGGCAAAGCCTTGATCAACAACAATATCTGGGTCGACCGCCGCAAGCTGGTGTTTGTACCGAAGGGCACGAACGGCTATGACAGCGACCGCTGGTACACGGCCGGCGGCTTGCTGGAAGTGGCCGGTTACCTGGGCACGCAGGGCCATTCCGTCAGCGAGTGGATGGCGCAGGGCGGCACCGTCAGCTTCGGCGGCAAGGATGTCGTCACGCAAGCCGGCTCCGGCATCAACCTGTCGGGTGGCACCCTGGATGTGCAAACGGGCGCACTGCGCCAGACTTGGCTGAAAAGCGCCGATGGCAAGCTGGTTGAAGCGGGCAGCGCGCCCGCCGACTTGCCGTATGCGGGCGTGTACAAGGGTTACGAGGAAGAGCATGCGCGCTGGGGCAAGGAGGCCAGCGCGTTCTACGCCAGTCCATTGATCGCCGCGCAGCAGCGGCTGGAAAACGGCTACACGGTGGGCCGCGACGCCGGCAAGCTGGTGATCGCCACCGGGTCGGCCGTGCTGGAAGGGGGCATCGCGGGCGACGTTTTCCAGGGCGAGCGCCAGATACAGGCGCCGCAGGCGCTGCTCGACGGCTACCAGCAGTCGCCACTGGCGGCCGCGCAGCGGGGGCAGTTGATCGTTGGCCAGTATCAGCCGATGTTCGACAAGCGCACGGGCGTGCTGCAGCATGCGCTGTCGGCCGTCATGGACGAGGTGCGCTTGACGCGCGTGCAGGACGGCATCGCCGCCGGCCTCGAGGTGGCGGACGTGCTTGCAGTGGAACGCCAGGGCAAGCTGCTGCTCGATACCAACTTGCTGAACGAACAACAGCTGGGCGCCATCCGCATCGCCGCGAAAGGCGCGATCACGGTCGACAGCGCGCTGCAGGTGGCCGACGGCGGCAATATCACCCTGTACGGCACGGACGTGGCGCTGAACGCCAGCCTGCGCAGCCATGGCGGCAGCATTGCGGCCGGCAATGTGCTGAACCAGATCGGTGCGGCGGGCATGGCTGACACCTTCGTCATTCCGGGCGGACCCGCCGGCAAGCTGGTGCTGACCGATGGCGTGAGCCTGGACACCAGCGGCTTGCTGGCCAATGTGCTGCGCGACCCGCTGGCCGCCGCCGGCTTGCCGTACCTGAACGGTGGCAGCGTTTCCCTGCGCGCGGTTGGCGACGTGCGCATCGGCAATGGCAGCCTGATCGACGTGAGCTCGGGCGCGGCCATTCTTTCACAGGCGAAGCAGCAGGGCGGCAAGGGCGGCAACGTTACCCTGGCCAGTTATGGGCCTAAGGCCGACCTGCTGCTGGGCGAGGGCGCGCAAGTGCGCGGCCATGGCGTGGCGGGTGGCGGCAAGCTGGAATTGCAGGCGAACAAGATACTGGTCGGCCCAGCGGATACCGCACAGAAAGGCAGCCTGCAGCTGGGCGGCGACTTCTTCGACAAGGGTTTTTCCAGCTATAGCCTGCTCGGCAAGCAGGGCTTGACGGTGGCGGACGGCACGCTGGTGGACGTGCGCATGCCCGTGCTGCGCGTGGTGGACAATGAAAAATTGGCCTTATGGACGCCGGAGCAATACACGCAAAATGCATTCAAGGGCACCTTGACCCAGCGCAAGGGCGCCAGCCTGGCCTTGCAAGTGGGCGATATCCAGTCCGACGCGGCCGATATGGCCAGCGCCGAACTGCTGGTCGGCAAGAATGCGGTGGTGAATGTCGATGCGGGCCAGGCCATCAAGCTGTCCAGCGTGGGCCAGTTGACGGTGGAAGGACGCTTGAACGCCTGGGGCGGCAAGATCAGCTTGGGCGGCGTGGGCGTCGACGTGAATGTGTCCGAAGCGGTGGAAGCGGCCGGCCATGGCCGTTCCCTGTGGATCGGCGAGAATGCCGTGCTGGACGTGGCGTCGCGCGCCGTCACGGCCACCGACGTGCAGGGCCGACGCTACGGCAAGGTGAGCGATGGCGGCAGCATCGTCGTCGGCGGCGAAATCAACCATGCGCAGGGCAGTACCTCGGCGGCCAGCCTGTTTGTCGTCGTGCGCGACGGTGCCGTGCTCGACGCTTCCGGCGCGCACGCCGTGCTCGATGTGAACGGTGTGAATGGTGTGAATGGTGTGAATGGTGCGGCGGTCGATGTGGCCAGCGCGGGCGGCAGCATCGCGCTGGCCTCGAACAATGGCTTGTACCTCGATGGCCAGCTGCTGGCCAGGGCGGGTGGCGCGGGCGCGGCGGGCGGCACCCTGTCCGTGGCTACGGGTTCGCCCGAATACCGCAAGGAGCTGGCGCATGCCAGGGTGCTGCAGGGACGCCAGTTGAAGTTGACGCAGCAGCAGGTCGCCAGCGACCTGGCCGATGGCGTCAGTGCACAGGAGGCGGCGCAGGACGGGGCGCAAACGCTGCAGTACGGCCATGGCCGTTTTTCGGTGGAGCAGGTGGACGCGGGCGGTTTCGGCAACCTGGCCCTGCTTGGCGCGGCAAGCTTCGATGGTGACGTGTCGCTGAGGCTGCAGCAAAGCTTCCAGCTGTACGGTGCGCCCATGCTGTCGCCTGGCAGCAAGCCTGGCGCGAAGGTCAGCATCGCGGCGCCGTATGTGCGCCTGGCCAGCGTCAAGCCTGTCGGCCGCGATTTCTATACGACGCCAGGCAGCGCGGGAGAATCGCCGGTCGCCCGGCAGATCAACATCGCGGGTGACTTGATCGACGTGCGCGGCATGGTCAGCATCCTGGCCGACGATGTGCGCCTCACCAGTCGCGGCGACCTGCGTTTCCTGCTGTCCCCGCTGGGCTGGGATGGCAATCAAGCGACGACGGTGCTGTCCTCGCCAGGCGACATGACCCTCAGTGCAGCCCAGCTGTATCCGGAAACGGGCGCCGGTGCCGCCGTGCGCGTTGGCTCTGGCTTGGTCGAGGGAAAGTTCGGCTACGATCCTGCGCGCAGCCTGAACATCGCCCGCACGACCGACAGCGTGCCAGCCATGCCGTATTCCGCCTTCGGTTCGCTGGAACTGGAGGCTGCGCATATCGAGCAGGGTGGCGTGGTGCGCGCGCCGCTGGGCCGTCTGGCGATCGGCGCGGCCCGCTATAACAATGACAAGAGCCTGACGGTGAATCTATTGCCTGGTAGCATCACCTCCGTCAGCGGCGCCGGCCTGGTCATGCCGTATGGCGGCACCGTCGATGGACAGGCCTGGAATGTGGATGGCAAGCCGGCCGCCCTCCTGGGCGTGGGCGGCTTCAGTGGGCAGGGCGGCCTGCTACGCGTCGGCGTGGAAATGGCTGGCGTGGCCGTGGACGTACAGCCTGGCGCGCTGCTCGACCTGTCCGGCGGCGGCGAACTGACGGGCGCCGGTTTCATCGCCGGTCGCGGTGGTTCCACCGACGCGCGCACCCATCCGCTGGTGCAGGTGGGCGCGAACGGCGGTTTCGTCTTGCCTGGCCTGGCGACCAACCCTGTGTACGCCATCGTGCCGGGGGTGCAAACGCCGCAGGCGCCTGCGGGTGGCGAAAAGGGTGCTGCCGATGCGGCCGTGGGCCGGCAGGTGACCATCGGCAATGGCGTGCCGGGCTTGCCCGCCGGCACCTACACCCTGATGCCCTCGACCTATGCCTTGCTGCCGGGCGCCTTCCGCGTCGAATTGAACGGCCTGGCGGGCCAGGGGGGAAGCGCCGCCCTGGCGCAGCAGCTGCGCAATGGTTCCTGGGCCGCGCCCGGCACCTTGTCGATTGCCGGCACCGATATCCGCGCGCCGCTGGCCAGCCAGCTGATACTCACGCCAGCCAAGGTCTTGCGCACGTATTCCCAATACAATGAAACGGGCTATGCCGCGTTTGCCCTGGCCGATGCGCAGACGCGCGGCATTCCCCGGGCAATGCTGCCGTCCGATGCCAAGACGCTCAAGCTGACCCTGGCGCAAGATGGCGGTCTGGACACATTCCAGTTCCGGGGCACCGGCAAGTTCGCCGCAGCCGAAGGCGGCTATGGCGGCACCGTGATGCTGGGATCGAGCAATGTCTCCAATGGCGAGATTGAAATTCTCGCCGATGGCGCGCCGGCCACCAGCGGCGCCGGGTTGGTCAGCGTGCGCGCCTCCAGCCTGAACAATATCGGTGCTGCCCGCATTGTGGTGGGCAACATACCGACGGTGGCATACGGCCAGGGCGGCAATTACGTGAACTTCGGCGTCAACTCGGCGCGCGCCATCTACCTGCGCGCGGGAGCCGTCCTGTCGGCGCCCGAGGTATTCCTGGTGGCCCAGGACCCGGGCAATGAGATGCAGGGCGATGGCTTGATCGATATCGCGCCTGGCGCGGGTATCAGCACCTTGGGACGCGGCAAGGCCGCGTATGACGCCAACGACGGCTTCATCTACAAGACCCGCGCGGACATGCACGTGCTGGCCGCGTCGAACGGCTTGCTCAATGCGGCGCCGGTTGGCGGTTCGGCGCGTGGCGGCATCCGCATCGGCGTGTGCGACGACGCTTGCGCCGGCACCAGTACAGCGAGCCTGTACTCGGAAGGCACCTTGCTGCTGTCGACCAATGGCAGTTTCCAGCTGGACGACTCGGCCCGCTACGGTACGCGCAACCTGAGCCTGTCCGTGGGCGCCATCAACATGGGCAGCAGCGAAGCGCTGGCGGCGGCGCAGGCCAACGGCACGCGTTCCAGCGGCCTGGCCCTGAACCAGGGCGTGCTGGACCGCCTGCTGCGCGGTGATACCAGCACGGGCGCACCGGCGCTGCAGGCGCTGATGCTGAGTGCGGCAGACGGCGTCAATTTCTATGGCGACGTGGTGCTCGATACCTACGACAAGAGCACGGGAAAATCCACCCTGGAGCGCCTGGTGCTGACCACGCCGGCCATGTACGGCCAGGGCGGCGCCGATACCGTGGCTACCATCCGCACGGCCAACCTGATCTGGGGCGGCGCGCTGTCTCCAGCTGGCAATATCATCGCGCATGGCGCCGGCACGGGCAGCGGCACCCTGAACCTGGAAGCGGAACGCATCGATTTCGGCTTCGGCCCGTTCACGCAACCGGCCGGCGTCGCCTCGTTCGACCGCCTGGCGCTGGGCTTTGGCACCGTCAACCTGAAAGCCTCGGGCCAGGTCACGGCCAACCACAAGGGCAGCCTGTCCGTCTACCAGGCGCAGGGCGCCTACGAGGTAGGCAAGGGTTACCAGGTCAGCGGCGGCAAGCTGAACATCATCACGCCGCTGTTGACGGGAGACGCCGGTTCCGCGCACAGCTATACGGCGGGCGGCGCGCTGACGGTGGCGGCGCCGGCCGGCGCGACGCCAGCGGCTGCCGTCAAAAACAACGATGGGCTGGGCGCCCAGCTGGCCTTGCATGGCGATAGCGTCAGCGTGGCGACGGCCGTGGTATTGCCTAGCGGCAAGCTCACCGTCAACGCGCAGCACGACATTACCGTGGCCGACGGCGCGCGCATCGACATGGCGGGCCGCAAGAGCACCTTCTTCGACGTGGATAAATACAGCTGGGGCGGCGACGTCACCCTGGACAGCCGCGCCGGCGATATCCGCCAGGCTGCGGGTGCCGTGATCGATCTGTCGGCCGAGAACAACCGCGCTGGCAGCCTGAAGGCCGTGGCGCTCGATGGCGCGGCCGGCATGGTGGACTTGCAGGGCAAGATACTCGGCGGCGCCAGCGGCAGCTACGACGCGGGCGGCACCGTGGTGCCATACAAGAAGGGCAGCGTGGATGTGCGCGCGCAAACGCTGGGCGCGGGCGGCACGCTGGACAGCCAGTTCGCCGCGCTGAACACGCGCCTGACGGAAGGCGGCGTGACGGGCGGGCGCAGCTTCCAGCTGAAACAGGGCGATCTAACGATAGGTAATGAGCTCAAGGCGGGTGAAGTGCAGGTGTCCGTCGACAACGGTCGCCTGGTCGTCGCCGGCGTGATCGACGCCAGCGGCGAGCGCGTGGGCAGCATCCGCCTGGCCGGCAAGCACGGCCTGACCTTGGCCGGCAATGCCGTGATCGACGCGCATGGCAGCGTCTTGCGCGTTGACAGCTATGGCAAGATTATCGACAGCCCGAACCGGGCCATGGTGGAATTGAACGCGGGCGAGGGCACATTGGACCTGGCCGGCGGCGCGCAGATCGACGTGCGCCATGGCACGGCGGCCATGGCTGGCAAGGGCAAGGGCCAGTACGACGGCGCCGCGCGCGGCACGCTGGAGCTGAACGCGCCGCGCCTGGGCAGCGGCGGCACCCGCACGGATGCAGACGCCGCCACCTTTGGCGACATCGCCATCGCGGCCGGCGGCGGTTTTACCATCCGCGGCGTGAAATCGATCGCCGTCAACGCCATGCAGCGCTACGACGACGCGGCCTACGCCATGGCGCCGGACGCGAATGGCGTGCTGGTGCCGGAGCTGTCGGCCAGCGGCCGTCCTTATCAGGTGATCAACCAGGCGTATCTCGACAGCAAGCATGCGGACAGCACGGCCTTCATCGATGCGGCGCTGGCCAACACGAAATTGCGCAACGGCAAGCTGGCGGGCTTAACGACGGCCGCGTATGCCGATGCGCTGCACCTGCGCCCAGGCGTCGATATCGTCAGCAAGACGCCCGATGGCGACCTGGTGGTGCAGGGCGACCTGGACCTGTCAGGCATGCGTTACGCCAGCCTGAATCCGCGCTTCCAGCAGACGGGCGTGCGCGGTTCGGGCGAGGTGGGCAGCTTGCTGCTGCGCGCCGGCGGCGACTTGAGCATTTACGGCAGCATCAATGACGGCTTCGCGCCGCCGCCCGCCACCAAGGATGACAAAGGCTGGGTATTGCTGCCGGGCCGCGACATCAATGGCAGCGACGTCATCGTGCCGGGCCAGGGCGTGACCGTGGCCGACGGCACGCTGTTCCCGGGCGGCATCGCGCTCAACTACGATTTACCCATCAAGGGCTTCAATCTGGGCGCCAATACGCGCCTGCCCGCGGCCGTGACCCTGGACCAGGCCGTGACCTTGCCGGCAGGCACGGTGCTGGCGGCGGCCGTGCGCGACAGCGCCGGCAATATCATCCATGCGGCTGGCAGTCTGCTGGCCACGGCGCAAACCTTGGACGCCGGCATGCGCCTTGACGCAGGCAGCGTGCTCAAGCAACCGGTGAAAGTGGGCGCCATGACCTGGCCCAAGGGCATGCCGCTGCCTGGCGTGGCGGGCGAACGCTCCATCTTCATACTCAACGGCAACCTGGCGCTGGCTGTGGGCTCCCTGATCCCGTCCGGCACCGACGTCAAGCTGATGGCCGGCGTGGCGTCCATCCAGCTGCGTCCGGAAGTGGCGGGCAGCCAGGGCAAGTTGTGGGCCATCGCGCCCATGCTGGCCGAAGGCTCGCAAGCGTGGGGCATGCGCCTGGTGGCGGGCGCCGACCTCGATGCAGCCGACACGCGCAGCGTGCAGGCGCATCCCGAGCATGGCACCCTGCGCCTGGCCGACAGCCATTACGGCATGTCCGGGATCCTGATTCCGCCGAAGGGCGTGCAGTACTGGAGTCAGGCTGCTGCGGACCTGGGTATCGAAGGCATCGTGGCCGGTGAAATTATCACTGACGAATTCCTTAGCCGGTTCGATACCAATATCGTGGATTTCTGTGCCGGCGACCCGACCATGTGCGTGTTGAAGGTAGCGTACATCTGGACCAAGGTCGGCGCGGAAGAGTTTGCCGACGACAGCGTGAAGGCGGGCGACGTGGTCGACCCGGTGGCGCTGAAGTGGTTGACCATTTGCGAGGAAAATCCCACTTGGTGCGGCACCTCCAGTTCCACGTTCGACTACAAGGCGTCCAGCTTGCGCTACAGCGTGCTGCGCACGGGCACGGGCGATTTGGACCTGCTCAGCGGCGGCGACTTGCGCATGGACAGCCTGTATGGCGTGTACACGGCCGGCATGTCGTCCACGGCGACGTTGCCGGGCGACCCGTTCAACCAGGCACGGGCGCGCAATGCCGACGGCAAGGTATTGAACAATCTGGACGGCGAGCATGAACACCTGGTCGATGGCGGCACCGGCAGCATCTACCGCGCCTGGTACCCCGACCAGGGCGGCAACCTGCTGCTGAAGGTCGACGGTGACCTGAGCGGTTCGTTATTGGGCCGCAGTGCCGCCATCAATTTGCGCCCCGTGACGGCGGACGCGGGCTATGACAGCACGGCCGTGGGCAACTGGCTGTGGCGCCAGGGCAGCGGTGGTCTCGCCATCGGTGGCCTCGCGCAGCCGGTGGCTTGGTGGGTCAATTTCGGCACCTATGTGGGCCGCAGCACCCTGGCCGACGACGTCCTGGGCTTTACGGGTTTCGGTACCCTGGGTGGCGGCAATCTGCGCGCCGACGTGGCGGGTGACGCCGGCGCGCTGGCGCTGGCGCAGGGCAGCAGCTATGACGGCAATATCAATACCCGTTCGCAGGGCTTGCTGCTGGCGGTGGGCAGTACGGGCCGCGTGAATGCCGATGGCAGCATGGTGTTGACGGGCGGCGGCGACCTGGACCTGCGCGTGGGCGGCGCCATCAACCCGGCAGGCATGCCGAATGCTGGCCACATGAATGGCGCCCTGGTCGACTTGCGCGGCCACGCGGAAACGTCGGCCGCGCAACTGGGCAGCCTGAAGCTGCAATATGGCACACAAAGTACCGATCATGCGCCGAAAGAAACACGCGCCTACGATGCCTTCACGGCCACGCGCGCCACGCCGCAGGGCGGCATGACCCTGGTGCCGGGCGACGCCACGTTCAGCGTGGCGACCCTGGGCGACCAGGTGCTGCAAGATGTGGCCGATCCCGGCCGCGTACTGATGGTCAACCCGACATCGGCGCTTGCGCCATCTGGCGAACTGGGCATCGCCACCAGCTGGTTCAGCCTGTGGACGCCGCACACGGCGCTCGACCTGTTCTCCGCCGGCGGCAATCTGACGCCATTGACGGGGGCGATCGGCACGGAAACCGACTTCGCCACCATCTACCCCTCCATCGTGCGCGTTGCGGCAGCGCATGGCAGCCTGTACTACGGCAAGACGATTGTGGACAGCAATGCTGCCAACAGCTATGCCGCACCATTGCTGCTGGCGCCGTCGCCGAATGCACAACTGCAGTGGCTGGCCGGTGATTCCATCTATGCTGGCGGTTTTACCATCGGCCAATCCGGCGCGGCGGCGGACAGCATGGCGACGCCGTTCAAGCCCGCCTACCTCGCCCTGACCCCGAATTCGTGGTCGACCGGTCCGCTGGCCAGCAATCTGTCCAGCACGGGGGTGCCGGCGAGGGCAGATGTATACCAGCTGTTCGCCTTCGGTCCCGATTCGGCCGCCGGCCCTGGCAACAGCGGCACGCAAGCGGCCCGCATCTATGCCGTCAAGGGCGATTTGCTCGGCGTCAACGTCGGTCGCATCGTCGAGTTCTACGACGCCAAGCATGCGGGCATCACCTGGTATGAGGGTGCGCAACCGGTCTGGATGAAGGCCGGGCGCGACATCGTCAGCAGCGGCACGGCGCTGCTGGAAGGCGTGGGCGGCAGCGAGAGCGGCATGTTATTCAACAACAGCAGCAACCTGTTCGTGCATAACAACGCCTACGACGTGTCGTTGGTCTCGGCCGGGCGCGATATCCTGAATAGTTCCTTCAACGTGGCCGGCCCCGGCACGCTCGATATCAGCGCCGGGCGCAATATCCTGATGCAGGACAAGGGCAGCGTCGTCAGCCTCGGCCCCGTCGTGGCAGGCGACAAGCGTGCGGGCGCCGGCATCGCCATGCAGGCGGGCGTGGGCGCGGCCGGTCTCGACTACCTGCGCTTCGTCAAGCCCTACCTCGACCCTGCGAACGTGGCGCAGACGGGCGTGCCGCTGGCCGAGCAGGCTGGCAAGATCGTGAAATCGTACGAGAAGGAGCTGGCTGCGTGGCTAGGCGAGCGCTACGGCTTCAAGGGCACGCCTGCCGAAGCGCTGGCCTTCTACCTGGCCTTGCCCGAGCCGCAGCAGCGCGTGTTTGCCCGCACTGTGTATTTTGCCGAACTGAAGGCGGGCGGACGCGAGTACAACGACTGGGACAGTTCGCGCTACGGCAGCTTTTTGCGCAGCCGCAACGCCATCGCGGGCTTGGCGCCGGCCACCGACGCCGGCGGCAAGGCGATTTCCTATGCGGGCGACATCGTCATGTACCGCGGCACGTTTGGTCTCTACAATCCGAGTTCGGGAAACAATGACCGCATGGTTCCCCGCAGCGGCTACGTGCACACCAACTTCGGTGGCGATATCGCGCTGCTGACGCCGGGAGGCAAGCAGGTATTCGGCATCGAAGGCGAGGCGCCGCCGTCGACCTCGGGCGTCATCACCAAGGGCGGCGGGAATATCAACCTGTTCTCGCATGGCAGCATTCTGCTGGGCCAGAGCCGCGTCATGACCACGTTTGGCGGCGATATCCTGGGCTGGTCCTCGGAGGGCGACATCAACGCGGGGCGTGGTTCGAAGTCGACCATCGTCTACACGCCGCCCAAGCGCGTGTATGACAACTGGGGCAACGTGACCCTGTCATCCGACGTGCCGAGTACGGGCGCCGGCATCGCCACCCTGGCGCCGATTGCCGAAGTGCCGGCCGGCGACGTGGACTTGCTGGCGCCGCTGGGCACCATCGACGCGGGCGAGGCGGGCATCCGCGTCTCGGGTAACGTCAACCTGGCCGCGCTGAAGGTGATGAACGCGGCGAACATCCAGGTCAAGGGCGAAGCCAAGGGTATGCCGACGGCGGCATCCGTCAACGTGGCTGCCATGACGAATGCCAGCGCGGCCGCCACGCAGGCGACGGCGGCGGCGCAGGACGTGGTGCAGCGCGAACGCGCCGCCACCCGTTCGGCGCAGCCATCCGTGTTCACGGTGCGCGTGCTGGGTTTTGGCAGCGACGCGCCGCCTGACAGCGCGCAAGCGATGCCGCAGGACGGCGCGCGCATCGAGGCGGCCGACTACAACCCGCGCAGCGCCGTGCGCGTGCTGGGCCTGGGCCCGCTGCCGGAATCGGCCACGCGTCAGCTGACGGCGCAAGAACGCAGCAGGTTGTCGCCATGATGGCCCGCTTGGCCGAACCCTTGCCCTTGCGCGCGGCCGGCATGGCCTGGTGCCTGCCCGCTATCCGGCCCCGTCTGCGGGCGGCCAACGACATGGCGCCAGCGCCAGCGTCGTTGCCGGGGCAGGGCAGGCAGATGCAGGCTGTGCTGGAAAGCAATTACCGGGGCTTGCACCGGCGCCTGACGCGCCACCTGGGTTGCACCGAGCTGGCCAGCGACAGCCTGCACGACGCCTGGCTGCGCCTGGGCACGCTGGCGGCGGGCGATGGGGCGCCGCTGGCGCACAGCCCCGTCGCCTATGTGTTTCGCGTGGCTTGCAATGCGGCCATGGACAGCCTGCGCCGCAACCGCGCCTGGCTGTATGCGGACGAGGGCGATGTGGACGGCGCCGCTGGCCAAGTCGATTTTCTGGCCGATATGGCGGCCGGGCCGGAACGCCTGGCCGAGCTGCATGCCGACGTGCGCCGGCTGGCGCAGGCTGTCGACTTGCTGCCGCGGCGCCACCAGCAAGTGCTCGAAGCGTTGCGCGTGGACGAACTGACCCGACAGGAAGTGGCCGAGCGGCACGACATGTCCTTGCGTAATGTCGATACGGCTCTGCGCCAGGCGCTCGACCATTGCGCGCGCCACACTGGCCATGCGGCACAGGGTGGCGTCGGCACGTCCCGGCGCAGCCTGAGACTGAACGTTCGTTCGCGTACAGACGCTTAAATCTCCTGCTGCCAGACTGGTACTTCGGGCCTGCATGCGCCCACCCAGCCAGTTCACAGCCAGGAGGAAGCGCGAGATGACAGACTGTAATCACATCAATGCCGGCAGGCGAGGCTTGCTGATCGCCGGCGCGCTGTCGGCCACGGCAGTGGCAGTGCCCGGCGTGGCGGGAGCGGCGGAAGCGGTGACTTCGGCCAGCCAGGCCGCTGCCTCCCCGCCGCCCGTGCTGATGAACGTCAATTTGGAAGTCAACGGCCGGCGCCACAGCCTGGAACTCGACACGCGCACCACCTTGCTCGACGCCTTGCGCGAGCACCTGCACTTGACGGGCACAAAAAAGGGCTGTGACCACGGCCAGTGCGGCGCCTGCACCGTCATGCTCGACGGCCAGCGCATCAATGCCTGCCTGAGCCTGGCCGTGATGCATGATGGCGCCAGCGTCACCACCATCGAAGGGCTGGGCACGCCCGGCAAACTGCACCCGATGCAGGCCGCCTTCATCGCGCATGACGGTTATCAATGCGGCTACTGCACGCCGGGGCAAATCTGCTCGGCCGTCGCCGCCCTGGGAGAAATCCGTCAGGGCATCCCCAGCCACGTCAGCGCGGACTTGAACGCGCGCCCGCAGGCGACGCCGGAAGAATTGCGCGAGCGCATGAGCGGTAATCTTTGCCGCTGCGGCGCCTATTCCAACATCATCGAGGCGATTTCCGAGGTGGCGGGGAGGCCGGCATGAGAGTGTTCAGCTACCAGAAGGCGGCCACACCCGCCGAAGCGGCCGCCGCAGCCTTGCGCACGCCAGGCGCCAAGTTCATTGCCGGCGGCACGAATCTGCTCGATTTGATGAAACTGGAAATCGAAACCCCCGCGCACTTGATCGATGTCAATGGCCTTGCGCTGGATACGGTGGAAACGACGGCCGACGGCGGCTTGCGCATCGGCGCCCTCGTGCGCAACACGGCGCTGGCGGCGCACGCCACGGTGCGCCGCGATTACGCGGTGCTGTCGCGCGCCTTGCTGGCCGGCGCTTCGGCGCAATTGCGCAACAAGGCGACGACGGCCGGCAACTTGCTGCAGCGCACGCGCTGCCCATATTTTTATGACACGAACCAGGCCTGCAACAAGCGCGTGCCGGGCAGCGGCTGTTCCGCCATCGGCGGTTTCAGCCGGCCGCTGGCTATTTTGGGCGGCAGCGATGCCTGCATTGCCACGCACCCCAGCGATATGGCCGTGGCCATGCGCGTACTCGACGCAGGCATCGATACGGTGCGGGCCGACGGCGCCGTACGCAGCATCCCCATCGCCGATTTTTACCGCTTGCCGGGCAACACGCCGCAACTGGAAAGCGTATTGCAGCCGGGCGAACTGATCACCAGCGTGACCTTGCCCAAGCCCATTGGCGGCACGCACGTGTATCGCAAGGTGCGCGACCGCGCCTCGTATGCGTTTGCGCTGGTATCCGTCGCGGCGATTATCTTGCCCGATGGCAAGGGCAGGCTGGCCCTGGGCGGCGTGGCGCCGCAGCCGTGGCGGGTTGCCGGCGCGGAGCAGGCCATGTCCGCCGGCGCCGGCGCCGTGAGTGAACGCCTGCTGGCGGGCGCCAAGCCGACGGCCGACAATGCCTTCAAAGTCATCCTGGCGCAGCGCACAATAGCGGCCGTGATGGCGACAGCACCCGCACAGAAAGGCTAGGGCCATGAAATTTACGACACCTGCGACCACCAACCCCATCGACCAGTTGAAGGTCGTCGGCCGTCCCACGGACCGTATCGACGGCCCCCTGAAAACCACGGGCACGGCGCCGTACGCGTATGAGCAACACGCTGCCGCACCACATGCTGCCTACGGCTACGTGGTGGGCGCGGCGATTGCCAAGGGCCGCATTGCCTCGCTTGATACCGGCGCTGCGCGGCGCGCACCTGGCGTGCTGGCCGTGGTGACGGCAGAATCGGCGGGGAAATTAGGCAAAGGCAAGATGAACACGGCAAACCTGCTGGGTGGCCCCGAGATCCAGCATTACCACCAGGCCATCGCGCTGGTGGTGGCGGAAACCTTCGAGCAAGCCCGCTCGGCCGCGCAGTTGCTGGACGTGAAGTATGTCCAGCAGCAGGGCGTTTTCGACCTGGCCAAGGCCAAGGGCGGCGCGACCAAGCCGAAGGACGGCAAGCCCGACAGCAAGACGGGCAACTTCGCCGGCGCCTACGCCCATGCCCCCGTGCGCCTGGACGCCACTTACACGACGCCTGACCAGTCGCACGCAATGATGGAGCCGCACGCCTCGATAGCGGCCTGGGAGGGCGACAAGGTGACGCTCTGGACGGCGAGCCAGATGGTGGACTGGGGCCGCGGCGACCTGGCCCGTACTTTGGGCATACCAAAAGACCAGGTGCGCATCGTCTCGCCCTATATCGGCGGCGGCTTCGGCGGCAAGCTGTTCGTGCGCGCGGAAGCCTTGCTGGCGGCGCTGGGCGCGCGCGCGGTGCGGCGCCCCGTCAAGGTGGCCCTGACGCGGCCCTTGATGTTCAACAACACCACGCACCGGCCCGCCACCATCCAGCGCCTGCGCATCGGCGCCACGCGCGACGGCAAGATCACGGCCATCGGCCACGAATCGTGGTCGGGCGACCTCAAAGGCGGCCAACCGGAAACGGCCGTGATGCAGACGCGGCTGCTGTACGCGGGGCCGAACCGCATGACGGCCATGCGTCTGGCCGTGCTCGATTTACCGGAAGGCAACTCCATGCGCGCGCCGGGCGAGGCGCCGGGGCTGATGGCGTTGGAAATCGCCATGGACGAGATGGCGGAAAAACTGAACATGGACCCCATCGTCTTGCGCATCCTGAACGACACGAAAGTGGACCCGGAAAAGCCCAGCCGGCCGTTTTCCCAGCGCCGCCTGATCGACTGCCTGCGCACGGGCGCCGTGGAATTCGGCTGGAAGGAGCGGCAAGCGCGGCCGGGTACGCGGCGCGACGGCCGCTGGCTGGTGGGCATGGGTGTGGCGGCGGCCTTCCGCAACAACCTCGTCATGCAATCCGCCGCCCGCGTGCGCCTCGATGGCAAGGGCATGATCACGGTGGAAACGGACATGACGGATATCGGCACGGGCAGCTACACGATCATCGCCCAGACGGCGGCGGAAATGCTGGGCGTGACCTTGAACAAGGTCATCGTGCGCCTGGGCGACTCGGATTTTCCCGTTTCGGCAGGTTCGGGCGGCCAGTGGGGCGGCAACAGTGCCACGGCCGGCGTGTACGCGGCCTGCGTGCGCCTGCGCCAGGCCATCGCCGGCAAGCTGGGTTTCGATGAAAAGGAAGCGCGTTTTTCCGATGGACAAGTGAGCCAGGGCGAGCGCAGCGTGCCGCTCGCTGCCGCCGCCTTCCATGGCGATGTCGTGGCCGAAGACCATATGGAATACGGCGACCTCGACAAAAAATTCCAGCAATCGACGTTTGGCGCGCATTTCGTCGAAGTGGGCGTGGACGGCGACACGGGAGAAGTGCGTGTGCGCCGCATGCTGGCCGTCTGCGCAGCCGGCCGCATCCTGAACCCGAAAGCGGCGCGCAGCCAGGTGATCGGCGCCATGACCATGGGCGTGGGCGCGGCCCTGATGGAAGAACTGGTGGTCGACCGGCGCCGCGGCTTCTTCGTCAACCACGACCTGGCCGGTTACGAAGTGCCCGTGCACGCCGACATCCCGCACCAGGACGTCATCTTCCTCGATGAAACCGATCCCATGTCCTCGCCCATGAAAGCCAAGGGCGTGGGCGAACTGGGCATCTGCGGCGTGGCGGCGGCCATCGCCAATGCCGTGTATAACGCGACGGGGGTGAGGGTGCGTGAGTATCCGGTGACCTTGGATAAGCTGCTGCGGGGGCTTCCCGAGGTCGCCTAGCACCCTTGCGCCGCCGCGCGCGTGACAATGCGTGTATTTTTAGTAATTTTCAAGTGCTATGCTCGGAACGCATGTTGCGGGGCAAGTTCCCGGTCCGCAAGGTCATGCCGTCAGGAGAATGCATGAACAGCTCATCAATGCTGCCGCGGATACTGATCGTCGATGACGAACTGGCGCATGTGCGCGCGCTGTGCGACACCCTGCGGGGCCAGTACTACGACACGACGGGGCTGGCTTCGGGCGAGGCGGCGCTGTCCCTGCTGGCTGTCGAATCGTTCGACCTGCTACTGGTCGACCTGATGATGCCGGGCATGAACGGCATCGCCGTGGTGGAAGCGGCGCGCCAGATCGATCCGGACCTGGCCTGCATCATCATGACGGGCGAAGGCACGATCGCCTCGGCCGTGCAAGCCATGAAGGCGGGTGCGCTCGATTATGTCGTCAAGCCGTTCAAGGTCTCGGGTATCCTGCTGATACTGGCCCGGGCGCTGGAAACGCGCCAGTTGCGCATCGCCAATGCGCGCCTGGAATTGCTGCTGCGCCAGCACACGGCCGAACTTGACGCCATGAACAAGGATTTGCAGCTGGCCCGCGAAGTGGCCGAGCGGGCGAACCAGGAAAAGACCAATTTCCTGTCCAGCATGAGCCACGAGCTGCGTACGCCGCTCAACGCCATCCTGGGCTTTTCGCAGATGCTGATGTCCGATTCCATCCCCTCGACGGCGCAGGAAAAGAAAACCTTTGCGTCGCACATCTTCGGCGCGGGCCGGCACCTGTTGACCCTGATCAACGATATCCTCGACATCGCCAAAATCGAGTCGGGCAATATGTCGCTGTCGATGGAAGCCGTGGGTTTGGCCGACATTTACCACGAGTGCTGGCAAATGATGGAACCGCTGGCGCACAAGCGCGGCATCACCTTGACGTTCGTGGAAGCGGGCGGACTGCACGTGCTGGCCGACCGCACGCGCCTCAAGCAGGTGCTGCTCAATTTGCTGTCAAACGCCGTCAAGTACAACCGCGAACAGGGCGAGATCCACGTCGATTGCCAACCCGTCGATGCGCGGCAGCTGCGCCTGTCCGTGCGCGACACGGGCGGCGGCATGAGCGCCGCGCAGCTCGAAGCGCTGTTCCAGCCCTTCAACCGCCTGGGACGCGATGCGCGCGACGAAGAGGGCACGGGCCTGGGGCTGGTGGTCAGCAAGCGCCTGGCCGAAGCCATGCAGGCCAGGATAGGCGTGGCCAGCACGCCCGGACGCGGCAGCACCTTCTGGCTCGATATCGCCAGTTGCCCGGCGCTCCAGCCGCTGCAGGAAAGTGCGCGCCTGCCCGCCATTGCCCGGCCCGCTGAAACGATACGGCTGCCGGACCGCAAGACGCTGCTGTATGTGGAAGACAATCCCCTGAATCTGGCGCTGGTGGCGGGCCTGATCCATTTTCGCCCCGACCTCGACCTGCTGTCGGCCGGCGATGGCCAGGCGGGCCTGGACCTGGCGCGCCGCCACCTGCCGCAGCTGATACTGATGGACAGCGACCTGCCCGACATCAGCGGCACGCAAGTGATGCAGCTGCTGCGCGCCGATGCCCGCACTGCGCATATCCCCGTCATCGCCCTGACGGCCGTGGCCGGGCCAGGCGATATCCGCCAGGGACTGGCGGCGGGCTTCTACCGCTATCTCAGCAAGCCGATCGACGTGGTGGCGTTTTCTGAGGCCATCAACAGCGCGCTGGAGTCGGCCACGGCGCAGCGCAGCGCATGAACGGCACAGCGCCGGTGCGGCGGGTGATCTGGCTGGCGGCCGTCGCGCTGTTGCTGGCGCTTGCCGCCACGGCCATCTGGCGGTTCAATGCCCGTGCCGCTGCGCCGCCCGGCCCCGTGGAAGTGCTGCGTCTGGCCGTGAATGCCGAGTACGTGGGCAGCTGCCCCGTGCTTGCCGCGCGCGCCCAGGGCTACTTCGCGCGCGAGGGCATCGAGGCGCTACTGCAGCCGTATTCGTCGGGCAAGGCATCGCTGGAAGCCGTGCTGCAGGGCAGGGCCGACCTGGGCACCGTGTCCGACATCCCCGTGGTGCTGGCCAGCCTGCAGAACCAGTCCGTCGTCATCATCGCCAGCATCTTCGAGGCCGAGCGCGACCACGGCATCGTGGGGCGCCTGGACCGTGGCGTGTCCACGCCCGCCAGCCTGAAGGGAAAACGCATCGGCGTGACCCTGGGCACGTCCGGCCATTTCACGCTGGACGCTTTCCTGAACCGCCAGAAGCTGCTGCCCGGCGAAGTCATCTTGCGCAACTACACGCCGGACCAGCTGGTCGGTGCGCTGGCGCGGGGCGAGGTCGACGCGGCGGCCGGCTGGGAACCCTTTCTGACGGGCCTGACGCATGCGATTGCAGGCAACGCGGCTATCTTCTATGGCGAGGACGTGTATGCGGGCCTGTTCAATGTGGCCGGCACGGGCGGCTATGTGCGCAGTCATCCGGCGACCATGCGCAAGGTGCTGCGCGCGCTGCTGGCCGGTGCGCGTTTTTGCCGCGACGAGCCCGACGCCGCGCGCGCCCTGTTTTCCAGCGCCTCGGCCAGCGAGGCGGCGCGCCTGCAGGCGGCCTGGCACAGTTATCAGTTTGGCATTGTGCTCGACCAGGGCTTGCTGCTGGCGCTGGAAGACGAGGCGCGCTGGGCCATCAAGAACCGCCTGCCCGGGAACGGCGATATGCCGAACTTCCTCGATGCCGTCTACCTGGATGGCCTGGAAGTCGTGGCGCCATCGGCCGTGACGGTCATTCATTGAGAAAGCCACCGTGAAAATCGTAACGCGCTTCAAGCTGGCCCAACTGTTTTGCGTGGTGCTAGTGGCCATCATCGTCGCCGTGCTGTTCTCCACCACCATGGCGATGCAGCGTGAACTGGCGAAGAACAAGGCCGCAGGCGATATCCTGCAAGCCGTCACGTCGCTGCGCTACTTGTCGATTGAGTATGCGCTGTACCATAGCGCGCGCACGCGGGCCCAGTGGCAGCTACGCAGCGAATCGTTGGCCACGGGCCTGCTGGCCACGCCCGCCTTCAGCACCGGCGAGGAGCGCGCGCTGTTGCGCGAATTGCAGGGCGACCTGGCCGGCGTGGGCGCTCTGTTCGAGCTGTTTGTCGCGAATCACCGGGAGCTGGGGCAGGACCCGCAGCGGCGCGAGGTGCTGGGCGAACTGGAGTCGCGCCTGTCCGGCCAGATCATGGGCAAGGTGCAGGGCATGATCTCGGACGCGATGAGGCTGTCCGAATTGAGCCGGCAAGGCGTGCTCGATGCGCAGCAGCGGGCCAACGTGGCCGTAATGTTGTTCGGCGGCATGATCATCGCGCTGGTGGCCGGCCTGATTTACTTCACCATGACCAGCGTCACGGGACCGTTGGAAAAGTTGCGTCAGGGCACCCTGATCGTCGGCGCCGGCAAGCTCGATTTTGCGCTCGGCGTGCATACGAAGAATGAAATCGGCGACCTGGCGCGCGCCTTCGACGGCATGACGGAAAAGCTGCGGCGCACCACCGTCTCGCGCGACGAGCTGGCGCACACGAATGCCGCCCTGGAAACGCAGATCGCCGAGCGCCAGCTGGCCGAGCGCAAGGTGCATGAACAGCTCGAACGCCTGAACCTGCTGCAGCAGATCACGCGCTCGATCGGCGAGCGGCAGGACTTGCGCAGCATCTTCCAGGTGGTGGTGCGCAGCCTGGAAGACCAGCTGCCCATCGATTTCAGCTGCATCTGCCTGTACGAGCCGTCCCAGCACGCGCTGCAGGTGACGTGCGTGGGCGTACGCAGCGAAGCGCTGGCGCATGCCTTCATGATGGGCGAACAGGCGCACATCCCCATCGATGAGAATGGCCTGTCGAGTTGCGTGCGCGGCAAGCTCGTGTATGAAGCCGACATCGCCGAGGTGGCGTTTCCGTTTCCGCAGCGGCTGGCGCAAGGGGGGCTGAGCGCCCTCGTCATGGCGCCGCTGCTGGCTGAAAACACGGTTTTCGGCATCCTGATCGTGGCGCGCCGCGCGGCGCACAGCTTTACCAGCGGCGAATGCGAATTTCTCAGCCAGTTGAGCGAGCATGTGGCGCTGGCCGCCAACCAGGCAAAGCTCTATGGCGCGCTGCAGCGCGCGTACGACGATTTGCGCCAGACGCAGCAGTCGGTGATGCAGCAGGAGCGCCTGCGCGCGCTGGGGCAGATGGCCAGCGGCATCGCGCACGACATCAATAACGCCATTTCTCCCGTGGCGCTGTACACGGAATCGCTGCTGGAGACGGAAACCAATCTCAGTCCGCAGGGCCGGCATTGCCTGGAAGTCATCGAGCGCGCCATCGACGACGTGGCCGCCACCGTAGCGCGCATGCGCGAATTCTACCGCCAGCGCGAACCGCAACTGGCGCTGTCGCCCATCAGCGCCAACCTGGTGGCGCAGCAGGTGCTGGACCTGACGCGCGCGCGCTGGAGCGACATGCCGCAGCAGCGCGGCATCGTCATCGCCCTGCGTGCGGAGCTGGCGGATGACTTGCCCATGCTGCCCGGCAGTGTGGGCGAAATCCGCGAAGCATTGACCAACTTGGTCTTCAACGCCGTCGACGCCATGCCGGACGGCGGCACCCTGACCGTGCGCACCAGCTGCATCGGCATGCCCGGCCAGACGGCGCGCCAGGTGCAGATCGAGGTGGGCGACACGGGCATCGGCATGGACGAGAATACGCGCCGCCGCTGCCTGGAACCGTTTTTCACCACCAAGGGCGAGCGGGGCACGGGCCTGGGCCTGGCCATGGTGTACGGCATGATGGAGCGCCATGGCGCCAGCATCGACATCCTCACGGCGCCTGGGCAGGGCACGGCGGTGCGCCTGGCTTTTCCCGCCTGCGTGGTGGGCGAGGGGGAGGAAGCGCCCGACACGGCCCACGCCGTGCCGCCACGCCTGCGCATCCTCGTGGTGGACGACGACCCGATGGTGCTCAAGTCCCTGCGCGACATCTTGGAAATCGACGGCCACGAGGTGGTGGCCGCCGATGGGGGCCAGGCCGGCATCGACTGCTTCCTGGCCGCGCGCGACAGGCACGCACACTTTGCGGTGGTCATCACGGACCTGGGCATGCCCCACGTGGACGGGCGCAAGGTGGCCAGCGCGGTGCGCCAGTGTTCGCCGGACACGCCCATCATCATGCTCACGGGCTGGGGCCAGCGCCTGGCGGCCGACAGCGACTACCCCGAACACGTCAACTGCGTGCTGGGCAAGCCGCCCCGGTTGAAAGAATTGCGGCGCGCGCTGAATGCGGTCATGTCGACGGGCTAGCCTGCTGCGGCATCTCTCATCGCTGAAAAAACCAGCCAGGACCAGCTGACTCCCGCCTGGCGATTCTGCTGCTGAACGGACGGCGCCTGCGCACTCAAAACGACCTTGATATGGTGGCGTGCCGCAAGGGCGATCGTTTCATGGGCCGAGACCTCAAAGATGCGCCGGTTCGCCTGGGCGGGACCATGCCTGAGTGACATGACGAGCAACGTGCCCGGTTTGAGCAGCTTGCTGATATTTCCCATCGCCTCGCTTCTTTCTTCCGCTGCAAGATGCATCCAGACGGCGGCGAGTACAACCAGGTCGAACCTGGCCTCACGTGCGCCTGTCGCGGCAAGCGCGGGCAGGCTATCGTCCAGCCACTCGATATCGGACGACGCGTGGGTCTTCATGCCCGCCTCGCGGAACGCGACGACGGGCTCAACTGCCACCACCTTGTGCCCCAGGCTGGCAAGCCACGCCGAGTCGGTGCCTGTCCCGGCCCCGATGTCGAGCACGGCGCCTGCCCGTCCAGGCAGCAAATGGCGCACGACCTGGTATTTATCCGCAGCGATTACGTTTTCATACCGGGCAATGAGCTGCTCGGCATCTTCGGCATACCCTTCGGTGCCCGGGACAGAGGATGAATGCATGCGATGGCGGATGTTAAATTGGGGTGATATTGAATGGATAATACCGCTATTTCTCAAGGTCCGGTCTTCGCCCCATGATGCCTGGGTGCCGGCGATATCCGGGCTGCCAGGATAACTTTGCCGAGTCTGTCGATGCCGTCAACAAGATGACGGACATGGATGCCTGCCGCGCCATCGACGGCGTGCGCTCGCGCGGCGTGGTGCTGGAAGTGTCGGGCCAGCTCAGCCTGTACCGCACTGGGCAGCTGATGCCGCGCTCCTGGCAGTGGGCGGTGGCGCGCGCTGGCAAACCGCACGAGATAAAATTGCCATATGGAAATATTTAATATATTATCTTTTATGGCAATGTTAGTTGTGTTGAATTAACTAATGTTTCGATGAAACCTACTTTGAATCTGGATTTCTTGTGCGTAAAGATAGTGTGCGTGGTGTATTGAGTGTCTTGCTGGCTGCCGCCAGCGTGAGTGCCTGGGCGGCCGAGGCGGGTGACGAAGTCGTGGCGAAGCAGGCGGTGGAAACCCCGGTGGCGCAGCCTGTCGTCGCGGAAGCGGCCGCCGTGCCCACGGTTGCGAAACTGAGCCTGATATCGTCGGGCGAGCAGATGGTGGTGGACTACGGCACCAGTGGCAGCGCGGAAGAGTGCAAGGACTTCACGCCGGCGGGCAAGGTGTATGACGCCACGACCTTGCGCGAAAAATTGTTGCCGTTTATCTCGAAGATGGTCGAGCGTTCGCGGCGCATGACGGGCGTGCTGCCGGAAGTGGAGAAGACGCTGACGGCGGGCGCACCGGTCTGGGTGCAGGCTTACGCCGACTGGCCGGCCGAACACGGCTTGCGTGCCGGTTCCTGCGGCCCGCTGACGTTGCAGCTGACGCCGGAAGCGGGCAAGAAATATCAGGTGGAATTCCACTTCCTGGGTGAAAACAAGTGCAAGCAGATGCTGTTCGATGTGACGGATCCGGCGGCCAAGCAGGAAATCGAGGCGCCCGTTACCGCGGCCTGCACGGCCCCGAAAAAATCGCTGTTCGGCCTGTTTTAAGCTTCGTTGCGGGCGACGGTGGCTAACTTAACAGAATGATAGTTTCGTTCCGCTATACTGACGGCCCGACATCGTAGCCCGAAAATTATCATGGACCTGAGTACCCACGCCGCCGTCGTCAACTGCGAAGCGTATCGCGATGGCAGGAAGATCGCCCATTTCGACATCGACAAGGTGGGCGACTTCGGAGCGTGTCAAACTATTTGAGACCATTTTTGCGAGTAGTTTAGGGAGCAATTTTGGCTTGTTTATTCTCCAAAGAACCTGGTTTTGGCATATTAATCCCGGCTTCGGTCGGCAGCGCCGGCGGCTGGGGGCGGCGGTTTTTGAATCGATTCGGATGCTGCGAGAAGGCGCTTTCCAACACCTGTTCGCGTTGTTTGTAAATGATCGGCGCCACGCCGGTGTGCATGGCCGCCGGCGTCATATAGCCGATGCCTGAATGCCTGTGCTCGTAGTTATACTAGGTAAAGAACGTCTGGCAGAAGGCGCGCGTGTCGGCCAGCGACTGGAACCGCTCCGGGAAGTCGGGCCGGTACTTCATCGTCTTGAACTGCGCTTCCGAGTAGGGGGTGTCGTCGGAGGTGTAGGGCCGGCTGTGGCTCTTGACGACGCCCAGGTCGACCAGCAGGTCGGCGACCAGCTTGGAGCGTGTCCGATTCGCAGTCGGCGATCATCCAGCCGACCACGTAACGGCTATCAATATCGAGGATGACGTAGAGGTGGAAATGCGCGGACTTGACCGGCCCCTTGATCTTGGTGATATCCCACGACCACACCTCGCACGCCGCGTCGCCAGCAACTCCGGGCGCACATAGGCCGGATGCGCCAGTTCGTTGCGCCGCCCTCGCGTGCCGCTGTGGGTGCGCAGGATGCGGTAGAAGGTCGAGGCGGACGCCAGGAATATGCCGGCGTCGAGCAGCATCGCGTACGCCGTGCGCGGCGCCACGTCTGCGTACTCGGGCGAGTGCAGCACGTCGAGCACGCCCTGGCGTTCGAGTGCGCTCAGGGCGAGCGGCGAGCGGCGCGGCCGACGCACCTTGTGTAGCGGCGCACGCGGCGGCTGCGCACGGTAATAGCTGGCGCGGGGCAGCCCCAGGCTGCGGCACACGGCGCGCGCGCCGTGCAGCGCCACGAGGCCGGCGGCGGCACTCATCACGGCGCTTCCCCTGCCGTGGGCAAGCCCAGAAGTTCGCAAAGTTTTTTTTGGACGTCGATGATCTGCTCGGCCCGCTCGAGCTTTTTGCGCAGTTTCTCGTTAGCCAGTTCCAGGCTGGCAACGCGCCGGTCGACCGCTTTGGCTGCGTCCGGTTTGGGGCCGCGCGCCTTGTTCGGCGCTGTGGCTGCGTCGCTGGCCGCGACCTCCAGGCGCCACTTTCCCAGATGCGAGCTGTACAGGCCTTCCCGGTGCAGCAGCGCGCCGATGGCGCCAGACGCGGTGCAGGCGTCGGCCTCGCGCACGATGCGCTGCATGTAGCTGGTGGTGAATTTGCGGCGGCGCGCCATGGCGACAACCTCCGACCCGGTTGCCGGTTTTTCTGACGGGGCCTCTGCGCTCGCCCTCCGGGCTCCCTGCGAGGCCCCGTCAGAAAAACCACCCGGGCCAACATCTGGCTGTTCCGCTACTATTGTCATTTTAGAATCTATGTGTGTCAACTTCCTTAATTAGAGCGATGAAGTTGTCTAACAACAGTTTGATACAGGGGGATTTTTGCGTCATCCGCTCATGTCTCGACACGCTACGCAAACAAGGCCTTGGCATGCTCGAGGTTCTGCTTCGGGCCTTCAATGGCAATCCTATCCAGATCGCCGCGTAGCGGCTGAACAGTCACAATATTTTATACATTTACAGAAAGCAGTTCATGGACATCTACGAGGTCGGAAAAGCAGTTAGTGCTCGCCGGTTGGCCGTCGGGTTAACGCAGCAACGTCTAGCGAAATTGGCTGGGCTATCACGTCAGACAGTGCAACACCTAGATTCATTTGGTGACGCAAATGCTTCCTTCCTGTTGAAGTAGGAATAACTTCTGTAAGCGACTTCGTGTCGCACCTTCTGTTTGACCTTGGGAATGCGCACGGCGCGCTCGCCAACGTTGTTGGTGAGGGCACGGCCGGGTCGCTGATGAAGCGCAGGACGGCGTCGGCGTGCAAGCGGAAGCGGCGCAGAAGGTTGGCCGCGATCGATTGTTTGCCGCGGCCGCGCTGGCCCGGCGACTGTGCGGTTTCGGGATGCAGAGCTTCGCCTTCCCGCACCAACGCGTCGTACACGGTGCGGTTGAGCCGCCACTGCGGGAAGGAACGGCCGCGTTTCGGCCGTGACTTTTGCGCTGAATCAATCCACATGGAAAGTATTATTGCGCAATTGAAATGTCCATATATGATTATGGAAAGCAATAAAAATATTGACAGGTTTCAATCTTAATTTTGAAGTCTGTTTTTTCCCCGGTGTCAGAATAGTTGTCGCGTCACCTGATGAGTAAAAACGTATCGGGGGCGGGCAAGAGAGTCGTGTGAACAAATATCCGGCAGAACGAAGAGAAGCGCTACTGCGGCAGATGATGCCGCCCCAAAACAAGCCGGTGTCGGAGTTGGCCCGGGAGAGTGGAATCACGGAGCAACCCCTTTATACTTGGCGCCGTCAACTTCGTAATCAAGGAACGTCGGTTCCAGGTAGTGGGAAAAATGCTGAGGAATGGACCTCGGAAGACAAGTTCGCGGTGGTGCTGGAAACGGCGGCGCTGAACGCAGCCGAGTTGGCGGAATATTGCCGCCGCAAGGGACTGTACGTCGAGCAAATCGCCGCGTGGAAAGCGGCCTGCATGTCGGCCAATGCCAGCTTGGTGCCGCTCACGCGCGAGCAGCAGAAGCAGGCCAAGGAAGACAAGAAGCGCATCCGCGAATTGGAGAAAGACTTGAGTCGCAAGGAGAAAGCGCTGGCTGAAGCGGCCGCGCTGCTGATCCTGCGAAAAAAAAGCCCAGGCGATCTGGGAAGGCAAAGAGGAAGACTGACCAGCGTCCCGGATCGCCTGAAATGTATTGAACTAGTCCGTGAGGCGGTAGATGCCGGAAGCCGTCTTGCGCCGGCGTGCAAGGAGCTGGAAATGAGCCTGCGTACGTTCCAGCGCTGGGTGCGCGATGGCGACGAAGCGGTGGCCGCCGACAAGCCGCACGATCAGTGCGCGCCCTGAGCCGGCCAATAAGTTGAACGAGGAAGAGCGCGCGCAGATACTGGCCGTTGCAAACAGCGAGGAATTCGGCTGCCTGCCGCCCAAGCCAAATCGTGCCGGCACTGGCCGACCGGGGCGTGTACATCGCCTCGGAATCGATCTTCTATCGTGTGTTGAAAGCGGCATCGCAGCAGCATCACCGGGGCCGGGCGAAGAAGCCCGCCAGTCGTGTCTTGACCAGCCACTGCGCCACCGGCCCGAACCAGGTCTGGAGTTTGGAAATTACGTCGATGCCGGCCGCCGTGAAGGGCCAATACTGGTACATGGTGCTCGATATCTTTAGCCGGGAAATCGTCGGTCACGAGGTCCACGTGGCCGAATCGGCGGAACTGGCCTCGCTCCTGATGCGCCGCACCAGCCTGGCTGAAGGGCTGGCGGGCCGACCGCTGGTGCTCCATTCGGACAATGGCAGCGCCATGAAGGGCTCAACCATGCTCGCCATGCTGGAGCAACTGGGCGTGGCGCCGTCGTTCAGTCGGCCGCAGGTGAGCAACGACAATGCTTACGCAGAGTCCTTGTTCCGGACGTGTAAATACCGGCCGAACTACCAGGACAAGCCGTTCGGCAGCATCGATGAGCCGCGCGAATGGACGCTGAAATTCGTGCAATGGTACAACCACCAGCACAAACACAGCGGCCTGAAATTCGTGACGCCGGCACAGCGCCACGATGGCCGAGATGCCGCGATCCTGCGGCACCGAGAGCACGTCTACGAGGCCGCGAAACAGCGGCGTCCGGAGCGATGGTCCGGCACGACTCGGGACTAGCAATTGAAGGCGGAGGTTTGGCTGAATCCGGAGCGGAGTCAGCCAGAAGCACTAAAGCAAGCCGCATGACTTGTCGCGACATCTTTGTTGGCAACTACCGTTTGCGTGGGATGGTTTGTCTTGGCTATTTATTGTCCGACAATGAATTGAAAAAATAGAGGCTAGGATATGCAGAGTTTTCCATCGCTTATCACTATCGTTAGATTGCTGGCAGTATTCTTCTTCAGCTATTTTATCGTTTCAGCGCCTGCCGCCATGGCCAGCCCTCCTGACACGACTGCCGCCATTGCGATTGACGGACCGGCAGTTACGGTGACGACTACGCTAGCGGAGCAGAACGCCCGCCTCACATTCAACGGCACGGCCGGACAGCGCATTAGCGTCAATGCCAGTGCCATTTCCCCTTCGCTCACCTGCACGAGGTTCTCCGTGGTCAACCCCGATGGCAGCAACCTGAGTGCCCCCAATACCAG
>NZ_JBNYXZ010000004.1:0-12205 GCF_051380935.1 Janthinobacterium algoris | reverse complement strand
CCTCTCATTTTATCGGTGTGCTGACGCTGCCGGCCACGGGCAGTTACACCATCGTGATGGATCCGAGCGGCGCAAACACCGGTAGTGCAACGTTTTCGCTTTATGCGGTGCCGCCGGATGCGAGCGGCAGCATCACCGTCGGGGGCGCTCCGGTGACGCTGACGACGACGGCGCCGGGACAGAACGCCCGCCTCACGTTCAGTGGCACTTCCGGGCAGCGCATCAGTCTGAACGTCGGTGGAATTTCCTACACGGTCTCCTGCGCGACGTTCTCGCTGCTCAATCCCGACGGCAGCGCCTTGAGCGCACCAAGCTACAATTGCGCTTCTTCCTATTCTTTGGGTGCGCTGACGCTGCCGGCCACGGGCAGTTACACCATCGTGATGGATCCGAGCGGCGCAAACATCGCTAGCGCGACATTTTCGCTTGCGCTGGTGTTGCCGCCGCCGACGGCGGATTTCACCCCCAGCGTCAGCTCCGGCGAAGCGCCGCTTGACGTGACGTTCCAGAATACGAGCAGCGGGACGGCCACGTCGTACGCATGGAACTTTGGCGATGGCCGTACCAGTAGCGTAGCCAGCCCGAACGTCCGGTTCAGCCAGGCCGGTACGTTCAATGTCGTGTTGCGCGCCACCGGCATGGGCGGCTATACCGAAGCGACCAAGGTTGTGACGCTGGGCGCCGACGTCACCGGCCCCGCGCTCGGTCAAATCGTATCGGCCGGTGTCCCGATCGGCGCTACGCTGGCATTGCAGCAGAGCAGCAAGTTAAGCTTTACCGCGACCGACGCCGGTGGCGTGCAGTCAGTGACGGCGAATCTGTCGGGCCAGGAAATCGCCGTCCCGAACATGGGGGGCGGAAACTACCAACTGACGCTTGATCCGTTGCAATACGCCAACGGAAACTACGTCCTGACGATCAACACCAAGGACATGCTTGGCAATACCTCATCCGCCCAGGTCGCGGTGGTGATCAACCTGCCTGCGCCGGGCGCCCCCACGTTGACCGCGCCGGCAAGCAATTTCAAAACCAATCAAGCGTCGCTTGCCGTCAGCGGCACGACGGCGCTGGGTGCCGAGGCGCAATTGTTGTTGAACGGCGTCGGGCAGGGCGCCTGGTTCGCGGTCGCCGGTCAAGCTTTCAGCTCGACGCTGATGCTGGCCGAGGGCACCAACCAGGTCGCCGTCCAGGTGAGGAACAATCGCGGGCTGAGCCCGGCCAGCGCGACGGTACAGGTCACCCTCGACAGCTCGAAGCCGGCCGGCCCGGTTGCGCTGACCGCGATCTCGCAGGCGCAAGGGAAGGTACGCCTGAACTGGATGCCGTCGACGGACCAGGCTTCGCTGGGCAGCGTCGTGTACCGCTCCGCCACGGCCTTCGACACGGCGGCGCAGGCCGTCAGGCTGAACGCCAGTCCGCTGGCCGAGCGCAGCTTCGAAGACATGCCGGCGGCCGACGGCAGCTATTATTACCGGGTCGCCTCGGTGAACCCGCTGGGCACCCTGAGCGCGCTGTCGAACAGCGTACGGGCGCGCGCCGACTCGACGCCGCCCAAGGCGACGTCGATCCTGTACGCGCCGGCGGGCAAGCACGACGCCGCCAGCGGGCGCATCGGCCAGGGCGCGGTCGACCTGACCGTCACCGTCAGCGAGCCCATGCTCGCCAGCCTGTTCCTGTCGATCGTGCCGCAGGGCGGCGCGCCGATCCCGGTCGAGTTGACCCAGCGCGGCGAGAACACCTACGCCGGCCGCTTCCTGGTCGACGCCAACACGCCGTCCGGCGTCGCCAACGCGCTGTTTTCGGCGCGCGACGCGGTCGGCAACCGCGGCACCGATATCGGCGCCGGCGCCACGCTGAAAATCGACACCGCCGGCCCGGACCTGTCCGGCATCGTCTTGAGCCCGGCCACGCCGATCCAGAACGACAGCGCGCGCACCGTGCAAGCCACGTTCAGCTTCAGCAAGGCGCCGGCGGCCGCGCCCCAGGTCAAGTACGCGCTTTCCGGGCCGCTGCGCACCCCGGTGGTGCTGGCCGCGCTGACGCAGCTCAATCCGAACACCTACCAGGGCAGCTTCGTGCTGCCCGGCGACGCCGGCCTGGGCGGCCCCGAGTCGCTCAGTTTCAGCTTCCAGGCGCAGGACGATTTAATGAACGTCTCGACCAGGGTGGCGGCAGCCAACCGCTTCCAGGTCTACCAGGGCACGCTGCCGCCGGCCAATGTGCCGTTCGGTTTGACGGCCAAGGCGCAGGCCGCGGGCAAGGTCAGGCTGGCCTGGCAGGCGGTGGACGAGGCCACCAGTTACCAGCTGTTCCGCCAGGCGCCGGGCCAGGGCGGCTTGCAGGCGCTGCAGCGCGCCGGCGGCGCCGACTACACCGACCAGACCGCGCAAGACGGCGCCTACCGTTATGCCGTCGCCGCCGTGCGGCAGGCCAACGGCCAGGAGTCGGTGTCGGGGCAAAGCGCGCCGGTCGACGTGCTCGCCAGCGCCACCGCGCCGGGCGCGCCGCAGAACCTGGCGCTGCAACTGACCGGGCGGGGTATTTACGCCAGTTGGCAACCGCCGCTTGCGAGCACGGTGGATTCCTATAATCTGTACCGCGCCGGCGGCAGCGCCATCACCGGCATTGCGGGGCTGAATCCGTTGAAGAGCGGCGTCAAGACGCCGTTCACCTACGACACCAATCCGCAGCCGTCGGCGGGCGCGTACGTGGTGACGTCGGTCGACGCGGCCGGCAACGAGTCGGCGATCTCGAATTCGAGCTATCTGAACCCCAGCCTATTGCCGGTGCGTAATCTGAAGGTCGAGCAGATCGGCAACGGGCTGCCCGTACTGAGCTGGGCGGCGCCGAACGGTAACGTGGTGTCCTACCAGGTCTACGTCGGCCCGGACGCCGGCAGGACCAAACTGAGCGCCGCGCCGACCGGCGCCACCACCCTGGTCGACACCGGCTATACGGGCGGCGAGCGGCGCTACAGCGTGGCGTCGGTCGACGCCAACGGCGTGGAAATGCCGCGCAACGTGCTGCTGCCGAACGTGGCGGCGCAGATCGCCGCCGGCCTGCCGCTGCAGCGCGGCGTGATGAACCGGCTGCAGGTGCAGGTGGCCAACACCTCGGCCAGCGCGCTCGACGGCGTGCGTGTGGTGGTGCGCCTGCCGGTGAACCCGGACGCCAGCGAATTCAAGGAGCACAAGTCGGCCGCGTTCGCGTTGGCCGCCAACCAGACGCTGCTGGTGCCCGTGGTGGTGGCCGGCTACGCCGGCCTGCCGGCGGCGCCCGAGGCCCAGGTTGGTGTCGAGATCGCGCCCAACGAGGGCGAGCTGGTCAAAATCGCCCGGCCGCAGACGGTGGCGGTGGGCGAGGGCGCGCTGGTGGTCGGCATGGCCACCGACGCCTTCACCCGCGGCGGCGCCGGCAAGCTGAAGCTGACCATCGAGAACACCAGCGAAGTCGATGTGGAATTGCTCGTCGCCACCGGCAACGGCAAGGCGCCGTCGTCGGAGTTGCGCTTCAAGATCCTGGACGCCGACGGCAACGTGCTGGCCACCCAACCCTACGTCCAGGCCGGCGGCACCAACGTCGTTACGTTGAGCAACGGCCTGACCGTGGCGCGCATCGCGGCCGGGGCGAGCTATGTTTCCGAACTGTTCACGCTGAACGTGCCGGCTTCCAGCCCCAACCGCATCCGCGTCAAGCTCGAGGTCGACAAATTGCGCTACCACACGGGCCAGGACGACGAGCTGCAGATCGGCGGGCGCGGCTCCGAGAAATCGATTTCGCTGCTCGACACCGCCTACATCGGCGAGGTCAGCGACGTCGCGCCGCTGAGCTCCTTCGGCGACCAGGACGTGCTCATCCGCGGACGTGCGCTGGAACGCGCCGGCAACGCGGCGCTGCCCAATACGCGCCTGAAACTGGTCCTCAACCAGCAGGGCTACGAGCGCAGCTTCAGCGTGCTCACCGACGCCGCTGGCGCTTTTTCCTACAGCTTCAAACCGACCCTCACCGACGCCGGCCTGTACAAGGTCAGCGCAGTGCACCCCGACATCACCGACCGGCCCGAGCAAAAGGCTTTCACCATCCACCGCGTGACGGTCGGCCCGAGCCCGTACCGGCTCGACGTGCCGAGGAACTATCCGTTCCCGATTCCCTTCGTCACCAAGGCCGGGCCGGGCACGACGGCGAGCCGGCTGCGCTTCACGCTGGACGCGGCCAGCCAGCCGACCGGCCAATTGCCGGCGGGCGTCAGCGTGCAACTGCCGGCGCCGGTCAGCCTGGCCGAGCGCCAGAGCCTGAACGTGCCGGTGCAGTTTAGCGCCGACAACGACGCGCAGCCGTCGGGCAGCCTGGTCTTGAACGTCGTCAGCGACGAACACGCCGGCGCGTCGCTGGCCCAGGTCAGGGTGGACTACCAACTGTCGCAGGCGAAACCGTATCTGGTCAGCACGCCGGCGTATCTCGAAACCGGCCTGGCGCAAGGCGGCAGCCAGGTCGAATCGTTCATGCTGAAGAACCAGGGCTTGCAGGAGGCGCTGAACCTGCGGTTCAGCTTGAGCAAGGCGGACGGCGGCGCCGCGCCCGGCTGGATCAGCATTGGCAGCCAGGCCGCCGGCACGCTGGCCGTCGGCGCCAGCCGGGCGATCGACCTGGCGTTCACGCCGCCGGCGGGCACGCCGGAGGGCGTGTACGAATTCAAGCTCCACATCGCCGGCGACAACCTGCCGGCCCAGGCGCTGGGCGTGTACGTCAGCCTGAGCCAGAGCGGCAAGGGCAATCTGCTGTTCAAGGCGGCCGACATCTACACCGCCACGGTGGGCAAGGACGGCCGCCTGGTCGCGGGGCTGGCCAACGCCAGCATCACAGTGCAGAACGAAGAAGTGCCGACCATGACGCGGGAGCTGTCGACCGACGCCGCGGGTGAGGCGCTGTTCCAGAACCTGCCCGCCGGCCGCTATCAATTCCGCGCCAGGGCGGCCAACCACCAGGAGGCCGGGGGCCGCCTGCAGGTGAAGCCGGGCATCACATCCAACCAGCCGGTGTTCCTCAACTATAACTTGATCACGGTGGAGTGGACTGTACGCGAAATCGCCATCGAAGACCGCTACGAGATCAACCTCAACACGACCTTCGAGACCGACGTGCCGGCGGCGGTGGTGCTGCTGGAGCCGGCCAGCGTCAACCTGCCCAGGATGCGCGCCGGCGACGTGTATTTCGGCGAACTGACGCTGACCAACTACGGTCTGGTTCGCGCCGACAACGTGACGCAAGTGCTGCCGGCGAGCGACGCCATGTTCCGCTTCGAATTCCTGGTCGAGGTGCCGCCGGTGCTGGGGGCCAAGCAGCGCGTCACCATCCCGTACCGGGTGATCGCGCTGCAATCGCCGGACGCTGCGGCCAGCGGCGCCAACGCCTCCGGTGGCGGCGGCTGCGGCGGCCATTCCTACAGCACCAGGGTGAGCTGCAGTTACGTGTGCGCCAACGGCGCCACGTCGAGCGGCGGCTCCAGCGCCTTATGGACCTACGGCAACGGATATTCCGGCAGTTGCGGTGGCGGCGACGGTGGTGCTGGCGGCGTCAGCGGTCCTGGCGGACATTCCACGCCAATCAAGATGAAAGGCAAAAAATGCCAATACGTGCCCAAGGGCGGAACCAGCTGCGAAGGATGAGCAAGCGATGAACAAGCCACTAGTCTCATTTTTGACGTTGGCGCTGTCGGCCCTGCTGGCATGGCCGGCCGCGCATGCCGAGGACTCCCGTAACGGCCTGCGGGTAACGCTGCCCAACGGCTACGCCAACGTGGCGGTCGACGACCTGCGCGTGGCGAGCACGGCGGGCGCGGTGCGCTGGACGCGCCACTGGGACGGGCAGGAATGGAAATTCAACCCGCACTGGGAAAGCCTGTCGCAGTCGTGGAAAAACCTCACCGGCAGCCAGAGCGCCAACACCACCGGCGGCACGTCCGGCGCGTCGACGGCGTCGTCGGGCGGCAGTGGCAGCGGCGGCGGTTGCTGGGTGTGGGTGGACGACGACTGGCAGCCGTCGACTGGCAGCGTGGTGATTGGCGGCGTGCCCCAGGCCGGCCCCATGGTGCCGATACGCACCACGCCGTTCAACCGGGTGATGGGCGAGGGCGACGGTGACTACCCGCCGCCGCAGCGCGTCAGCGTCGACTACGCCGCGCTGTGCGCGGGCAGCGGCGGCGGCGGCGCGCGCGACGCGGAAGCCATCCGCAAGGCCAACGAGTTGTACCTGGGTGAAGCGGGGCGCTACGCCTTCAGCAACCGTACAATCCTGGAAAAACGCGGCGTGCGCCAGCTGCCTGGCGCGAGTGCGGCCGCGCAATACGCCGCCCTGGCGACGGGCGCCATTGCGCTGGCGCCGGTGGACAACGCCAAGGGCTTCCGGTGGATCGACCGGGGCGGCGCCTGGATCGACTACAACACCCAGGGGCAGGTGGTGGCCTGGGGCGACCAGAACGACAACACGATCTGGATGCTGCGCGACCTCGGCGGCGTGCTGCGCGGCGTGGCCGACGCCAACGGCCACGTGCTGTACAGCCTGCACTACACCGGCGAACTGGTCACCGAAGTGCGGGACTACGGGGTCGGCGCCGGCGACCCGGGACGCTCGGTCAAATACGCATACGACGCCCTCAACCGCCTGGCGCGGGTCACCGACGCGCGCGGCAACGCCAGCAAGTACGACTACGACGCGGGCAACCGCATCGTCGCCATCACGGACGCCGAGGGACGCACCGAACAGCTGGGCTACAGCGGCGACACGGTCAAGCGGCGCACGGCGCCCGACGGCGCGGTGACGGACTACGAGTTCGACTACGACGACACCAACAAACAGTTTGGCAGCAAGATCACCGGCCCGGAAACGGCGGCGGGGCGCCGCGTGGAAGACTATACCCACAACCGCGTGGGCAAGTTGGTGCGCACGATCGTCAACGGGCGTACCGAGGCGGAGGTGCGCTACGACACGGCGGCGCGCAGCCGCATCGTCACCAACGCGCGCGGCTTCACGACGCAAGTGAGCAGCAACGAATTCGACCAGGTGGTCGAGACCGTCCATCCGGACGGCGCCGGCGAGAAGCGCAGCTATTCCGCGCAGCACCTGGGCTTGACCGAGGAAGTCGACGAACTGGGCGTCAAGACCCGCTACCAGTACGACGACAAAGGCAGACTGGCGAAGAAGACCGAAGCGGCCGGAAGCGCGGACGCGCGCGTCACCGACTACACCCGTAACAGCCTCGGGCAAATCACCTCGGTCACCAGCCGGGGGCGCACGGAGGCGAACGGCACGCTGACCCCGGACGCGGTCTGGTTGCTTGAGTACGACGCCCTCGGCCAGCTCAAAAAGGCCACCGACCCCGAAGCGAACGTGCGCCAGTACCGCTACGACCACGCCGGCAATCTGGTGGGCATGACCGACCCGCGCGGCAACGCCACACGTTATGAGGTCGACGCGGGCGGTAACTTGAGCAAGGTCAGCGATGCCCTGGGCCGTAGCCGCGGCTACGAGTACGACAAGGTAGGCAACCTGACGGTGTACACGGACGCCCGCGCCAAGACGGTGCGGGCCGCCTACGACGCGATGAACCGGCGTTGGCAAAGCACCAACGCGGTGGGCGGGGTGTACAAGGTGCAATACAACGGCCAGGGCCTGACGCTCTCCGAAACCGACGAAGACGGCAGAACCAAGCTGAGCGAGTACGACAATTTTTTTGCGCTGACAAAGCAAACCGACGCGTTGAACAATGCGACCCAGTTCGGCTACCAGGTCGCCGACGGCAGCGCCGCAGGCCTGCTCGGCAGCCTGAACCAAGCCACCGAGGTAATCTACCCCACCTTCACCCGGAAAACCCGGTTCGACCGGCGCGAGCGCCAGACCAGCGAAAGCCTGAAAAACAGCAATGCCCAGGGCCAGGAAACCCTCACCAGCAGCGTCGGCTACGATAAGCGCGGCCAGGTCACGAGCGAGCTGGACGCCAACGGCCACAGCCGCACGCGCGGCTACAACGCGTTTGGCCAGCAGACCGAACACGTCGATGCCCTGGCCGGCAAGACCACCTACGAGTACGACGCGCGCGGCAACTTGCTGCAAGTAAGCGACGCCAAAGGGAACGTGCACCGCTTCGACTACGACCGCAACGACCGGGTCGTCAAGCAGACGCTGCCGCTGGGCCAAATTACGCGCTTCGGCTACGACGCCGCCGGCAACGTAGTTGAAAAAATTGATCCGCTCGGAAACAAATCGAGCGCCACTTACGATACGGCCAACCGCCTGGTCGAAATCAAGCAATACAAGGCGGACGGCACCTTGCTGCGCAGCAGCACCCTGACCCTGGACGCCAACGACAACCTGGCCGCCTGGAGCGATACCGACCACGTCGCGAACAAAACCAGCGGCGCCAATGCCACCTTCGACGACGCCAACCGCAAGACCGGCGAAACCGTCACCTACCCCGGCGGCCACACCTTGGGTTACGGCTACGCCTACAGCGCCGCCGGCAAGAAGATGCAACTTGCCTGGCCCGACGGCACGCAGATAGCGTATGGCTACAGCCCGCACGGCATGCTCGCCTCCGTCACCATCCCGGGCGAGGGCGCGATCAGCGTCAACCGCTACAAATGGACCGCCCCGGAGCAAACCGCGCTGCCCGGCGGCGGCGCGCAGGAAAAAACATACGACGGCCTGCTGAAACTGGAGAGCTTCAAAGTCAAGTCGCCGGCACAACAGAGCGTGCTGGAGCTGAGCCACCAGTACGGCAAGGTGCAGGAACTGAAGAAGCGCAGCCGCACCGACACGGCCAACAACACCAGTACCACCCAAAGCAACGACTACCAGTACGACAAGGAAGACCGGCTCGCCGTCGCGACGACGGATGGCGGCGGCGTGTTCGGCACGGACACGGAGGGTTTTACGCTGGACGCCGTGGCCAACCGCGTCGCGCACACCAAACAAAGCGGGACGTGGCTCTACGACGCCAACAACCGCCTGACCCGGCGCGGCAGCGGCGCGTGCGGCGCGCCGGGAGTGGTGTGCTACGAATACGACGCGGCGGGCAACCTGGGCAGGCAGACGGAAGGCGCCAAGCTCACCCGATACGGCTACAACGCCAGTAACCAGTTGGTGGAGGTCAAAGATGGCGCCGCCCAACTGGTCGCTAGATACGGTTACGATCCGCTCGGCAGGCGGATCTGGAAAGAGCAGTACCGCGACAGAAGCGGCGCGGTCCTCGCGCAAGCCCGGCGCACCCATTTCCTGTACGCGGACGAGGGACTGATCGCCGAGGCCAGCCAAAGCATCACGCTCAACGCCGACCAGAGCGTTACCGCCAACGGCGGCGCGGCGATCACCACGCAATACGGACCGCGCCCCGACGCCATGTTCGGCACGGGTATATTGTTCGTGAAAACGCAAGACAGCAACGGGCAAGACAGATACGCTTACTATCACCACGACCACCTGGACACGCCGATCCAGGCGACGGACAAGCAAGGCAACGTGGTGTGGGCGGCGCGCTACGAACCGTTCGGGCGGGCGCACATCGTCACGCCGGCCGCGACGGCTGGCAAACCGACGATCGCGTCGAACCTGCGGTTGCCGGGGCAGTACGAAGACCAGGAAACGGGATTACACTACAACTACCACAGGGATTATGATCCGCAAACGGGACGGTATGTGCAGAGCGACCCGATTGGGCTGGAAGGTGGTATCAATACCTATGGGTATGTGGGGGGCAACCCTGTCATCCGAACTGACCCCTTAGGTCTTGCATGGGTATGTCAAGGAGTCGTACCTTTTGTTTTCTGTAGATATATCCCACCTGTTGATCCGATCGAGCAAGGGTTTTTACCACCGCTACCGCAGCCAATTAACCCTTGGACGGATACCAACACTGAAACCCGTACGCCTGCTTTTTGCCCGCCAGATGGGCCAGATTGCAACAGAATAAGAGTTGAAAATTATGGGAGATGTAATCGCTTATTTGCTGGTGCTTTTGCACTTAATATTGCGGCGAGGTTAGTCTGCTATTACGTTGCGGATCATGCCTATAAACGATGTAAAAATAGAGGTGGAACAACATCGGGAGGGAATTCTGATGGCATGTCAGACTAGGCGGCAGAAACGTGAATAATCAATTATTCAGGGAAAATTCGTGGAAAATTCAAAGAATCAGACGATTAAATATTCTGAAATTGCAAAATCTATTTTACTGTTAGATGCGAACAAATCAATAAATGTTATTTTATCATATAGTCAAGCTAAGTTATTGGAGAGGTATCTTCGTCGGATTTGGGCCGTTGATACGCGAGGCATACTATATGACTCGATTAATTTATTTATGCTGCAATTGCAAATTTTATTCCGCTGTCCTCAGCTAGCTGCTTTAGGGAATATATATGATCCGGATAAAATAGATCAAGTATGTTTCGAAAAGCAAGGGAATGGCCTCGTTCTGGTTACATTTCCGCCGAGGGCCTAACTCTTTAGTTTCGTGCGATCATATTCCTCGTCGCAGCATGGCCATGTTCCGGGCCAAAGCTGTGCTTAACGAGTTGATCGGCGGTTTGTGTCAAGACCCGCCTGGTTATAAACACGTTTAACGAATAATTCCGGCTTTTTCGCATGCGATTTCTTCATTGCCTGAATCGGCGTTTCGTTGTTGAGAGCACGCTGCGGGATGTTGTGGTTATAGATTTTCAGGTAATTGCGCAGTGTCGATTCGAGCTCGGCCCTGGAAGCGAAACGGGTCTGGTTGACGACCTCGCTGATGCGGCCGTTGAAGCGTTCCACCATACCGTTGGTCTGTGGATGACGTGGCGGGATCAGGCGATGTTCGATCGCCAGCTGCTGGCATAGCACATCAAACGCGTGCTTGCCGCTGGGAATCCGGTCGCCCGTTTCCGGGTCTTTTTTCTTGCTGCTAAAGCGGTCGGTGAACTGGCTGCCATTGTCGGTGAGCAGCTTGACGATGGCAATCGGACAGGCTTTGTTGAGCTTGATCAGGAAGTCGGTGCTACTGCTGTCGGACTGGTCGGCGTAAATCTCCATGAAGACCCAGCGCGTGGCGCGGTCGATGGCGACGAACAGGTAACGGCGTTCGTTTTCATCGGGCATCTGCGGCAAGTACTTGATATCCATATGTAAAAAGCCGGGCTCGTAGTCCTTGAACGACTTTTTGGTGACCGGCTTGTCGCCTTCTCTGGCAGCCAGTTCAAGCCGGCTGGAGACACCATGGCGACGCAGGCAGCGCCCCAGGGCGGCACGCGAAAGCGCTGGATTGACAAACTCGCGGGCCACCGCCAGCAGGTCGTCGGTGGGCAGCAGCAGCGTGGTGCGCAGCTCCACGACGACCAATTCCTGCGCAGGCGTGAGCGTGGTGTGCATGGTACGCGGCCGGTGCGAAAGATCCTCGGCGCTGTCGCGGTTCTGCCACTTGCGGATCGACAGACGACTGACATTGTAGCGCTCAGCCAGCTCCCGTTGAGAGAGCGTCGAGTTGCGGATTTCGTCCCGGATCAGATGAGTGGTGCGGGCTTGGCTGTGAAGGGCTTGGCTCATGGCGCTGGTAGTTGGGTGACAGAATTCAACAGTGTACTCAAAAGCAACCGGGCCCTGAAAAATGGCAGGCTGCGAGTTGGAATATGATCACCCATATCTAAACAGCTATCGACAACACCGGCACTCGGCAGCACCTCCCGCTCATTGCACAAGCGATCAAGCATCAGCGCCAAGTTATGGATGGTACGAAACAGCATGCGCCGCATCAGCCGCCGAAACCAGTAATAGACCGTCTGATACGGAGGGAAATCATTCGGCAGCATGCGCCACTCGCATCCAGACCACACCATGTAACGCAACGCATTGATCACCGTGCGCAAATCCGTCTTGCAAGGCCTTCCCGTCTTCGCTTGCTTTGACAGCAGCGGTGCGATCAAGCGCCACTCTTCATCTTTCACATCCGTGGGATAGCCACGTTTGAGTCCCGTCCTCACCTGCTGATGCCGGTTTCGATTCTCTTGCGTCAACATCATCAATCGCTCCAAAACATCAAAGATGGTAAGCGTAAAACCTGCCTTCCGATTACCCACAATTCGCTTGTATACTTTCAACGATTCTGTTAACTTTTTTCACATGAGGAATTTGATCGCAATCAGATGACAACGCGGAGGACGCCAAGCGATTCCGCATC